>CAIUCY010000218.1 GCA_903897765.1 uncultured Candidatus Marinamargulisbacteria bacterium | reverse complement strand
CACCCCTTTAGCTAAGGCTGATAAATAGATGAACGGTTTAAATGATGAACCCGGTTGACGCGTCGCTTGCGTACATTTATTGAATTGGTTGTGAAGAAAATCATAACCACCCACCATCGCCAGAACTTGACCCGTATTTGAATCCATCGCCAAAATGGCAGCTTGAGTAAAACCAAGACTATCCGCTTTTCCTTTAACAATGGCTTGATCAACCGCGTCCTCGGCTGCCTCCTGCATCCTATAGTTGATGGGGGTGTAAACCTTTAATCCTCCATTATAAACCCCTTGTTCGCCATACATTTGAATCAGCTTTTCTACGATCACCGACGTAAAATAGGGCGCCTTAAATTTGAGGCGTTGACGCGAAGCGAACTTGATCCGCTGCGCACGTGCTTGGTCATATTGTGACTTGCTGATAAGTCGCGTTTTCATCATTCGTTTTAACACAACATCTTTTCGATCGAGGGCTGCTTTAGGGTTTTTAAACGGAGAATAATACTCCGGAGCTTGAAGCATGCCTGCCAATAAAGCACTCTCAGCGATGGTCAACTCTTCGGCATGCTTGTCAAGATATTGAGTCGCCGCTGCCTCGATACCATAGGCATTGTGGCCCCAGTAGACTTGGTTAAGATACATTTCCAAGATTTCATCTTTTGTATAATGACGCTCCAACTTAAACGCCAAAACGATTTCTTGTATTTTCCTAACAAAACGCTTCTTCTTGCTCAGAAAAAGGTTTCTCGCTAATTGTTGAGTAAGGGTACTCGCACCTTGGGCCTTTTCCTGACGAATAATGTTAACGACTGTCGCCCGAAATATACCGATGGGATCAATGCCATGATGGTGATAAAACCGAGCATCCTCTAGGGCTACAACCGCCTTTTGCATCGCCATATTGATATGTGACAAAGGAACAATGCTTCGATTTTCCTCTTGATGAAGGTCGGCAAGAATAACCCCATCGGCTGAATAAATGCGAGTACTTTCATTGGGAAGGGTCTTGGTGATCCCTCGAACATCAGGAAGCGTAAACGCTAAGTAGGTCATATATCCCCCCAACGCAAGGACAATAACAACCAAAACGGTCAGCCCAACACGGATCAAAGCGCGGGTTAAGCTTTCTGTCATTGCCGGTTTTTTTGGTTTTTTTCCCAAAGCGGTTGTCGCTCGGCGTCGGCTCTTAAGCCCTGTATGAATGGGCACACGTTTTTCAAAGACCATATAGGTATGGTATATTAACAAACATCACCCTGAATAGAAAGGATTTCATGCTATGCCGGCTCAATTACTTAGAGGGATCGTCGATTGTATCAGCCCCGACGAGCTAACAGAAAAACTAAAATTGGGCAGAAAGCTTCGGATCAAGTTTGGTGCAGACCCAAGCGCACCTGATCTACATCTCGGCCATACTGTTGTATTGCGAAAACTTAGGCAATTTCAAGAACTCGGTCATGACGTCATTTTTTTGATCGGGAACTTTACCGCAACTATCGGTGATCCATCCGGCAAATCAAAGACCCGCAAAGCATTATCTGATGAGGACGTTCTCATTAACGCTAAAACTTATCAAGACCAAATCTTCAAAATTCTCGATAGGAACAAGACAACGGTTGTCTATAATAATGATTGGCTTGGGAAAATGAGCGCCAAGGATATTATTAAGTTAGCTGGCAAGTATAATGTAGCTCGCATGCTAGAGCGAGATGATTTTCACAAACGCTTTACAAGCAATCAAACCATTAGTCTTCATGAGTTTATGTACCCCCTATTACAAGGTTATGATTCCGTCCATTTAGAAGCCGACATTGAGCTCGGCGGAACCGATCAACGATTTAATTTGCTGGTTGGACGGCATCTTCAAAAGGAATTTGGGCAAACACCTCAAGTGGTCATCACTATGCCCATACTTGAAGGGCTTGATGGAGTCCAAAAGATGAGCAAAAGCCTTGGTAATCATATTGGGTTGACCGATGCACCCGAAGAAATGCTTGGAAAGCTCATGTCCATCCCCGATACGCTTATTGCCAAATATTATGAACTACTCACCAATATTAGTCCTGAAAGATTGGCCGATACTAAAACGTCTCTTGCTGATGGGGCCGTAAACCCTCGCCATATAAAAATGGATTTAGCCAAAGAAATCGTTGCATTTTATCATGGTAAAGAAGCCTCCATTTTCGCGGAACAACACTTTGACTCTTTGTTTAAGAATAAAGATGTTCCCGATGAGATAACCGAAATCGTGGTCGAAAAAATAGATCAACCCTTGTTTAAGTGGATAACACAATTAAAGCTTGTTGATAGCAACAAAGAAGCCCATCGGCTCATCTCTCAGGGTGGTGTGACGGTCAATCAAGAAAAAACAACAGATCCCTCTGCTTTCTTAGCCACCACAACCAATGCCATCATCAAGGTTGGTAAACGTAAGTTTATTAAAGTTGTCTGGAAGTAGCGACCCTTGGCACTAACCTCAAGGAGGGGTTCGGCACCACATCTATTGGTGTGGATTCACCAGCGATTAGGCGAGCATGGCCAGCCGCCGCTATCATCACGCCATTGTCGGTACAATACTTAAGCGAAGGCATTGAAACAAGGACACCAGCGGGCGCGCCTTTGATCTGCTCTCTTAAAGCAGAGTTAGCTGAAACGCCGCCCGCAATGACGATTTGTTTGACTTGGTAACGTTGCGCCGCTAAGAATGTTTTCTTTGTAAGTTCCGCAATTAAACGCATCTGCAATGATGCGCAGAAATCTGCAATTTGAGGGTCGTCCTTAGATAGATTCGATAGCCCGAGTTCTTGATTATATCGAAGAACAGCCGTTTTTAAACCACTAAAACTAAAGTCTAAATCCCGTTCGGTGCGAACATGCGGGAAACTATGCGATTTTGCATTACCTTTTTGAGCGATTTTGTCGATCGCAGGCCCCCCCGGATAACCTAGCCCCAGTGTACGCGCAGATTTATCAAAGGCTTCACCTATCGCATCATCCAGTGTATTCCCTAGCAACTCATACAAAAAGGGCTCTCGCATTAATATCAACTGGGTATGTCCACCTGATGCCACAAGAACCAGAACGGGATAATGGAAGTCCTCGGATTGATCGAGCAAGTTGGAATAGATATGCCCCTCAATATGATTTACCCCTATCATGGGCACTTTTAAAAATGAAGCCATCGCTTTAGCAGCCGAAACACCAACCCCGAGCGATCCCATCAACCCAGGACCAACCGTAAAGGCGATACCTTCAATATCCGACCACGCGACGCCGGCTTCGTTTTTAGCTGCTTCAAGAACAGGGATCAAATGATGCACGTGCAATCGTGAAGCCATCTCGGGAACAACGCCACCATACACCTGATGCGCTTTAATTTGTGTCGATACAACATGAGACAATATTTGTTTTCCTCCACGAACCACGCCGGCTGACGTTTCATCACAGGAGGACTCAATACCAAAAACTAACATCGCTTATCGAGAGAGTCGTTCGATCGTTTTATTACGACCCATATAATAGATAAGCGAATAAAGATCAAGAGATTTTGTCGTCCCTGTGCATAAGACACGAATGGTTGGAGCTAAATCTTTCATGGCTAGAGCATGGCTTTCCATAAAAGCATGGAAGGTAGACTCAATAAATATCTTACTCCAATCGGCGGTCACCTTAAGCCGCTCCAATAAGTCAGAAAGCAACGATAATACTTCTGGGTTGAGGTGTTGCAAAAAAGCTTCGGATATAACAATGTCTTGAGAAAACGGAGCGCAAAGCAGGTCTAATTCAGCGATATCGTTGGCTTTTTGTTGAAGTTCTTTTAAACAATCAGCCATGACAGGGTCTTTTGTTGCTTTACCGATCATTACTTTTAAATTTGGCTTATCAAATCGCAGAAGAGAATCAAGCGAGGATTTCTTAATGTATTGAATATTAAGCCAACCTAATTTACGAAAATCAAGCTTTGCAGGGTTTTTGGATACTTTGATCACATCAAAATAAGCAATAAGTTCTTCTTGAGAGAACACCTCTTGGTTTCCATGACCCCATCCTAGTCGAACCAAAAAATTGAAAACGGCTTCTGGCAAATAATCGTGGTCTCGATAGAATTCGACATTGGTATCGCTTCGTCGCTTACTTAAGGGTTGATTGTTTTCGTCAACAATAAGTGGCACATGATAATACGTTGGATGAGATATCCCTAGGTAGTCATAGATCAAGCGATGTTTGTCGGTATTCGTCAAATGATCTACACCGCGAATAATGACGTTAACGCCCATATCAATATCATCCACTACAACGGCTAGATGAAAAACAGGCATGCCATCCGATTTGACAATAACAAAGTCGGGAAGCTCCTCGCCTTTGCCTTTTAAATAAACAGCCCCATCTTTATCATAGGCAAACCCTTTTTCTCGAAGTAGGTCGACATAATAGGCATATCGATCAAGACGTTGGGATTGATACGGAACCACTTCGTTATCCCAATGGATGCCAAGCCAAGACAACCCATTCATAATGCCCTCAGCAAATTCAGGCTTTGAACGCACCGCATCGGTATCCTCCATACGAAGGATAAATTTACCCCCCGTGTGTTTGGCATATAAATAATTAAAAAGGGCTGTTCGTGCACCGCCTATATGTAAAAAGCCTGTAGGGCTCGGTGCAAAACGAGTAATGATCATGGTAGGACGTATTGTAGTCGTATTGACGATGGGCTTCAAGTACATTATTCTGACAGAAATTCCACTGTTTCGGTGGTCAGAAATTCTACACTATGGAGGGTGCGATGGTCACAGCGTTGGAAGAATGGGTTACGCAACAAGCAGAGCTTACACAGCCAGATAAAATTTACTGGTGCGATGGAAGCGATGAAGAGGCAAAACGTTTGATCGAGATCGGGATCAAAGAAGAAACCATCAACGGAGAACCTGTTTTTCGCAAACTTAATGACACCCGTTGGCCCAATGCTTTTTATCACCGTACCGACCCAACGGATGTGGCTCGAACCGAACACCTGACCTTTATTTGCCACTCTAAAAAAGAAGTAGCAGGCCCCAACAATAACTGGATGCATCCTGATGAAGCCAAAGCCAAACTAACCGAATTATCACGTGGTTGCATGAAGGGACGCACCATGTATGTTATCCCTTATATGATGGGGCACCCAGATTCACCCTATGCAAAAGCAAATGTACAGTTAACCGATAGCGCCTATGTTGCTATCAATATGCGTATCATGACCCGTATGGGGACTGAAGCCCTTAAACGTATTGGTACGAGTTCTACCTTTTTTAGAGGACTCCATTCTATTGGGGATTTAAGTCCTGACCATCGTCTGATCATGCATTTTCCTGAAGAAGGTCTTGTTTGGAGCATTGGTTCGGGCTACGGTGGGAACGCTTTGCTAGGCAAAAAATGCTTTTCCCTGCGCATGGCCTCTTGGGAAGGCAAACAAGAAGGTTGGCTAGCGGAACACATGCTGATCATGGGTATTCAAAGTCCTACGGGCGAGACAACCTACATTGCGGCAGCACTCCCCAGTGCCTGCGGAAAAACAAATCTCGCCATGCTTGAATCGGCCCTTCCCGGTTACAAGATCTGGACTATTGGTGACGACATCGCATGGCTCAATGTTGGCCCCGATGGACGCTTGTGGGCGATAAACCCTGAAGCCGGATTCTTTGGTGTCGCACCAGGCACCTCGTTAAAAACCAACCCCAATATGCTAAAAACACTTCATGGGACAAAATTCTTCCCTACGATATACACCAATACAGCCATTGATTTAGACAAAAACGAACCATGGTGGGAAGGTCTTGATGGTGAACGTCCAGACAACTTGCTCGATTGGCAAGGCAAAGTCTTTGATCCGGCCACCGGAACAAAGGCCGCTCATCCCAATTCTCGGTTTACCGCTTCCATTTATAATTGTCCCATCTTGTCACACGAATATGATAATCCGAAAGGGGTACCGATCTCAGCGATCCTCTTTGGTGGGCGTCGTGCCAAGCTTGTCCCGCTGGTGATGGAAAGCTTTGACTGGAATCATGGGGTATTCTTGGGCGCTCGAATGGGTTCAGAAACAACAGCCGCTGCGACAGGCGCACAAGGCGTGATCCGTCGTGATCCGATGGCAATGCTCCCCTTTTGTGGGTATAACATGGGTGATTACTTCGGTCATTGGTTTGATGTGGGCAGCAAATTAACGAACCCACCCAAAGTTTTTTCTGTGAATTGGTTCCGTGTTGATGAGAACGCTAAATTCATGTGGCCTGGGTTTGGCGACAATATTCGCGTCATAAAGTGGATGATAGACCGGATCGCTGGCAAAGTTGGCGCAAAAGAAACCCCAACCGGACTTGTCCCAAATATTAACGAAATGCATCTTGAAGGACTAAACATTGATCATTCGACAATGGAAAAACTTCTCGATGTGAGCATGCACGAATGGGAAGGCGAAGTCGCGGATATCAAAGCCTATCTCGACCAGTTCGGCGAGCATATGCCCCAAGCGATGTGGGATGAGTATCAAAAACTCGCGGATGCAGTAGGAAAGTAATTTTTCGAAATATTGATTATAAAAAAGGGAGGCCAATCGGCCTCCCTTTTTTATGTATTTTGTCATTCATTTTGACAATTTACATAAATCTCGCAATCACCCTCCCCAAAAACGTATACCGATCGACCACTTTCCCTAACAATAGATTTAACGAGGTCGCGGGTTGGTCGATGGTCTCAACGATCTCTTGGGGCAAAGCGAGGTTGACCCCAAACCCCAAAACGACGCCTTTTACCTGTTGTCCCTGTGTGACCGCTTCTGCCAAGATGCCCGCGATCTTTTTACCCTCGACCATAACATCGTTGGGCCATTTCATGGTAGCAACAACATCATAATCCGCTAGGGTTATTATAATGGCTCTAGCGAGATCGTGGGTCAACATCGGCAATTCATCTGGTTTTACGTTGAGCGGTTTTAGAATGATAGAGGCATAAATATTGCCGATAACATCAGATCGCCAATGATGCCCTTTCTGCCCTCGACCGGCTGTTTGACTATCCGCGACGATAACATCGCCATGTTGAAGCGTTTCAAGATTTGTTTTGGCATAGGTATTCGTCGAATCAAGAAAGGGAAAGCAGATTATGTTAGGCAATATCAAGAAGGGAAAAAACGATCCTGTCCAGAAATGTTCGCAATTTAGCATCGTAAACTTCCCCATTAAGCGACTTCTAGTTGCTTAAATCTATCTTTGAACCGTGCCACGACGACAACAAGTGCCTCTTTCTTCATGTAGCTGCGTTCCACCTCCCAAT
>CAIUCY010000217.1 GCA_903897765.1 uncultured Candidatus Marinamargulisbacteria bacterium | reverse complement strand
TCAACAAAGCCTTTGTAATTTCAGAGGCCAAGGAAGGCAACTTCCCAACTGATGTCTTGATATCGGACTCTTCATCTGAAAATATTGTGTGGGTGTAAAGCCAGTAGTAGTTCATGGCCACCGAATAGATAAAAACATTAAAGGGATGATTATTATCTTGCTTGAGGAGATTCTCTTTATCAAATAAATGGATCATGTTCGTTAAAATGTGGGTAGCATCCATTTCTGAGATCGGCATAAACTTAAATAAACTGGCTAGCACATAGGCAACTCTATCCAACTCTTTTCCAACAGTGGTCTCTATAGCCGTTAATTTATGTCCAGCAATATTTTGAGATTTCGATAGAGCCAATAGTTGAAGTTCTGCATAGGCTTGAATAACTTGAGGTAATTTATCGCCCAAATTATCACATATATAGATAATAGCATCACTGGAAGGCGTTCTTACTTTTGCCCCCGCTTGATCCGAAATTGATTTTGCGAATACTTCCATTCTTTCGATGTCTGAATCATTCTCTTGGATCAGTTTTTTCTCTCTAGACAGGATCTTTTCAATTTTCAATATATCCGCTAAAAGATCTTTAATGTCTTTATCATTTTCAACTGTTATCAATAAGACAGCCGCAATAGCGGCCCAATCATCATTAATAAAGAACGGAGCGTCTTTTACAGCGAATACATCTTCTATATTATTCAAGGCAAGGCGGTTAGTTTTATTTAATATTTTTAACGCTTCGTCGTCTAAAGAATGATCGATCGTTGCCTTTACAAGGGCTACGGCAACTTGTCTCTTTATTGCAACGTCATCAATTGATCCCAACAATGATACTGCTAGTTTCTTTAAACGGGCTAATCGAGTTTTCTCTGACAGCTCGGCATCCGATAGTGTCGAGATCTCGTGCATTCGCAGTTTATAGATCAAAACAGCCAATTTTGCTTTTTCTTTTGATGGAGTATTTTTCAAAACGTCGAGGTCGCTTAACGGTGTTTTATTCGAGGATATTTGTTTACTTAAATAATACTTTGTGGCTCGAGTTTGAAATTGAGGATCCATGAGTTCCCCAAAGGAAAGCACATTAAAGCCCTGCAACCCTTTGCCATCGATATAACCTAATAGCTTTATCGCCTCTTCATCCCTTTCAATTGAATCCACAAGTTTCGCGATAGCGGATAACACCTGTTCAGGGTGTTTCTTCTTTGCTTGGGCATCCTTTTCGATCAGGTGGTCAACCAACATCGATGCTGGGCGGAATTGAAACTCAGCACTTGTTTGATTTAAAATGTTTTGAAATATATCGCTCTTGTTTGGGAGTGATTCAAGAATTTTAAATACGTCGAGGGCATGCTTATCTGATAATCCAAAAAATATGCCCGAAACAACCGAAGCTAAGCCCTGAAGTCGCTCATTATTAGTCTCAGGCTCGTCTACTTTTAATAAACCCCGAACAAAATCCGTTTGCCATAAGATAAATATTTTAGTGATATACGACTGATCTTCCAACGTTGATTTTTTAATAATATCCAATAGATTAAAACTAAAGGGTTCTTCTCCTGTGTTATCAGGATCATCCAAAGAATTGACATCAACGACCGATCCAAACAGTGATCGTGCTTCTGTTTCGTCTGTACACGATGAAATAAGCTTGGCCACTACTTTCGGCCAAATATCTTTAAAAACAAAAGGGCTTTTAGTGTCGGAATCTTTTAGCGTGATTATGGAATTTTTAAGCAGATCGACAGATTGGAATAAATCAAAATCGAAACCTTCTTCGGATAATTTCTTCACCATTTCGTTACTGCCAAGTACCTTAAACAGTTCAGATGCAGATATAATTAGATCATTTGAGGATATTGATCCCTTTTGGTTTAGCAATATTGTTGGAAGCATAACTTCTTCAATCGATAGTCCATGTTTTATAGCAGTACCAAGAATCTCCGTTTTGCCCTGTTCAGATCGCATCAATAAGTAAAGTTGAGCGAATTGAATACCTTTTTCTCTATAGTCATTGAGCGCTTCTATTTTTTGAATTGTTACTTTAGTTAAAAGCCGTTCAGCTTCAGTCATTAATTTTGGCTGACCTGCGATACTTACGATCTTCTTATTCAATTCAACCCCTCCGAAAAGCAAATTTATATGTCTTTATAAATTCTTCGAACAAAAACCCTCATAATCCCAGAAAATTCGTTCTATCAAAAACAATCGATATTCTCGTATACTATAAACAATGACTAAACCCTCTTTCCTTTTCTACGATCTTGAGACCTTTGGGATCAACCCTCAGGTGGATCGCATCGCCCAGTTTGCCTGTATCCGAACCGATGAGGAATTGCAGATCATTGAGGACCCCGTTGTCTTGTATTGTAAAATCACAGCCGACTATCTTCCTGATATCGAGGCCTGTATCTTGACGGGCATCACCCCTGAAGAAACCCTTGAAAAGGGCTTATGTGAAAACGAGTTTATTGATCGGATCAATGCTATTTTTTCGGTTCCGAAAACCTGTGTTCTAGGGTATAACAATGTTCGCTTTGACGATGAGTTCATCCGCAACGCTTTGTATCGCAATTTCTATGACCCTTATCGTCGAGAATGGGCCGATGGGAATTCCCGCTGGGACCTTATCGACATGGTTCGGCTAACCCATGACCTTCGTCCCGGCAATATAACGTGGCCACTTAACGAAGACCAGAAGCCCTCTTTTCGGCTCGAAGATCTTGCCAAAGCCAATCACCTGACCGATATGGCCTCCCATGATGCGTTGGTCGATGTCTGAAACACCATCGCTTTAGCTCGGCTTATCTATGAAAACAATCCAAGGCTCTTTACCTACTGCTTTTCCCATCGGGATAAAAATGCCGTTTCCAAAATGATATCACTGAAAGAAAAGACGATATGGGTGCACACCTCTCGGATGCTGACCTCCGAACACGGCTGCACCTCCTTAGTGCTTCCCATGCTAGCTCATCCGCTTCGACAAAACTATGTTATCAGTTATGACCTTCGCTACGACCCTGAAAGCCTTATTCGACTTCCGATAGATGAGGTCGAGCGATTGATCTTTGTTAGCAAGGATGACCCCGACTATGACCATCGAATTCGCCTGAAGGGCATTCAATTTAATAAATGCCCCATTCTGGCGCCTGTGTCCGTTCTGGATGAGGACTCTTATAACCGACTCCATATTTCGAAAGCGGTTTGCCAACAGCATTTTGATAAATTGATGAAAGCAGAAAAGGAGATCATCAAAAAGCTGACGATCATCTACGGCAAAGAGCCGCAACGTGAAAATCCATCTGACGACCCTGACCAACAGATATATTCGGGTGGGTTCTTTAGCGATAACGATCGTGACGCGTTTACCCGCCTTCACAAAGTTAAACTCGTTGACTTACCGACCTTAACCCTTTCAACAAAAGACCTTCGTGTTCCTGAGATGTTCTTTCGATGGAAAGGCCGAAACTACAACGATATACTTAGCGAGCTTGAAAAGAAACGATGGACAACCTTTTGTCTCGAACAGCGACAAAAAGTCCTTAAACACCGACAACAAACCCTCGAAGCATATCAGCAACAGTTAGCGGCCTACCCTCAATTTAGGAACCCAACCGAAATCTAAAGTAGCGGTCTGTCCTTCAGTTCTTGTAAACGTTGCTGTTTTTTCTCAACAAAAGCCTTTTTCTCGTCTACCGTGACAGGGGTCGTTACGTTTACAACCACGGGGGGCGACCAATCATAACTAAAATGGGCCTGATGAAAAAATCCAGGACGAACGATGTAGCCTTGCTGCATCTGTAGCCCATAAGGAGAATATCGATAATTATTCTCTAAATAGATGATCTGGGTATCAACCGGTTGAGCGGCCGAGTGTTCCTTTTCCCATGTCCTACTGAGCTCCAGAACGGATGCTTGCGCTTTCTCGATCTGACGATCCATCACGATCAGCTTTGATTCTAAAAACTTGATAGGAGTGTATTTTATGTCGAAAGAAGGGTCTTTCGGATCGGACGTCATATAGAAATCGTCAATCTGCTGTTGAGCGTCTTGTCGCTTTTTTCGCATATCGTCCAACTCTTTTCGGGTTTGTTGGATCTCAATGAGCAGCTCTTCCTCGTAACGCGAGTATTTATAGGTTGGCGCAGCTGCTTTTGTATATTCGGGCAAAAGAAGATCGACCCCAAGGGTAAACGAAGATAGATCAAAGTTCTTAGCGGAAGAGAACATATAGGTAAATGAAGCCGGCACAAAATGCCGGCTATACTCTGAAACGATCGAAACATCATCGTTTAGGGCAACTTTAAATCCCGCTAATGCGTGGAATCCAAACTTGGTTTCGGAACTTAACTGGCCATAAACATCGTTATAGTTAACAAAATAGGCGCCAACTCCGCCTCCTAAATAAGGTTGAAATTTTGCTGTTTTGGGAGATAGATGATAGATCATAGAGGCATAAAGGGACGTAATATCAACTCGCAAACCATTCGCTGAAGCAATATCTTGGGGGTAATGGCTTAAATTACCGTATTGGGCAAGTGTACCTCTAATTTCCCAACCACTATCATCAAGAAATCCAACGACACCCTGCCAACTAAAATCAGTTCCAAAAGTTTGCAGAACTTGAGTATCATTATCCGGATACATCGTCCCCATACGAAGGCCCATTTCTACGCTGGGAAAAGATAGCGTCATCATCATCGAAACAACCAAAAGCAGTATCCCTTTATAAATAGACATAACCAACTCCTTTCGCACCAATATATATACAACAATGCATATAATAGATAAGTTCCATCATATCACTATTTCTGCTAGAGTATACATTATGGATACATCGGTTTCAAACATTAGCCCTATTCTCTTTTCACAAAATCTTGTGGCTGCGTCCCCAACACGAATTATTGACGCATCAAACCCCACATTCAAC
>CAIUCY010000216.1 GCA_903897765.1 uncultured Candidatus Marinamargulisbacteria bacterium | reverse complement strand
GGGATACAAAGATGAAGTCTCAAAAAATGGGAGAGCTTGTAAAGCAACCCGAAGGATTTAAAGCATTTATTCCAAATTCCTTCCCACCTAAAGATGGATTTATTTTTAGTCCTATCATTTTGAAAAAAAACAATGAAGCCACTTTATTGCTTGGGAAACTAGACGGAATAACAAGACTTCTTCCCGATGCCAACTTCTTTTTATCCATGTATATTCGAAAAGATGCAGCCGCTTCAAGTCAAATTGAAGGAACAAAAGCCACCATGATTGATGCCATTGAATCGGATGCCTCAGTGAATGCGAGCATCCCCGAAGACGTAGATGATATTCAACATTATATTAAAGCATTAAATTTTGGACTGAAGCGAGTGACTGATGATGATTTTCCAGTATCCTTGCGCTTAATTAGAGAGCTACACCGTGAGTTGATGTTTGGGGCAAGATCAACACATTTTTCTGATCCAGGCGAGTTCCGAAGAAGTCAAAACTGGATAGGGGGTACACGGCCTGATAATGCAAGATTTGTTCCTCCACCTGTTCGTGAAATGCTTGCGGCCTTGGACGATCTGGAGAAATTTATTCAAGCGGATGACCTAATATTACCTTTGATTAAGGCAGGAATACTTCATGGTCAGTTTGAAACCATTCATCCTTTTTTAGATGGAAATGGTCGAACAGGACGAATGCTAATTACCTTTTACTTATGGAAAGCAAATTTATTAGAGAAACCGTTGTTATTTTTGTCCTCTTACTTCAAAAAACACCAAAAAGTCTATTATGAAAGACTTACCCAGTATCACAATGGTTATATCGAGACATGGATCGATTTTTATTTAGATGGAGTTATTGAAATTGCCAAAGAAGCCATAGATATTGTTGCAAAGATAACAAAGCTGCGAGAGCAAGATAGACAGAAAATACAGATGCTTGGGACAAGATCGGCGCAGAGCGCTACAACTATTCTTCCTAATCTTTATGCCCAACCAATTGTAAATGTCGCTTTAATTCAAAAATGGACTGGGTTTACTAGAGCTGGTGCACAAAGGGTCGTTAATAAGTTTGTCGAGCTTAAAATTCTTGTCCCAAAAAACAAAGACAAGAAGTATGGTCAGTCGTATATGTACAAAGAGTACTTGGATATTTTTCATCACAGTTAAGCATTACGAATCCTGTGTTTGTAATCAAGCATAATGATTTTCATCTCATTAATCATATCATTGGTTTCGAGTCGAACGAAATGTGATCCAGTATATATTACGATATTTAATTTCATGTTTAATAAACCACACTAGTGGTACAATGCCGGATCGGTTTCTTTGTTTCTTTTTTAGCGGGAGTAAGATCATTATTACCTCGGCATTTGTCAAAAAACAGGATAAATTGCCAGTGGCCGAAAAAGATAGAGCGCTAACGAGATATGCGCCTCAGCAATTTCGTAAACATAGCTAGCACATTTGGCTATCATTTAGACCTTGTAAAAGGTAAGAAACGGCTTAATTTAGATAGCTTCGTTATGATGCCTTAATTTAGGATAAGCCGTTATCTTAAATTAACGACATTCCTTAATTTAAGTTCGATCCCATTCTATACACTAACCCTCCACACTACCACCCCTACATTATAGAAAAGAATCGAGAAGCAATAGGCAGTACCAAGATAATATAAGGCTTCATAATTATTTGGAGAAATTCTTGTCGCAACTGCCCAGTTCACATAGAAATATCTTAGTGAATAACCCCGATGGCATACTTTCGTTGCATCAGGGTTCCCTGAGCGTTGGTGGCGCGCATGACAAGAATATAGCCACCTTTACTAACCTTAACGCCAAAGGTGTTGGTCCCATCCCAAACGAGACTATTGCTTTTTTGGCCGCCTTTTAACCCCAATTGAAACGTCCATTGTCGAACAGGATAGCCGAACATATCAAATAAATAGATATCCACAGCAGCGTTTTCTCTCAAGGTGTAATAGAGTGTGGTATTTTGGTGCCGACTATCAAAGGGATTAGGACTATTGAATAACGTATCGATCAGCAGCCCATTTCCACGTAGATCTAACTCTTTGCTGATGCTAAAGTCGGACCAGAGATGCGCGTTATTTTGTAGCGAATAGGCGTAATCATAGAGTCCATTTGTCGCTTCCTGAAGGGTGATCATGTATTCATCTCGGGTGACATTCCCCGTCGCAATGATTTTCCAGTCGGGTTCGATTTCTGATTTTCTGCGGAGTTGAAAGGCTCTTACCCCCGACTCTGGGTCATGGGTTTGTTTGGTGTCCATAAATAATTGGATGCCGATTTGTGGTTGAGAATTTTTTGATAAAACCGCTCCGGGTGCAGAGAGATCAAAGGTTTGAAGGTGCAGGGGATCGGGTGCAACGGGTGGTGTAGTGTCGACAAGGAATAGGTTCGATGAATAGAGAGGATAACTCGTTTTAAGCCCGATCAACTCAAACATAAAGACATAGCTGTGATTATTCACAAGGTTTAGGTTGGTAAATTGATTATTTATCATCTGATAGAAATCTTCTGAGATAATATAGTTTGCTTGGTAATTTCCCGTAATAAAAGGGGCATAATTTCCACTCGTTATATCGTGAAGCGAATAATGAATAAAGTCGACGGCGCCTAATTTAACCCCATGTTTAATATCAAGAGTCAAGTTCTGAGTGGTGCCGATGAAATCGTCGACTAGGCCTTCATAGACAATGGGGATCCTAGGGTCAACGACCGTGATCATAGCGCTTTGAAAATTTACGTTGCTTTGAATGGGGCTGCCCTCAAGGAGATGTGTGGTGAGTTGGGATATCCCCATATTATAGGTAGCACCAATAGGCAAATTATGGCTAAGGTCTAACGTCAAGAAATACCGGCTAGGGGTATTGTGAAGCAAAGCAGGTATAGAAAGGACTAGATTTATGGGGTTATCAAGGGACGTAAGGTTTGTCGTTTCAGCGAGGGTTTCGTACGAGGTTCCATCGATGAGTCTCAGGGTATCAAAGGGGGAATTTGTTGTGTTGATACTGATGCCGACACTGACGCCATCCCATAAAGTATCCATTTGAGCGGCTGACAAAGCGAAGATCAAACCCTTAGCATTTGGATTACCTTGAGGAACTTGTGTCACACTATTGATGGTTAAAAGCTCGCACTGGATATTGTCATTCAGCATGTATAGTGTGAAGGGAATTTCCCATTTCCCAACGTTATAGAACATATCAACCATACTAACATTCAACGTAAACACATGAGTTTGGGTGTATAACGTTTGATAGGGACAAACGATCTGCTTGTTGTCATTAAACATAGAATCCTGTGTGATGCCGTCGACCAAGACCCCCCAATCACGAAGTTCCTCGCTAGCTTGAATGTTGATCGTTATCATTTGACCAGGGGTAACAACCCAAGAAGAGACGCTAAAGGATACTGCCGTAGGGCCACTATTAAACAGATTCGGAACATCGAATTGATCAAATATATTATATTTTTTTAATGTCTGGTTTAGCGTCATAAGAGGTGCTGAGCTATTGGATAAGTAGGAGTATTTGAGGTAGAAATTGGAGGTTGCAAGGTTCATCCTTGAGTCGCGATGGAGAATGTCTCTATAATATCGTGGAGCGTCAATACCGACACTGATGGTGAAGAAGCCAAGCAGGATAGTCGACAAAACAGTGAAAGAAGCAAAGCGAAAAAAGTTCATTTTGACCTAACTGACAGGATATCAAGGTTAAGAAGGGAAATCCATCCCAAGTATATTTTTGCCTTTATATTTACTGATGCGTCCGGCGTTTTTCTCGATAATGTCACGTATATCCATAGCCTGCTTACTTTGAAAGTTTTGTACTAGATATTCGACGGTGTCTAAAGCTTTAGGGAAATCCTGCTTTAAGTATAAACAAAGCGTATTTTGAAGCAGGTAGGAATAACGATGATCACTTCCTGAATCTAGTGACAGACTATATAGTGCAAATCCTATGTTCTTCTCAATATGCTGAAGGCCCAGATGATCGGGAAACTCGATAAGACCCTCGTGAGCCAAACGGCTAGCAAAGGAGAATTGATGATCATCAAGAGCCAAAATGGTTTTTTGATACCATTTATCGGCAGCACTCTGCTCTTTCTTTTTGGCATTGTCATCAAACGATAATCCTAAAGAAAAGATATGATCCAAACTGGTTTGTCGGATCAACAGGGCATAATCAAGGACAAAAGGCATGGTTTCGAATCCAACTCCAAGGCTAATTTCGTCGGGGTTTATCCCCCCTCGTAGTTTCATGCCAAAACTATCCCCTAACGAAAACATCGAGTACTCTGCACCAAGATAATATGCGATAGGTCCTCGCATAATCCTCGCTAGATCAAGGCTAAAGAGCCAATTGTTGAGGTGGATACTACTGCCGATATCGGCATCCATTTGGTATTGATCAGAGGTGTCACCCCAAACGAATGAGAATGCGTTGCGAATATTCCCTCCCCATTGAATGATCCCCGCATCAGCCCAGTACCCAACATCGAAAGCAACAGCATTATCTTGGCTATTGAATACGCTGCGATCGGCTAGTTTTGCAGTAATGCCGATATTTGAATTCGGGCACAATTTTCGCCCATAACTTAACATCAGAGAGTTTTTTCCTGAGTTAAAGTATCCTTCAGGATTTGCGTTGGGATCGGCTCCATTTTGTCCGTGGAGCTCCATGGCAGTTAAGCTTAACCCCTGATAACTGGCTGCGATGACCTCTGAGTTAGACAAAGGGATCGATACAGCGAATTGACTATATTTTGTCATTCCCATCAAGGTGGTCGACATAGAACTAAAATTGAAGTCAATGACATTAGGGAGGGCCGCTGGATTCCAGTACCCTGTCGTCGCGTCACAGGCTATGGTCCGTCCAGCACTCCCCATGGCCAGTATGCGTGCTCCAATCCCGTAATCGAGATAATCCGCGGTGTATCCTCCCATGATGCTACAGAAATCTGCGGCAAACAGTCCTAATAAAATCACGATCATAATTGCTTTATTCATATCGGCAAGAGTCTCCTGAATAGATGTATACCCTTTCTTGGGCTTTTCTAAACAAAACAACTTTTTAATAAATGATGCATAATTATTTTATTATTGGGCAAGATAACCCCTGAGAAGAGAAATGAGGGGAAAAAATGAGAGGATTATTGTTTTTTTTATTGATCGGCGTTGGGTTGTCTTGGTCACAAATGATCGCAGAAACGGGATTTCTAAGAAATGTGGATGGGATGCCGGTAACAGGAACGGTCATGATGAACTACAAGTTATACACTCAACCCACTGGGGGGGCTCCAGTTTGGGATTCTAGCCAGCTGGCCGTTAGCGTTAACGAGGGACTCTATACGGTTCTTTTAGGTGGATCTTCCAACCCGATCGATGATACGGTTATTTCGTCTACCGCCAACTATTATTTTGAATACAGTGTTAACGGCGTTATTTTTCCTCAGAGGGAATTGGTGGTTTGGTCGTTAAGGGCCGTACAGGCTACCTATGCTTTGCGAGCCGATACGGCAGTTACCGCCAACACAGCGCTTAATGCTCTGACTGCGACAAGTATTAAACAACAGTTTCGACAGGTGAATGCCTCCACGGTCATTAATGCAGATGATAATGTAGTGCTAGCCGATCCCGTTGACCCCATCAATCTAACACTACCCGATGCAACGCTTTTTAAAGGTCAATCATTTACGATAAAAAAAGTCGATCAGACGCTAAATTGGGTTCGCGTTTTGGCGCAGACTGGGCAGCTTATTGAGGGGTTTTCACTAACTCCCTTAATGGCGCCAGGGGATTCGGTAACGGTTCTTTCCGATGGAAGTTCTCGTTGGCTAATTACGTGTAGACGATAACCCCCCCTTTTTTTTTAAAATAAACTAGTATATGATTGGGGTAATGAATAATAAAGTTGCCCATCGTAGGTCGTCGTTTCTCTTTCGGAGTGCGCTTTTTCTTGTTGTTGCTGCAAGTATAGGCTTCAGTGCGACAATTTATGCTCCCGACGGTTCAATTCAGCTGTATCCTTCCGTACCCACGCGTGGTCTAGTCATTTCTTATAATGGAAATGTCGGGATCGGAACGCTTACACCCCAGTCAAAATTAGATGTTTCGGGCACCATCAATGCTACCGGTTTTGTAGGGAATGGTTCAGGGCTTACCAACATTAGTTCGGCCAACTATGCAACCAATGCTGACTCCGCGACCACGGCGGACTATGCAACGAATGCGGGAGCAGCCTCAACGGCCCTGACAGCGACCACAGCGAATAT
>CAIUCY010000215.1 GCA_903897765.1 uncultured Candidatus Marinamargulisbacteria bacterium | reverse complement strand
TTCTTCCTTTAAAAATCCTTTCGAAAGTGCAACGTGAGAGGCTGCAACAACGGGGCAAATAGTAAATACGATCTCTTTTGTTTTTGTCATGACGAATACCTCCTGTATTTTTTTAGTTTTTGAGTGCTTCTTCGAGAAAACTGGAATCAACCCACGAAGAAAGATCGAAATCTTTTTCGAGATAGCCTTCATCAACGAGATGTTTTTTCTCGATTTCAATAGCTTTAATGTTTTTTCCTGACAAACTGGGGACAAGGTTGTACTTGCGAAGTTCGATCGCGGCTTTTTTTGCATCACGAATGGTCGAGACTTGTGCGTACACTTCGGCGGCCTCATCAGGATGTTCGTTGATCCATTTTCCTGTTCTAACAACTGCTTTTAGGTAAGCAACTACCACTTCGGGGTGGTTATTGGCTAGATCAGCATTAACCGTGATGGTTGATGGACCATTAGCGATACGAAGCGTCCAGTCAGGATAACGATCAAGATCATCAACGACTTTGATCTTCCCCTCTTCCTCCAGATTTTCAAATGCACCATAATTAACATAGATCGCATCAACTTTGCCCTCTAATAAAGCCTGAACCTCGGGGTTTAGATGACTCTTAGATCCATATTTTGTCCACTTCTCGGCTGGGGTGTTGATCGGACCATGATCATCATGAAGGTCGTCAGCGGCAATATCAACGATCTCGACATCTTTACGGTTAACGCCACCGATCTCTAAGGCAACAAGAATGCCCCGATGAGAGGTCGCTCGCCAAAAATCAATTCGATCATCTTGTATCCTTTTTGAAAGACCAATCTTTTTCCCTTTAAGACCTGAAAGAGCATAGATCCCTGAATCAGGACGAGAAATAATTTTACCGGCACTTCGTGAGAAGGTAAGCCCGATGAGCTTTGTCTCTACTCCGTTAGCCTTGGCCCAAATAGCTGGGCTGTTCCCGCCGTCTCTAATGAGATCGGGGAGTTCATGGGTGAAGTGAGCGAGCCAGTCTGTGGCCGGTCGAGAGTATAAATAACGAGATTTAGTCCCGACTTTGGCGAGCTCTTCATCAAGCCACCCCTTAGCAACCGCAACATGTGAGGCTACAAGAACCGGGCAAATGGTAAAATTTAATTCACTAAGAGATTCTTTGTTTGACATGGTATGTCTCCTTTTCTTTTAGATTAGCCTTCGTAGGCCTTTTTCCATCGCAATACACGTTTTTCAATACTTCGAATAACAAGGTCGATCCCAAACCCAACAACACCAATGACAACCATCACAACGAAAAGCTCGTCAGTGATCAATAGCTCTTGAGCCCGAAGCAACAGAAAGCCAAGCCCTTGTAAACCACTAACCATTTCTGCCGCAACGATCATGGCCCAGGAAAGACCTGCGCCGTAGCGTAAACCGACAAATATTGAGGGGAGGGCAGAAGGCAATACGACAAAGCGTAGTAATTGTAGTCGGGTGTATTCAAACACCTTCGCCACTTCGATATATTCTTTAGGTACGCTTCGAATACCTTGTAGGGTATTCAAAAATACCGGAAAGAATACCGCTTTGGCAATAATGACCACTTTAGCCGTATTACCTACGCCTATCCAAAGAATGATCAGAGGCAACCATGCCATGGGGGGAACTTGTCTGATCCCGTTCAGGGTTCCACCAAAAAAAACCTCAAACTTTTTGGATAGCCCTGACCCAATACCAAACAATAGACCAAGCACTGCACCAGCGATAAAACCCTGAATAACGGTCAAAATACTGGTTTGAAAATCAGTCCAGAAGTTCTGGAATAGCACCATTCGGTAAAAGGTGTGGACCACTGTAAGTGGGGCAGGTAGAAAGTAAGGTTTCACCCAATGATTGGCTGCTATAATTTCCCATAACAACAAAAGGAGTAAAGGTAAAATGAACCCACTTAGGTTGCGTTTAACCTTTTTCTTTTTGATCTTAGCTTCGGGTGCAACCTTGATGGCTTCTTTTTTCCCAGCTATTTTAGGTTTATCCATTATTAGCGTGCTTGTTGTCATGTTATTCTCGTTTCCTTTTAGTCGTAAACCGAGTATTCCCCACCTTTGAAGAATCGTTTATCAATAAAGCCAGCTATCTGTTCATCAGAAAGATGGCGACGTGTTAACAGGTCATCCCCATGGGCGATATAATACTTCTGAAATTGTTTGATCGAGTTGGTTGCCTCCGTATAAGACGGTTCACCTTTCCAGTACTTAATGCAAGACGCATCAGAAATACCGAACTTAACGACGGATTGAGGAACCCGAGTGGCTTGGGCGACAATTGCAGAGGCTTCATCTACATGGGATTCAATCCATTTGTTCGTCTTTTCACGTTCTTCAAGGAATACTTTAACCAGTTCGGGATGCTCATCCGCAAACTTTTTCATCGCAAAGTACGTTGTTCGGCCGGCATAGTTTACATAAGCCCCATTAGCAGGACTTCGGCCAACTACTTTTACAAGCCCTTGAATGACCAGAGGAGCCACATTCGTTAACGCCACGTGCGACCCGATCGCATCGACCCTGCCTGCTAGTAAGGCTTGTGTAAGCCCCGTTCCGCTGAGCATATTGGCGTAGTGCACTTGACCTTTTTGAAGATTGGTATCCAAGGGTAATTTGGCCTCTTGGAACATCTCATAAGGCGATGTGTATCCGCAACCGATTCGACTGGCTGAGAAGGTTTTGCCTTTAAGATCTTGAATATTGTTGATGGGTGACGTAGATAAGGCCATAAGGGGTGCGGCATAAGGGTTCGATTTTTCAGAAAGCCAGACAATAACTGCATCAACACCGCTTACTTTGTGCTGAGTCGCGGGGTAGATCATTCTGGAAGCAAAGTGAAGATCCCCACGATCTAGTACCGAGGCTTCAGCCCCATTGATCCTTGTTGTGCCTGGATCAACGAGTTGAACAGATGAACCATATTTTGCATACGCAGCTTGTATCCATCCTTTACTGGCCGCAACAACGGTCCAATCTTCGATGGGTAACTTTACGACAGGAACTACGCTTCTTTCGACTGCGACGGACAACCCTGAAAGTTGAAGCACCGCTAGGATCAAACATATTCTGATAAATAATTTTTGCATTCGCTTACTCCTTTACTTAAAAATTAAAAACGACTTGAGCTAAGAATTCATCATTATTGATTTCGTTGGTCTCTTCTCGTTTTATATTGTAGTTGACCTGGATCTTGATCACACGATTAGCG
>CAIUCY010000214.1 GCA_903897765.1 uncultured Candidatus Marinamargulisbacteria bacterium | reverse complement strand
TGGCTTTTGGCTATCCTTTTTCCCATGAACTAAAGTGGTCGTATTATGAGACGGAGCATTTTCGTTTGTACTATACTCATGATACCGCGACAGTAGCGGGTCAAGCGTTTGACATCGTCGAGCCGATCTTTTCAGAAGTTACGCGAACTCTGGGTTATATCCCGCCTGATAAAGTTGAACTCGTGTTTACTGATCAAGATGATCAAGCCAATGGCTATGCTGACTATTTTTCGAATATGATCGTTATCGAAGTATCGCCTATTTCACAGTCGATGCTCGGGCCGTTTCGTAAGCCACCCCTTTATAATCTGATCGCTCATGAACTGACCCACATTGTCCATCTGGGTATGAATAACGCCACCCCGCTTGTCTATCGTTTGACAAAGCGATTAAGTAGTAAAGGTTTCCTTTATCCCCAGTTTATGGTCGAAGGTCAGGCCGTCTATGATGAAAAATATTTGGCCCAAGGTGGCCGACTATTGGGGTCGGCTTTTGAAGAACAAATGATGGCATTTGCTAAAGCCAAGTCCTTTCCCACATTGGCACAGATCACTAATCGACAAATGCTTCGGTGGCCACATGGTAATGGTCCTTATATTATCGGGGCGAAGTTTATTGATTATCTCGTCAACCAGTATGGCCGCACAAAATTAATGGATATTTATCATGAATTTAGTGGTGAGTCGTATTTAGGCGGGTTTGAAGGCGCGTTTGAATCCGTCATTAAGGAACCCCTTCCCAAGGTCTATCAATCATTTCAAGACTATCAATATCTTCGTTATCTCAATTGTGCGAAACAGGAAGCCCCTAGTGTTATTCTTCAGACAGGGCCACAAATGCGTGATCAATTATCTCTTTCGGGATCGGATCGATTAGTTTGGTATGAGAATGACTTTCATACCCCTGCTCGTATTGTCGCAATGACGCTTCAGTCAAGTGAGCCCCCCCAAACGATACTCGAAGATCCGTTACTTATCGGGAAGGCATTAGTAGATGAGGGTAGTCTTTATTTTCTTCGATATGATCAAGCCAGTCTCTATCAGACACAACAAGAACTTGTGCGAAAAATCGGGGTTCAAGAAACCGTCATCGCAGAACATGTTAATGATTTTGATGTGGCTGATGGTGCTATTCTATGGGTTAAGTCAGTTGGATCGGGAGAAGTGTTGATGCTTACGGATGTAAAAGGGACAACATCCCAGATCTTAACGGCTGATGCCATGACCTCGCCTTTATTGATGTCGTCAAAACAAGCCTATATCGCGCTTCGTACAGGGCTTGATAACAAACTGATACTGATCGATATTCCGTCAGGTTCTCGACAAGTGATATTGTCCGTGCCCGTTCGAGACTTATCTAAAACACCAAGCTCTGATCTAATTTTCGTCTCAGACATTAATGGACTAAGTCAGGCATTCCTTTTTGACCAAAAAACGAAAATGATCAAGCAGCTGACCCACGAGGTAACGGGGGTTTATTCGCCGGTTTTGACCTCGTCGGGGCTGGTTTACTTGACTCTGACAGATATGGGGCGTGACCTTGTGTCCGTCAGCCCTGATGAACAGATCGTTAAGGTCAGTGATCTTCTCATTGCTCCAGCGGTTCCCGAACCGACATGGAATGTGGATGTTGTCCCGACCCCCGATCGTCGTGTGCTTCGAACGGATCTTTTTAAACCCGTTTTTCGAAAAACGCCCCAAGACTATGATGCGTTCTCGTATAATCTGCTCTACATCGTCCCGTACGTTACTTTTAGTTCTTATGGCAATTATGTGGGCTTTAATATGATGATGGCTGATCCTCTACAATATCAGCAGCTAGCCATGACATTTATGAGCAATGCGGGTGTTGAAAGTTATCAGGTCCAATACTTAAATACATGGCTTTATCCGTTCTTTTCCTATCAAGCGAAAAAACAAAACGGAACCGAGACGAGTACACTTGAACTGCAATTGCCGTGGATATGGGGTGGCCGATATATGCAGCAGTTATCGGCGGGTATCGATCATACACTCAGTGATAGTGAAAATGATAGTTATTGGAAGTTTAGCCATTCGTTTCAGATCGGGGATCGATTCCTTTATTCTCTGACCCCCGAGAACAGTTTTCAAAACCAAGCCTCGTATTTTATCAGACAGACCGACCAAAAGACCCAATTCGTTGACCAGATCAATTTGTACTTGCCGGGTATGGGCCAAAACCATGTCGTTCATTTTGATGCGACCTATGCCAATAGCCAGACAGGGACGTATTCATTGGGTGGGTTTATGAATAGTTTATCCGTTCGAGGCTATCCCTATGGTGACATCATTGAAGGTCAAGTAGCTGGACGCATGGGATTGGAATATGTCTATCCGATCGGGGTGATCGATGACGCGACATGGTTCTTTGGTCTCTATGGCTATCAGACCTATGGGACGATCTTTGCGGATGTGGGCGATGCCAATACACCTGACCTGTTTGGCAAAGAACCCTATTATAGCTACGGTTATTTGTGGGGCATCAAATCCATCGCGGCGAATATGTATCCCCTTAGCTTAGGCCTAGGGCTCGCCCATACTGGCAAAGCCGATCTGATGGTTATTTTTTCGTTTGGGATGGGGTTGTAGGGTCGGGGGTGTAATTTTCGACGTGTTCGAAGCCATATTTCCCAAATTGTTCTTTAAATGCCTGTTCTGACATTATCGGAGGCAAGTTCATTTTGACTCGTAAAATATTTAATATAACCCAGTCTATTTTCTTGCTTTTTGAAAGTTTTGAGTTATCTAAGTAATACGAACCAAAGGTTATTGTATTTGTAAATCTTGTTTTGAATAAAGGGATCTGCTTGAAATGGAACTGATTGGCAAGTTTTGGGAGAAGAAATTCGTTATTAAAATATAACCCCGTATTATTATCAGGGAGAGCTTGTGTAATTAAACAAAAAAGTAGAGAATGGTATGTATCGACCGATAATCTTAGCATTTCGGCTTGTTTTTTTGGGGTATCAGGAAGGTTAAAGTATCCTGTTACTTGAGAAGACGTTCCAAAAGACATATACAGTTTGTTGTCTTTGTTTTCATTAAGTTTTCGATTTTTTGATGGTTTACTGAGAATGTTCCCGTTATTGTCAGTTAATATAAATGGGTTTGTTATTTCCTTAAGTATCAAGGAAAAAGGATTGAAATGATTATCATGGAACAAACCGGTTAAATTAAAGAGATAATTAGTTAGCGAAATTAAACTGTATTTTTCCGGACTATGGTGTTTATTTAATTTTTTTATGAATTCACTTGGGTTGTTTGAAATATTGGAAGATATTTTATCAAGTGACTGAAGTAGTTGATGTCCTTTTGGGCAATTATCTAAGTAAGTGTAGAATTCTTTATTTAGTTCGTTGTGAATTCGTTTCCCTTTTGTGTCTACACGCTCAAAAAAATCATACGGATTATTATTTATTGATCCATCAAGAATTGACAAAAAACGTGTCAAATTGGCGAATGAATCCTGAACTTTTTCCCAGTCGTTGCATATTTTAACGTTCATTATATGAGTAATATTGCAAGAGTCTGGATTATTAAAAATATCAAAGAGTCTTTGAATGAATTTTTCGCTAATCGTTTCCTGTACCGTATTGTAAAATATATTCTCAAGG
>CAIUCY010000213.1 GCA_903897765.1 uncultured Candidatus Marinamargulisbacteria bacterium | reverse complement strand
GATAAAACAAAGGTTCTGCACAGCGTTATCATTTTGGGGAGTGTCGTCAATGTGATGTTCCAACCCCACGATGATCAATTTGTTTTGGATGATGTGCGGTTTGGGAATATGTCTTCAATGTCGCAGGAGAAGCGGTATGTTCTTCTTTCAAATGATCGTGGGGATCCGTGGATCAATCCGTCTTATGTTATGCCATTTCTTTACCCGCTGTTTGCCAAACTGGATCCTGATCATCCATGGGAGATACTAGGCGCCCAAGCACTTGCGATGCTTCGTGAAAGTAAGTATGTGACGCTATCTAATCAACAGGGCGTTGTTTTTAAGGGGAATGGTGCCCTTTTCCCAGATTGGTGTTCATTAGGGATCGAAGGTAAGTTAACAGATCTTCCATGGGCGCAGGATGGTGTTGTTGATGACTATCTTTCCAGTTGGGATGCGTTTCGAACTTTCTATTTTTTGAGTTTAACTCAAACCATGCTCCCCGGAGCAGATATATCCGCTCTGCTAAAAGATCGATCCTATAGTTTTCTGAAAGGCAAATTGTTGAGTGAGCATAAACTATTTGGTGGCTATGCGATCGACGGGCGAAATATGGCCATTCGAGGTACACAGTACGAATATCCTTCAACAAATGGGGTCTATGCAGCCTATTTTACGGCGGTGGGGGATAATGATGCCCGTAAGAAAATGCTCGATAGATTACAAAGCATGTATGATCGACGAGGTTATTGGGGTAATGAAGCTAATGATTATTACAAACAAAACTGGGCATGGTTAGGGCTAGAGTTTTCCCAGAATAAAGGTCGAAACATCGCTGTTTTACTAACTCTACACGATCAAGTGGCGATGAAATAATTAAAAATTATTTTTTTTATGTTTATTTGTTTTTAGTTTTGGGCATTTTGAAGGTGAGAAGAAATAAAAGGAGGGGACTATGTTCGAGTTGCCAGAATTAGATATTGATGAATTGCCGGATATGGAGGAAGGAGACATGCCGCAGAATATCATTGATTTTTTAGGTTTTGAAGAGGGTTCTACTTTACCACAATTTAAAAGTGAGTTTGTCGTTGAGCCGAAGGAATCCTATTTTAAAAAATGTGATTTTGTTCGAAATGGTCAGAAATTATGGATGAATTTTGAGATTTCACCTGATGAATTGAATGGTATAACGAAAACAACCGGCGGATTGTTGTCTGCTGAAATTCAGGAGGGCCAATATTGTTTTGATGTGGATACCCGTCCTAATGGTGAGGAAGACCTATATTATGCTGGCGAATTTGTTGGACAATATGTACAGGGTGAGCCTCGTATTTATAAGCGATTTTTTATCAAGGCAACCATTCACATCATGGTAAGGGATGAAATTCTAATTGAGAATGCACCAGGGGAATTTACCATTCACCCTGATTTTTTCTCGGGACTGGATAAAATCAGTCAATCTGTGATGTCATCCACCTTTGATAAAAAAAATAGCATAAAATTTAATAAGGATAAATTACGAGAAAAGCCAGCGAAAAAAACGACCTCAATAATAGATGCTGATGCGTCATCATCATCGCATCTTGAGATGTTTTAAATGGGGGCATTAATATGATCGAATTACCAACAATGATCAGTACAAAAAAAGAGCCTACAACTTATTTTGATATCGATGAATTACCTTCTATTGACGAAGATACCGCTAATCGTTTCATCGATATCAAAAATGCAAAGGATAATGAGCGATCCTTTTTAAAAAGAGAAACATTCGAAACCCCGTCCATGGAGTCTAGTTTCAAAGATGGGATGTATCATCGTGAGGGAACAAAAATTCAGCTTCAGTTCAACATTGATAAGGCTGCTTTAAATGGCTTGGTACAGGTAACAGGGGGGCTTATTACAACTGATATTCAAAAAGGGATCTATGAATTTGATCTTGAGACAAACGCGAGTGGAGAAGAAGAAATTTATTATTGCGAGGAATATGTGGGGGAAGTCATCGACGGACATCCACGAATATTCAAACGAATGTTTGTTGCCGCCACGATCCGGTCAATGGCTAAACAAGAAATATTGTTCGAATATGAGCCTGGAAAGTACACGGTGCATCCTGATTTTATGGCAGGATTAAATCAAATGACCCAAGATATCTTGGCCAAGTCTTTTGAAAAAAAAGGCTCTCTTCTTTTAAATAAAGAAAAGATGAATGAACTTCTTTACGAAAAATCTAAGAAAACATCGTTAAAAGCTTCATCAACCTCTAATAAAGATGGAGCTGATATTCCCTCGCCCTTATTTTAATGAAACGCAATATTTCGATACAAGCTCTGTAGGGTGGAGCGCGATACTTAGAGTGTAAACATAATTATTTTATAAAGGGAGGTGTTGAATAAATATTTTGAGGGGGGAAAATAGGGGATAAATTGAATAATAAAAGGGGGAATTTATATGTCAGGTTCTATATCAAATACACAAGGGTCATCACCCATTCAAACTTCAACATTGATTGATCCAAATGCCTCACTTACTGGGGATACGTCAACGAGTATGTCTACTTATTTAGCCACAATGGCCAATGCTATCAATCAGCGTTTTACTGAAATGATGAATATGGCAAAGATGATGGCAACCGGTGAGTTTACTACGGGTTTGATAACTAAACTTGCTGCCTCTGGTGTGAAGTTAGATGGTATCCCTATTGATCAATATATTACTGACAAGCAAAATCTGGTGTCGGGAGTAGTGGGCGGAGTCACTGGACAAATTGATGCAGATGTGTTGATGGAATCTCCAGGAACCTTGTTCCTGCTGCAACAGATCATGACCAAGTTGAAAGATGCGATGGCCGGCCTTCAGGCAGCTGGTGCTCAACCCGGTACCGTCCTCAATGCCGCAAACACCTCGTTTACAAGAGGCCTCGGCTAAGAGACGACATCAATATCGAATGGATCGTTATAAAAGGGGAGCCGAAAGGCTCCCTTTTTATATGTTTAAGGTTCATTCATTTTGGGTATGGAATAAGAAAGGATGAGCATATATCGCCATAAATCGATACAAGGATCGCTTAATAAATGACGATAGTTATGATGGATAGATTTGAAGAGGAGGGGGAGCTATGACCGATTTGCCACCCGAGAGAGTCCAGGCTATAGCTATTCAGAAGTTAAACCCTCGTTATGGGGATAAAACGAGACCGGCCTTTCGTCGAGATAATCCAAGCGAAGCTAGCATACAATGGCTCGACACAAAAGTTAATTTTTTAAATGAGATGATGAAGTTCATTCCGCGAACGTTCGCGGATAAACTTTCTAGCCATAGTTATTCAAAGGATTCGGTCAAGGGTACGTATAAAAGTGATACACGTGCAGACTCGTATTTTAATAAAAAATTCATAAAACCAGATGACAATGGGGGGGACGCGAATAGTGATTTCTGGAAGGGGACACAAAGCGAGTTAGGTTCTCAAATTTTCAATTCTGAGTCGGATAACGTTAAGATGGATGATGGAACCGCTATCAATCTTTCACAATTTACGGGGATGTTGGGTGTGCCCTATGACGGCTCTATTGGGATGGGCGCGTATATCGACAATGACGGGGTAAATGAACTTCGTCCCGTGTTTATGTCTACAACAAATCAACAGAAAAAGGCAGCCTACAATTTTTATTATACAGACTATAAAGGGCAGAAGGTTGAGCTTCCTGCAGATACAAAAATAGTCCCCATGTTGAGTAGTTTAAAAGGGGATGAATATGGAAAGTACTTTGGTGAAGGGGTGGATTTCCATCCAACCGTTCTCGATATGCGACACACCTTGCTTAAACCAGATGCGGATATTAATGGGAATGGTGTCATCGATAATGGAGAGGGCGACATGACAACGACGGCCTTAACCATCCCCGATTATTCCAAAGAATATTTAAATAATATGGGGGTCACCTCTCCTATAGTGGATTATTCGACCTCATTTAAAAACTTTATGTCAAACTCGCCTTTGAGTGGAATAGGTGATCAGTTTACGAAGCACCAAAAATTTACGTATAACAAATTAGACAATGTGGCCGATAGTAGTGGAAGCGGTGATTTTTCGGATCTATTAAATAAAATTAAATTTAAAGCATCCGGAACAACAGGAGATGCGATAGGGCTCAAGGACTATGTTCCTAATATTTATGAACTCGCTCGATCGGGTGTGAAAATCGATAGTACTTGGACAGATAAAGAAGTTTTCGAGTTGTCCATGCTGATGTTAGAGTCTCGTCGTCGCTTTACTTATGCGATGAGTACTGTTTTTGGCGCAAAAAAAGATAAAGTAGATCTTAAGTCTCTCGTAAAAGCGTATTCGGATCCTAAAATTTGGGAAAAAACCGATCCGACATTCAAGCTAAGGTATACAACGGTCACGACGGCCACAGGAAACCAAGAGAAAGTTTTTAACTATTATCTTCCCGAAACTTCTTCAGATTCTAATAATAATATGAATTTTTTAAAAGAACGAGCGGTTGAGTCACAGGTTTGGTCTGCTGCGACGGATGTCTACTCGTTGGGGTTACAGACAGGTATCAAGAACCAACTTTCATGGCTCGATGGACCTGATGTGTCCGCTGATTTCGCAAAATGTGGGCTCGATACCGGTGCTTTAGATGAACTGAAAAAATTGAAAGATAAAATAAGCAGTCTAACGGATATGGAAGTTCAGCCAAAAATGATCCATGAGATCATGTTGAAAATGGACGATATCAAAACCACACTGGTTCCAAATTTAACATTAAACCCTGCTTCGGACAGTGCAACAACACCCAAATATGTTACGGATAATTCAATAAAAATATTAGATACAACGGGCGTGGATCACGACACATTTAAGAAATATTCCATGTGGAACATGTTTCAATATACAACCAAAAAAATAACCGCACAGGCTGGGCAATTTTTGCAAGAAAATATTAGCGTTGGTGATACCTCGAAAACGACTCCAACGGAATCTTTGACCGAACTTTTTTTAAAAACACGCTATCCGATCGATTCTTTTGGAGACCAAACTGCGGTTGCAGATCAAGCAAAGAATGTCTTATCAGCCTTTGCAAAAATGGCAAAAGATAAATTCGAGGATATTAAAACCCAGCTTGTTGGTTCTGATTCGGTTCAGGGGATCATGGATTTACCCCCTCAATCAAAAGATTCTAATGGTAATCTGCTCGATAGAAAGTTTTCGGATGATATATTCTTGACTTTTTTGGAACAAAATGTCGACAAGAAAATGCGACTATTCAATGATATATCCTCAACAGATAAGTTTAATCAGTTGATGTATGGAACCTGTGAAATAAATGGATCAAAAATCGGTTATATGCCAGCTGATTTTGCAAAATCGTCGGGTATGTCTCCTTATTTAACGAGAGGAAAACGCCTTCAAACAACAACGAATGATAATGTAACAAGTCTCTCCTCAGTTGCAGATCGAATGTATTTAGACATGACGTTACAGATGCAAAAAATGGCGAATTTTTATATGATGGCTATGTTCGCTTCTCCTCATGAGGGCGATCAGAATGACCTCAATTTCTTGCGCTCATTAAAAGATGCCCAAACAGGGAATATTGATGATTTGGTTACAGCAACAACGAATGCGGGAAAGGCACAATTGATGAGTAAAACCGTTGCCGAAATGTCTTGGGATGACGCGATTGAAAATAATGATTTAGTTGCTACGCCCGATACGCCCGATTCCAAATTGAAGAAGGAGGCTTTGTTGGGTGATAACGATGGTCATCTATTATCGGAAACAAATCGAAAAGGAAAACTAGGGCAGGACTATAAAAACATAAAATCCGTTCTCCAACAAAGCTTAAAAGTTGACTATGACAAGGAGTCCACGTTTATTAAATCCTTGCATGATCGTCTTAGTAATTTGCATTTTGATGGGAGTGTAAATGGAGGAGATCCGAAAATGAATGGACAAGATCTTTCTTATTATATCCCCAATTTCACGGCTAACACGTCCCTTTCTAAAGATGAGTTCCATCAGCGAATGACTGATCTGAAGACTTGGGCAGAATCGACCGATAATTCGAACTTTAATTTATCTTTGACGGGGTCAACTTTTGGGGATCTATCGGTGGATCGTAAATCGTCGATCTTAGGGATTCTTAATAATACAGACATTCAGGGCATTGAGGATCAGATCGATGCATTGAAGAAATCTCCCACTAAGACGCTTGGTGATGATATGTCTAATCTTACGGTTTTATTTAAAGATGCTTTTACTAGTGGACTTGCTTATGCTCAAAAGCCATCTTCAACAACGGCAACGGATTTATTAGATATAAGACAAGAAAGTTCAAGAAATGTACCCCTCACTGATGTAAAAAAAGCTGCGGATGCAATATCAAATTTGATCGATGGAAAGTGGGGTATGAATAATAAAGTTTTAATTCTC
>CAIUCY010000212.1 GCA_903897765.1 uncultured Candidatus Marinamargulisbacteria bacterium | reverse complement strand
TTTTCTTTCAACTCTAAATCTTGTACCATTAAAGCTATGACCTCGGCCGAATATCTTGATCTGCTGAAGCAAAATATCGCCAAAGCTCAAAGGAGCATTCGACTCGTTTTGAGTTCGCTTTCCGATTTCACCCCGTACAGCCCCGATTATGATTATACGGACAAAGAGCTTGAACCCTACGATGCACTTAGCGATCGATTTATGCGTGCAATAGAGACTTGCTTGAAGTGTTTTCGCACATATGAACTTTACTTGTATGCCGAAAACTCATCGTCCCTAAGAGATATCTTACAGCGCATGGAAAAGCATTCTGTTATTTCTAGTGTTGATAAATGGTTCGAGATGCGAGACCTCCGCAATCGCCTTGTGCATGATTACCTCCCCGAGCAATTGGCGCAAATGTACACGCTCATCAGCACCCCTTTCGCAGCAGAGTTTCGTTACGTTGAAAAACAACTGGAACGCGTATAGCGTCAAGTGCAAAAAGTTCGACTATTTAACCTATGACCACTTACACCATTACCTCAGCCCAAAACGAACGGTTTAAGTCTCTTCAAAGTCTTCGCGAAAAGAAATCTCGCGAGGCGACCGGAACGTTCCTTGTGGAAGGTCAAAAAGAAATTAACATGGCGGTAAAGAACGGCTTCCAGATCGAGGAGGTATGGATGATAAATCCTTCTCAGTCCCCCTTTATTAAGGGGGACTGGCCTGTTTTTACGATTCCCGAATCCCTTTTTAACAAGATCGGTTATCGCGAAAAAACAGAAGGCATTATCGCTGTCGTGTCGCAAAAGCCGACAACCCTTGAGGCATTGACGATACCCCCCGACACGTCGAGCCTTGTTATTATTGCCGACCAACTTGAAAAGCCGGGTAATGTGGGGACGTTGTTTCGTATCGCCGATGGAGTCGGGGCGGATGCGGTTATATTGGCGGGGACATCGACGGATGCCTATAACCCGAATGTCATCCGCAACAGTGTGGGGACGTTTTTTACTGTGCCTTTTGCCCTAGCTGAGCCGAGGGATGTTTTAAATTGGCTATCGTTACAAAATATGTCAGTGGTTGTGGCCAGCCCCGAAGCCTCATCTGTCTATCATCAAGTTCAGTGGCCAAAGCGAACGGCACTTGTCGTGGGGCGAGAACACGAAGGGGTTCAGTCCGATTGGGGCAAAACCGCCCTCCGCGTGAATATCCCCATGCGGGGGCAAAACGACTCGCTCAATGTCGCGGTGTCAACGGGGATCTTGGTATACGAGTGGGCAAAGCAAGTTGTTGACGTAAAATAAGCCGAACATATTATGTTGACCAATTTGGGAGAGGCCAATAAAATAGGGTGATGGATTCCTTTCTTCCCCTCGAGGTCATTACGTCGAAGATCCTCCTCATTCGCAAACAACGGGTTATGCTAGATAGGGACTTGGCGGCCTTGTATGGTGTCGGAACCAAAGTCCTTAACCAAGCGGTAAAACGGAACCTGAATCGTTTTCCAGCCGATTTTATGTTTCAGTTATTACAAGTTGAGAAAGAGCAACTGGTCACAAAATGTGACCGGTTCAGATCGCTTAAACACTCTTCATCATTGCCATATGCTTTTACTGAACAAGGTGTCGCCATGCTTTCGAGTGTTTTATCAAGTGAAAAGGCTATCGAGCTGAACATATTAATTATTCAGGTCTTTGTCCGGCTGCGAAACTTGCTTGCCACCCACGAATCACTCCAAAAACAAGTAACCGAGCTAGACCATAAACAAAAGAAGACAGACGAAGATGTTCAGATGCTAATGGCTGCTGTAAATATACTGCTGAATCCCCCCGTGGAGGAATCGCAAAAACGGATCGGGTTTTACAAAGAATAATTACGGCAATTCAATGTCGCGGTGTCGACGGGGATCTTGGTATACGAGTGGGTAAAGCAAATTGTTGACGTAAAATAAGCTTGACATATTATGTTGACCAATTTGGGCGAGGCCAATAAAATAGGGAAATGGATTCCTTTCTTCCCATCGAGCAAATTTCCTCAAAGATATATTTCATTCGTGGCCAAAAAGTCATGCTTGACCGAGATTTAGCGCAACTCTATGGCGTAGAGACGAGACGATTGAACGAGCAAGTGAGAAGAAATCTGTCTCGATTTCCGAAAGATTTTATGTTCCAACTAACCCATAGCGAAAAGGACAACTTGATATCGCAATTTGCGACATCAAGTTGGGGCGGAGCCAGAAAGCTGCCGTTAGCGTTTACAGAACATGGAATCCTTATGCTTTCAAGTGTTAAGCAAACCCGCCCTGCCTTCATCTCTCTTGCTTTGTTGGGTTTGTTGTTGCTGCTGGGGAGCGTGTTTATCTTTCGTCTTGAAATGATAAATATTGCTCGGAAAGAAAATGCCCTTCTCCGCGTTCAGATCCAAAAAGAAGTCGCACGGTTTAACGCGATTATCCGCTAATTTGTTTTATTGAAGACGAGGGTAGTTTTGATCCTTCAGGAGCATATTTTAAGAAAATGGTGCCTGAGCGAGGATAGAAATATATCAGTGCCACTCGATCCCCAATAGTGCAATTTGCAGTAACATTATAATGGTCAGCAGTAATTCCGTGTGAACGTTTAAGTGTCATTGTAGACATCTTGAACTCTTCACCACTTGTGTTTAACAAAACAACAACTTCAGATTGATTCCCAGCAGGAATAGTCAACAAATAAACGCCTTCACTGATGTGCATAACGTTCATTGGTTGCTCAACTTGTTGTTGATTGATAGTTCGGAGAAATGAAGACCTGCCCACAACTAGCTTATAACTTTCAAGTTGATCTTCACGAGTAGATTGAGCGAGGGCATAGCCTAGATTTCCTGACAGTTCTTTTGTTCTCAATGTACTCTCCATATCCGATGGTCCTTGTTCAACAATAGAACAAAGAGCATCAAGCGCACGCGAGATCAATCCGACGAGCGCAGGTTCTTCCGTTTGAATTGATGGAACAATTGAGGTCATATCTAAGCTTACAATTTTACAAAACATGTATTTTCTCCTTGGGGTAGTCTAAGAACCGATAGTTTTCGTATGCCCAGTTGGTTTATCTGTAAAACATTGGGAATTTCGGGTTAGTACCCCAGCAAATAATCAAAATCCTCTCGGCTGATGGCGCCAGCTTTGGCGGTGGTGTTCCCCTCCATAATTTGGTCGACGAGAGTTTGCTTGTTTTTCTTTAATAGCATGATCTTTTCCTCGACGGTATTGGTCATGATGAGTCGGAATACATGAACGGTCTGCGTTTGACCGATCCGATGGGCGCGATCCGACGCTTGATTCTCGACCGACGGATTCCACCACGGGTCGATATGAATGACGTAGCTGGCGCGGGTCAAATTTAGCCCCACACCCCCTGTCTTGAGGCTGACAAGGAAAAACGGGGCACTTTTGCCAGACTGGTAACTTTTGACGAGTTCGCGTCGCTTGGCCATAGGGGTTTCACCATCCATTCGCAGATGCTCGATCCCCGCCGTATGCAGTGCCGCCGAGAACAGATCCAGACACTTGCGGAACTGGGAAAAGATAAGCGCACTGTGACCTTCCTGTGCGAGTTCTGTCAGCTTGTCGATAAGATATTCAAATTTAGGCGAGGGTTCTTTTTCATCATTAGCCACCAGTTGGGGGGCGACACAGATCTGGCGAAGCCGGAGCAAGGCGGTCAGAGCCACAATACCGGCTTGCTGTTGGGGTTGATACTTGAACGCTTTCGCGACGGTTTCGCGCACTTCCGCTACCACACGGACATACAAGGCTTTTTGTCGGTCGCTAAGCTCAAGGTAAATGTCCGACTCGATCTTATCTGGAAGTTCTTTTAAGATCTCTTTTTTGGTTCGACGCAGGACGAATGGTTTAACCCGTTCTAAATATTTAAGCAAACCGATCTCGTCCTTAGTCTCTTTCATAAAATGTTTATGCTCCCCAAAGATCCCACTAACGGCAAGATCAAGGATAGAGAAATATTCGCCCACATGATTTTCGACGGGCGTTCCTGTCAGACAAACCTTAAACGTTCCCTTCAATTGCCTTACAGCGGCCGTACGCTGAGCCGAGATGTTTTTGATGGCCTGTGCTTCGTCAAAGATAATCACGTCGTAGTGAATGGCCTTGAACTCGGCAAGATCGCGTCGAGCGATATCATAGGAGGTAATAGTCACGATACTTTTTAAAAGGGCCTCTTTATTCCGGTCAATGCCGACATACTCCAAGAGATTAACGCTTGGCAAAAACCGCTCGAATTCATGTTTCCAATTAAAGACCAAGGTGGGGGGTACGATAATAAGAACCGGCTTCTTCATTGTAGGGTTTAACAGGGCGATAAAGGCGATGGTTTGCACAGTTTTGCCTAGACCCATGTCATCGGCAAGGACGGCCCCAAAGCGATGTTCATATAAAAACCACAACCAGTTAACGCCTTGATGTTGATAGGGGCGAAGGTCTGCCGTCAAGGTCTTAGGCAGGGGCTGTTCGGGGATATGGGTAAAATGTTGAAGCCGTTCAAAAATTGCCTCTGTCTGCGCGTTTAATTTAACCTCGATACCGTTCTTTCGAAGGGCGATCCAGTCAAGGATGGCGAGTCGTGACACCGGAACAATGTCGGCGGTTTTGCTTTTTTTCCTCGGCATCACATTCATCAACTGGCGAAGTTGTTCAAGCGAAGACGAATCGAGCAAGGTAATGCCTTCACTACTTTGATAATAACCGGTCTCGAGAATGGTTTGCCAATGGTCGTCCCCGATACGATGGGTATGTAAGAAAACGTCCGGCCGTACTTCGAACCAATCGATCGCGCCTGCTTTTGTCGCATCCACCCCAATGTGAAGGGATTCATGAATGAGCGGGGTGTCACACTTTATGGTGATGTTATGTTGCGAACAGAGCGCCTCAAAGACAGGGTAAGCTTTAAAAAATTCAGGCAGCGAGACCTCGACCTCATCATACGAAAAGGCCTCAAAAATGGACACATTAAAGGATTTCGCAAGAACAGCTCGTCCCCAGAATAGGTCGCTATTCGTTGAATGAAGTCGCAACCACTGGCGATCAATGACGAGAATGCTGTCGGTATCTTCTTCAAGCGAGAGCTCGAAATCGTTGATAATGTCTCTAACTTGAGTGCGATCCCAAGAATGCAGGAATTTCATTTCCTTCAAGCTTGCCGCGAGGATCTGTTTCTTTTCTTGGGAGGTTTTGGCGACAGCCAAGTCAAGCAAAAGCTTGGCAAAGAGCTTTTTTCGAAACTGGGCTTTCATGCTTGGCCCCCCAGCATATTCGATATTATCTAAATACGTTCGAAGAACGCTGGGGATACAAAATACAAGGTCTCCTTGCGAAACAGTGGGAGACAAGATGGCGGTAGCTGAACGAACATTGATCTCGACCTCGATCACCATCGACAAGGTGGGTCGTATCAGTTCAACGGATACGCCATGAATAAAGAAACGGCTGAAGTGGATAATAGGTTCTATATAGTCAGCGGGCCCCACTAACTTCCCCGTATTAAAGGTTTTGACCGGCATCGTAAAGCTGGGTTTGGTGGCTTGAAATTGAAACAATTTGTCAAAGAGTGTTCGAGCGCCTCCTCGTTTATAAAGGGCAACCTCTTTGTTGTCGAGGTCAATGATCAGGCTGCTCCAGAACGCGACACGTTTGTCTGCGTTAACAGAGCATCGAACCTCTTGGTTAAGGAGGTCAAAATGAAGGGTTTCGTTGATCTCAATATGCTCAACACAGTTTAGTCCCTTATAGGATTCCGTTTGCGTGGTTATTGAAAGCGTAAAGTCGGGGATTATTTCAAGGCTATGCAGGATGTTTGGGATAAAGTAATGCCCAAAGGGTGCGCTGTATTGGGATAAGACCCACTTCAAAGGGGTAGGGCATAGGGGCGAACGGGATGTTATAGGGTGCCCATCGATAGTGCAGTGTAAGGTGATGCCTCGAAACTCGATGGTTTCTTTTAGCTCAAGATGGATCCCCTGTGTCATAACAGGTTAGTATAATTTGACATCGAAATATCAACAAGAGATGGGTTTTGAAGTGGATTGTGATATCCTTGTTTTATGAGGGTGAATCTGCCACTTTTGGCGTTTGTTGGCAACAAGAATAAAGAAGCCATTCATGGCGTCTCGATTAGACCCATCCTCACCCTTTTCATCGCCTGTATCTGCCTCTTCGCCCCCGCCTATGGCACCACCTACACCGTTGCCGTCGATGATGGGGCGGACCTAAAGGCTAAAGTCGAGGCATCCATGACGGATGATATTGTCGAGGTGCCAGAGGGAACCTATTTAATAAGCACTGAGATTGCTTGGCCCAACCAGAATGGCATCACCCTTCGGGCACAGGCAGGCGCCAATTCGACGAATGTTATCATCTCCGCCTCGGCGACCGATCTGACCCGCTTTGCTTCACTAAATTATTCTATCAGTTTGTCTATCCAGAACTTGACCATCCAAAACTTTGGGGGGACGAATTGGGCGAATGATGGGGGTGTGTTTTACTTTAACGCTAACGCGACGCTAAATCTACAGAGTTGTGTGTTATCAGGGAATGGGGTGGATTCCATCAATCGCAATGGAGGATGTTTTTATAAATCAGATACGGGTGGGCGAGTCAATGCACAAAACGTTATTTTTCAAGACAATAATGCCTACAATGGAGGGGTTTCATATTTTGGGTCACATGCATGGACAAATTGTTTGGTAATAAGTAATAGTGCCTCGTCTGGTAATGTGGCGTGGGGTGGGACTAATGTGTGGACGAATTGCAGTATCTCTGGGAACAATATGACAACGGCGTTAATCTATAGCAATAGTAGTACGAATAAAGTAACAGTCAACAATACGATACTCGCGGGGAAATTATTGGCGGGTGGTATCTATGTAGGGTTTGCGTTCCAAAACTGCCTGATCCAAGGCGATTCGGTGAGCAATTACACTGTGTCGGTGAATGTGGGCAATATCAGTTCAAATGCTCTATTCACCGACTCGAAGTTACATGTAGGGCCGAATTCAGCGGCCATTGACGGGGGCTCGTTTAGCGTATGGAACGCCAACTCGGGCAATGTGATGAGCGACTTTGATGGCAACCCCCGAACGACTTGTAACCTTATTGATATCGGCGCCTATCAAACAAATTATTCGGTGACCTCCATGAATGGACAAATTTTTGGTTCCCTAGCTCGACCGCTCAATATCGCGAGTGTGGGTGGTCTTATCGAGGTGATCACCAGTAATGTATTGTTAAGCCGACAGCTTCAGTGGCCCAATATCGACAACATAACCCTGCGTGCCGGCGCTGGCTATAACAGCAGTAATTGCATTATTTCCGCTTCGGCGACCAACCTAACCCGTTTCGCCTCACTAAATTATGGGGTCAGCCTATCTATTCAGAACGTGACGTTGCAAAATTTTGGGGGAACGGCATGGGCGAATGATGGGGGCGTGTTTTACTTCAACGAC
>CAIUCY010000211.1 GCA_903897765.1 uncultured Candidatus Marinamargulisbacteria bacterium | reverse complement strand
CCTGGGCTTTTAAGTTTTCGTGATCTTAGTCGTCAATATGAACAGTTTAGAAGAGAACATACGGTATATGGCGAAAATGTGACTTCGATCTTGAGTGAGCTCGTTAAGCTATGGAACGTTGAATTCTACTAACGTATTGGCGATATTCAAATAGTCCTGAACCGACAGCTTTTCCCCTCTTAATTGAGAATTGATGCCACTTGCGTCTAGAATGGCTTTAGCTTTTACGGACCCCAACGCTAAATATGGTGATCGACTTAGACAACTTGAAATGGTTTTTCGTTTTCCCCAAAAGGCGCTATGAACGATTTTGTCATAGATCTCAATGTCATGGATCTGGTTAGTCCATAGGGTTGTTGGGATCAATTTCACAAAGGTCGAATCTACCCGAGGTGGCGGGAAAAAACAGTGTCGAGAGACGGGGAAGCATTTTTGAACAACCGCTCGGGTTTGGCAAAAGACGGAAAAACTACTGTAATCTTTTTCTCCTAGTTTAGCGGCCATACGATAGGCGATCTCTTTTTGAACCATGATGTAGATCCCACGGACCCAAGGGTTTGCTAAACATTTTTCAACAATAGGCGAGGTGATGTAATAAGGGATATTCGCAATGACGACAAAGGGTTCTAAAAAGGGGATGTCAACGCCGAGAAAATCAGCATGAATAATTTGGACATGGTTAAATAGGGCTAAATGATTTGCCGCCTCTTCAAAGGTGCTCCGGTCAATTTCATAGCTGATGATCGGTAACGTCATGGCCTCCGCCAGTCCTTTTGTTAAAATGCCACTTCCTGTGCCTATTTCAAGAACCGGTAGGTCTTTGGGTGCGATATCAATGATCTTTCGTAAAATATTTGTATCACCCAGAAAGTTTTGTCCGAGAGATTTTTTCATTAAGTGGCCATGCGAATAGCAAGACGCATGGCCGCTAGCATACTTGACGGGCTGGCTGTCCCCTTCCCGACAAGGTCAAAGGCGGTTCCATGGTCGGGGGAGGTCCGAATAAAGGGAAGCCCCACGGTTACATTAACGGCTTCATGGAAGGCTAATAACTTAAGCGGAGCAAGACCTTGATCGTGGTACATGGCTAAGACTATATCAAAGAGATGTTCATTAACAGCAGAATGAAAAAGGGTATCGGCTGGGTATGGACCTGAGACCCTTATTCCGTCTTTTTGAGCTCTAAGAATAGTCGGCTCGATGATGTTTTTGTCTTCCGATCCGATATGTCCAGATTCGCCAGCATGGGGATTGAGTCCCGCGACACCAATACGGGGCTTTCTATATCCGAGGGAATGACCAAAATCATGAGCTAATTGGATCTTTTCAAAAAGGAATTCTGGCGATATTTGCGAAGAAACTTTTGAAAGGGGAACATGAATGGTCGCAAGCATCACGTTGAGTTGAGGCGAAGCGAAGGCCATAGCATATCGTTTTGAATGGGATAACGAAGCGAGCATTTCGGTGTGTCCAGAAAACGGTTTATGAGCTCGTATCCATGCTTCTTTACAAATGGGGGCTGTCACCATACCCACAACTTCATGGTTAAGCGCAAGGGCTATAGCGGTTTCGACATATACGTAAGAGCATGATCCTGATCCAGTAACGGAAGGACAGGGATCTACAAGCGAAAGGTTCGGATGTTTAGGCAATGTCGAGAGCCAGTTCGTTGGGCCTATGACCGTCCATTTTGCTTGGTTAAGTAAGTCGGGTGTTGCTGTGAAGGCTTTGAGAATAATTTCTGGCCCGATGCCTGTAGGATCTCCCGCGGTGATCGCAAGTTTTGTTGTCATATTTGATATTGTAGCCCATGATCCAATGAATATGAATCATGTTTATATAATGTCTTTTGTGGGAATAATTTAAGGGTAATGAGGGGGAAGCTATAATTGCGGATTTCTAGAACTGTAACCTATCTTTTTATGGTACTCTCGTTAAGCCTAGCTGGAGATCCTTTAACTAGTGGCGCAGGGAGTTTTTTGGATAATGGTGCCGGTTCAAAAGCCTATGCCCTAGGGAACGCTGAAGGTGCGAATTATGGAGATATTTGGTCTGGGTTCTATAATCCGGCTGGGGTTGCCTCGGTTCCAAAGTTAACCGTTTCAGAGATGGAACAAAAGCTTTTTGAAGATTCGTCCTATCAAGCGTATGGGCTTGCGTTTCCTTTTCTATTCCTTAGTTGTGGTTTGCAGTACCATAGTGTAAAAACGAACGATATTCCCTATTCAGGGCTTGATGGTAATGGGGTGCCGGTTTTGATCGGCCCGAACTTTAGTGTAGAATCCTCCGCCCTGATCCTAAGCCTAGCGAAAGATATCCATCTAAATCGTCAATCGATGGTTGTCTTTGGCGTTAATGCCAAGGCGATCAGAGAAGACCTTTTTTATAATCAAGGGCTCGGGTATGGCGCTGATGCGGGCATGATCCTTCGATTCGGAAATTATCAGATAGGGGTATCGGCAATCAATGTTATCGCGCCCAAGATGACGTGGAACACGAGCTCGAATGCGACAGAGTCGTTGCCCATGACCTTGATCGGGGCATTTCAATATTCATCGACCGATAAACTCATGACGTGTATGGCCTCGGCTCAGAAACAGGATGGACAAGAGGCGACTTTCCATGTGGGGATGAGTTATTCCCTATTTCATGTTATTGATTTGCGAATGGGGAGCAACAATGGCAATCCATCTTATGGAGTGGGCATGGATATAGGGGGGATCAAGATTGATTATGGGATACAAACGAACGCGAAGGCCGATGAACTCAACAGTGTCAGTCGATTAACGATAGGCTATACCTTATGAAAAGAAGAAAGAAGCTAAATAATTTATTGATGAGGCTGCTCATTCTTTGGGTGTTTGCTTGGGGCAATCCGGTATTTGCTGATGACCTATTCACGCCCATTGTGAAGGGTATGCAGTCTTTCTTGAGTGGTCTTATGTCAATTCAGGCCACAGCGACACCGGATCAAAAACTAGTGGGGTCATTCTTGAATCCATTAACAAGTGGCGGGAGTCTAACGGGATTGGCTTCGGCATCAGTGGCTCAACCACAAGGCTATGACAAGGTATTAACGCTAAAATTCTCCTTTCAAGACCCGAAAGTCAAAGATGTTTTGATCAATAATTCGACCTATCAGGAAATGAGTGTTCCTGGTCTAACGAACAGGGCGAATGTAGGGAGTCCAATGATCCCGTATAAATACACGTATGCCCTCATTCCGGATGGATACGAAGTCGTCGCGGTCGACAATCAGTACCAACAACAACAGGAGATCAAGAACCTCCTCCTGCTCCCCGAACAGGCGGCTCTTCCGATGGCAACGACATCGTCTGCGGTATTTGCGTTCAATGCCCAAGCCTATAAGGATAATAATCCTGTGGCGCCCGTATTGACGGAATCCATTCAGATATTGCACCGTTATCACTTATTGCCTATTCTTCTAACCCCTGTGCAGTATCGGGCAGTGGACCGAGTGGTCAGTTACGCCAAAGGGATGACGGTTCGGATCTACCTCAAGAAAAAGACGACGGTGCTTCAGCTGTCAGTGGCCGAGGAGCAGCTAAAAAACAAGATCAAGAATCGACGCTCTGCCCAAAAGAGCGTACTAGGTCTTATCGAAAATCCAAGTGACCTTGCACCGGAAGCCCAAAGCGTCGCAAAAAGCCTTGGGGTTCAGGGGCAAACAGTGACCAGTAGTTACGATATGGTGATCATTGGGCCAGAGAGTTATCGATCGTCGGTTGCCGATTATATTAGTTTCAAGGCGTCGTTGGGGCAGCGAGTATATTTTGCTTCTATGACGGCTGACATTGCGTCTCAGAACGGCACTGACTTGCCGATGAAAATACGAAATTACATTACGTATGCTTATAACACTTATGGGATACAATATGTTCTTCTGGCCGGTGACATCACGAAAGTACCCGCCCGAGACAATATACCCAACTACTATGACGTTAAAGCTATCTACTCGGATGTTTATTATAGTTGCTTAGATGGTACATGGGACGAAAATAATAACGGCATATACGGCGAGACGACCGATAATGCCATGGATCGTTTGGCAGAAGTCTACGTCGGTCGCTTCGCAGCATCCAATACGACAGACCTGACCAAAATGTTCAACAAAACTAAAACCTATCTTTCTCTTTCCCCAACGTCTAGTTTTCTAAAGACGGTTTCGGTTCTTGGGGAAAACATGGATACGAATAACCCTCCTGAAACATCTGGAACCCTTTATGATAATTATATGGGGAATATTTTCAATAATGACAATAAATTCATCGCTATACAACATGGAGTTTACGCGGATTCGGCAAATTTTACGAATGAGGCCAATAGTAATGCGGCTCAATTGTACATGCATGATGGGCATGGCAATACTAATATTGACATGTTGTTGACAGATAGCGATATTACCGAAGGGAAATTTTCAAATACCTTGCCCTTTATTGTCTACTCATCAGGATGTTTTGCTAATAATTTTTTAAATAGTGGTGCAATTTCGAGATATTTTTTACAGATCTCACATGGAGCGTTGGCGTTTATCGGTAATACCAATTACGGATGGTATTCTCCTGGAGTTGCAAACGGCGCATCCAATGTATATCAGGCTGAGTTCTATAATCAGGTTGTGTCTGGGTCACCTCAGTTGGGGAAGGCTATCGCTTTAGCTCGAGAAAAAGAGACAACGTCACTATTTTATAGTACTGACCACTATGGTTTGCGGGATTTATTTTTTTGTATTAATTTGCTAGGTGATCCCTCGGTGCCTTTACGTCAATACAATAGCGATATCGTTATCCCTGAGATCCAAAGTATAACCTATTCAGTGGGAACAAATTGTTTTAGCGCGAGTTGGACTATTACTGAAGATGTCGCTGAATATCAGTATTCCATTGGAACGGAAGTAAATTCTGACAATGTTCTCCCTTGGACAACGATAAATACGGCGAACATTGATCAAATCAGCGTTGTCCTATTATCTGATTACACAAATATATTTAATGTCAAAGCCAAGAATACCGATGGAGTATGGAGCAATGTTGCATCAAAAACTCTCTATTTTCTTCCAGACATAACTTCACCCTCTATTCCCACAGGATAAGCCCCATTATTT
>CAIUCY010000210.1 GCA_903897765.1 uncultured Candidatus Marinamargulisbacteria bacterium | reverse complement strand
TCTGACAACATCCTTATGCGCGAATATGACCGCTGTAGGTCCTTTTAAAATGGGCTCAACTTGTTCCGCAACGACGTTACGAGCTGAACGCAAGGCAATAAGAGAAAAAGTGTTTTTATAAACCTTCATCTCAGCGCCAACCGCTTTTAATTTGGCTCGAAATTCCGTAATAACCGCAACAGGTAGTCCGTGATATTGCACGAAAAACGCCGCTGAATTATCCGCAAATTTGTCGGTGATCTCTTTGACGATCGCTACATTTGCATCCTTAACCACAGTCTTCAACCTTCCTTTCTTTATCTCGGTTCCGATTTGAAGACATGCATTCTGTTCTTAGGAACAAAAGCTCGCCTCTGCATGATATTAAGTTCGCACTTCAACAAGCTCAGTGTCCACCCCTGCGGTCTTCGGCAATCCGTAATGATCAATTCATGGCCATAGCATCCATCTCGATCCCTGGCCCCATGGTACAGGAAAGATAGACACCACGAACATACACACCTTTTGATGTAGAGGGCTTCGCCTTCTGCAACGCATCATAAACAGCAACAATATTTTCTTTCAGTTGGTCAGCAGAGAAACTCTTGCGACCGACTGACATATGAACGATACCATATTTGTCTGCACGATATTCAGCTTTTCCTTTTTGAAAATCCTCAACAGCTTTTTTGATATCGATCGTAATGGTCCCTGTTTTTGGAGAAGGCATTAACCCGCGCTTTCCTAAAACTTTACCCAACGTACCGACACTCTTCATCATATCCGGTGTCGTAATAAGCACATCAAAATCAACCCACCCAGATTTGATCTTTTCGACCAATTCATCGCCACCGATAAAATCGGCTCCAGCGGCTTCTGCTTCAGCTAATTTGGCATCCTTGGCGACCACACAAATTCGCGTTTTTTTACCAACACCATGGGGAAGAATTAACGTACCTCGAACCTGTTGATCACTGTGTTTTGTATTGATACCCAGTTTTACCGTAAACTCTACAGCTTCATCAAATTTGGCATTGGGGATCTGTGACAAAATCTGCAGTGAATCCGTTAAAGGATATTTTTTTGTCAGATCAACTAATTTTTCTTTTTCTAAAAAATGCCTTGAATGCTTTACCATGTTCAGTCCTCCGGTACTATTTAACCTCTACACCCATACTACGAGCAGATCCTAGAACGGATTTGATCGCAGAATCAAGCGAGGTTGTATTAAGATCTTTAAGTTTTGTTTCGGCAATTTGTTTAACCTGATCCATCGTAACGGACCCGATTTTATTTTTATTGGGTTCACCCGATCCCTTTGGAATATTGGCAGCCTTTTTAAGCAGATCAGACACGGGTGGAGTTTTGAGAATAAAGTCAAAACTTCGATCCTCAAAAACAGTAATTATAACAGGAATAACCTGTCCGGCCATATCTTTTGTTCTATCATTATATGCTTTGCAGAACTCCATAATATTAACGCCATGTTGACCCAACGCAGGGCCTACAGGAGGAGCAGGATTTGCCTTCCCTGCGGGGAGTTGTAATTTAATAAAACCTTTAACCTTCTTCGCCACAGTGAACCTCCAGAATTATTTCGTCGCTTTTTCGACTTGATCGAAGTCGATCTCGACCGGCGTTTCCCGTCCGAAGATCAGAAGCATAGACTTCAATTTACCTTTTTCAGCATTAAGTTCTTTGACCGGCCCCGTATAACCACGGAAAGGCCCTGCAATGATCTTAACCATATCACCGATCTCAAAATCGATTTGATACTTTTGAACTTTAACGCCAACCTGACGTAAGACTTTAAGCATTTCATCGTCTTTAACAGGAAGTGGCGTATCTTGATTCCCCATGAACTTACTGAGGCCTGGAATTCGTTTCATCATATACCAGACTTCATCATTAAAATTCATGCGAACAAATATATAGCCGGGGTACATTTTTTTGGTACTTTCCACTTTTTTATTATTTTTGACTTCGATAATATCTTCTTCTGGAATGAGTATTTCATAGATCTGATCTTGAAGCTTGAAAGCGGCAATGCGCTGCTCTAAACTGCGCTTAACCTTATATTCTTGACTAGAATAGGTTTGGATAATGAACCATTCACCCTTCGAAGCATTGGTGACGGTTGACGTTTCAGCATCAGATGACTCATTAGTTAATGTTTTGGCAGCCATATCAGGTAAAAGCTAGATGATTGGGGCGAGGGCTTCTTTGGCGTCACCGTTGCCATTGCCGTTGCCGTTGCCGTTGGGTCCGCCGTAGAGGTCCTCTTTGAGGAGGTCGGTGTATTCCTTGCGGAAGAAGCGCAATGTGCTGAGGACCGGGTTGGGAGCGGTTTGGCCGAGGCCGCAGAGGCTGGTGTTTTTCACCATTTCGCACAG
>CAIUCY010000209.1 GCA_903897765.1 uncultured Candidatus Marinamargulisbacteria bacterium | reverse complement strand
TCTTACTTTGTCTTGATACAAAGTAAGCAAAAATCAAGTCAGCGATGAAGGCTCACTTCGCTTCGCTTGGGAAAGTGCCAAAAGCCCCTTAAAACAGGGTGGCTTTTGACGCTTTCTACGCTCAGTCTCAGCTCAATCTTTCATCGCTGATTGCTGCTAATGATCACGGAAATTAGATTGTTGGTTTTATGCGTAAAATAATATCAAACATCACACCCTCGTCAGCATCGTGAACCACAACTTTTAGTTTCATATCATTCACTCCCCTTCAGTTGTTCGATTCTATCATACCATAAAGTCGAAATGTGGTATAATTTCTGCCTGTTATGGGCCTTACTTACAAAGATTCGGGAGTAGATATTCATGCCGGCTATGAGTCGGTGAAACAGCTCACCGTCGAGGTCAAGAAGACTTTCGACAAGCAAGTTCTCGATAATTTTGGTAGCTTTGGCGCCTTATTCCAACCGGACTTGACCGGCATAAAGACCCCCATTCTCGTTTCGAGTACTGATGGGGTTGGCACCAAGCTATTGCTTGCGATCGAACTCGGTATTTTCGATACGATCGGTGTCGATCTGGTGGCGATGTGCGTCAACGATCTGATTACCCAAGGGGCCAAACCCCTCTTTATGCTCGACTATATTGCGCTTCATAAATTAGAGCCTACGCTCGTCACCACCATCATCAAGGGGATCGTTGAGGGTTGCCAGCAATCCGCCTGCGCCCTTATTGGGGGTGAAACCGCGGAAATGCGAGATGTTTATCGTCAGGGTGATTTCGATCTTGCCGGATTTGTTGTGGGGTTGGTTGATAAAGATCAGGTCATTACAGGGCGCGGTATTTCGGTTGGGGATAAGATCATTCGTTTATCCTCCAGTGGGGTTCATAGCAATGGATATTCATTGGCTCGTAAAGTCGCCGATATGATCGACGACCCAACCGAACGACTTGCCTTTAAAAAAGACCTACTCACGCCAACGGTTATTTATGTTAAACAGGTACTCGACTTCATCGCTCGTTTTCCGATCAAAGGGATCGCCAATATTACTGGGGGTGGGCTTTATGAAAACATCGCCCGCGTTCTTCCCAAACATGTCGATGCTCGTGTTGATTTTGGCTCATGGGACTTGCTCCCTGTTTTTAAAACCCTTCAACGGGTTGGTCAGATCTCTTGGCGTGAAATGTGTAGCGCGTTTAATGTAGGAGTTGGCATGACCCTTGTGGTCGCTCCCGAAACGGCGATCGCGTTATGTGCCGCCGAACCCACGCTCGATATCATCGGAGAGATCATTTCGGGAACAGGAGTTGTCATAGTCGAAGGGCTACCTCAGCCGTAATATGGCGCCACTACGACTTGGCATTTTAGGGTCGGGTCGGGGTTCAAATTTCTTGGCTATTTCTAAGCACATTCAAGAAGCGGACCTCAATGCTGAGATCGCTATTGTTTTATCGGATAAACCCTCAGTTATGCTTGAAAAGGCTCATGAATTAGGTCTGAAAAATGAGTTTGTCGATCCCAAGCGTTTTGCGTCGAGAGAACGTTTTGATGAGGCCTTGGTTTCAAGATTATTGGCCGCCAAAGTGGATCTAGTCGTCTTGGCTGGCTATATGCGTATCGTAAGTGATATTTTTATTAATGCCTTCCCTCGGCACATCCTCAATATTCATCCTTCACTGCTTCCTTTGTTCAAGGGGCTTCATCCCCAACAGCAAGCGCTTGATGCTGGGGTTAAAGAATCGGGATGTAGTGTCCATTGGGTGACGTCCGAACTCGATAGTGGGCCTATTGTTCTCCAAAAAAGCGTCCCCGTTTTACCGGATGATACCGAGCAAAGTCTATCGGCACGTATTTTAGTTGAAGAACACACCCTTTATTCACAAGCAATTTCGCTGATCGCGAAGGAAATGGAGTCAAGATAATGAGAGCATTAATTAGTGTTTTTGATAAAGAGGGGATCGATGAGTTTGCGTTAGCCTTACATCAACTGGGGATCGAGATCGTTTCCACAGGGGGTACGTTTAAACGCATGAAGGAACTGGGTATACCGGCGGTTGAGGTGACTAGCCTGACGCATTATCCTGAGATCATGGACGGACGAGTAAAGACACTAAACCCTAATATCCATGGGGGCATTCTTGCTGTTCGAAATAATGCCGAACACATGGACAAGGTCAAGGAGTTGAACATTCCTCTGATCGATATTGTGGTTGTCAATTTATATCCCTTCGAAGCGACGATCGCAGATCCTACTTCGACATGGGAGGAGATCGTCGAAAAGATAGACATTGGGGGGCCAGCGATGGTTCGTTCAGCTGCCAAGAATCACGAAGATATCATTGTATTAGTCAAT
>CAIUCY010000208.1 GCA_903897765.1 uncultured Candidatus Marinamargulisbacteria bacterium | reverse complement strand
TTGAACAAAATGCACGCTCGTTCACTCATTATTTCTCAAAGAAAGGAGGTGAGCATGGTCAGGTTATAAATGATTTACCCGATGCCATTACGGTCAGGTTTTTAAATGATTTGACACGCTGCTTTGGGCTGGGGACGAATGACCTATGAATTCAATGTTCAAATTATGAGTAGTAGGGTATCGGGGTTAAATAAAATAATGATAAACTATTAAGGACATTTGAAAGGAGCATAATTATGCACAAAAAATTCGTTATTATCGGAGCAGGGCCAACAGGACTTGGCGCCGCTCATCGTCTAAAGGAAAAAGGGATCACGGATTTTGTCGTTTTAGAGCGAAATAATCATGTTGCGGGCCTAGCTGCCAGTTTTCAGCGACAGGGCTACACTGTCGATATTGGCGGCCATGTTCTATTTTCTCACTATCCCTATTTTGATGAGGTCATCGAAAAAGCATTGGGTGGGCAATATTTGCAGCATCAACGTGAGGCTTGGGTTTGGATGCTGAATCGCTTTATTCCTTACCCCTTTCAAAATAATATCAAAGACTTACCTCCCGACGTGATGTGGGAATGTGTTGAAGGACTTCTCGATGCCGATCCGACCGCAGCGACCGATAATTTTGACGAATGGATCGAAGCCGTTTTTGGAGCCGGTATCGCCAAGTATTTTATGCGTCCCTATAATTTTAAGGTTTGGGCTCAACCCCTAAAGAATATGGCCAAATCATGGATATCCGAGCGTGTGAGTGTTATCGATACCCGACGGGTGCTTCGTAATATTATTCTTGATCAACGTGATTCCAGTTGGGGCCCCAATAATATGTTCAAGTTTCCTCTTTTTGGGGGGACAGGGGGCATTTTTGAGGCTATATCAAAAGGGGGTAGCGACTTTATTCGCCTCAATGTTACGGTGACGTATATCAATACGACTACTAAAACACTGACCCTTTCGAGTGGTGAAACACTGAATTACGACCATCTCATCAATACCTCACCACTTGACCTTCTGGTTCAAAACAGCGATTTAGATGGGGTCGTCAAAGACGCGACGAATGATCTCGTTCATAGCGGAGGCTATAGTGTTAGCTTGGGATTTGACCGACCCCTTGAAGCTGATAAACGCACCAAGTGTTGGAATTATTTTCCCGAACCCCATTCGCCATTTTACCGCGTCACTTATTTATCGAACTATTCCCCTAACATGGTGCCTGACATCAATAAACAGTTTTTGCTCATGTGTGAGACGTCATACTCTGAACACAAACAACACCGCGCCTCGACCATTATTGATGAAACGATACAAGGTCTTGTTGATAGTCAATTCATTCGTCCAGAAGACGCCGACCTGATCGAGTTTAAGGATATTATTGATATTCCCTATTCATACCCAGTGCCCTCTATCCATCGGGATAAAGCGCTCGAAACACTAATGCCTCGGCTGCAATCTCTTAATATTTTTAGTCGCGGTCGTTTCGGTCAATGGCGATACGAAGCGGGTAATATGGATCATAGCTTTATGCAAGGCGTCGAAGTTGTCGATTATCTGCTTGACGAAAAACCTGAGGAAACAAGGTTTAAGAATTAGTTCGGCTGTGATAAAATAGACCCTATGGTAGAGATTGGTGCTTCGGAATTTCATCATATTCCCAATACCAAACCCATCCAACCTGCAAAACCCTTTCAGAATACCTTTTATTCTGCAGAGTTGCCGGTTCGTTGTGAGGATTGTCCTTCGTCAAAAATATGCAAAAAAATTGGTAATTTTCGTAAAACATGTGATCCAGGAATTGCCCCGTCTAGTCCGAATGATGTAAATATGTCAAAGTGCGTAGCCGGAACCAATATGCTTCTGGCGCGTCTCTTGGAGCGTATGGAAAGAGGTTAGTCTTATGTGTGGAATTTTCGCTTATGTAGGCATGCGTCCTGCTGTAAATGTTATTGTTACCGGTTTGAAAAAGCTTGAATATCGTGGCTATGATAGTATTGGGATCTCTACGATCAACCAGTCCCTTCATACTTTTAAATGTGTCGGAAAGGTTTCCGAGCTTGAAGAAAAAATTTCCGATGAAAAACTAACGGGTAAATTGGGGATTGGACACACGCGATGGGCTACTCATGGAGAACCCAATGAGCTTAACGCACATCCTCACCTTGATAAAGACAATAAGATCGCTTTGGTACACAACGGGATCATCGAAAATTATAAAGAACTCCGTGCCGAGCTTCAAAAAGAAGGTTTCGTATTCCGTTCCCAAACCGATTCTGAAGTGATCATTCATTTAGTCGCGAAGTATTATGCTGCGTCTAATAATATGGAGCAGGCCTTCGTTGGGGCGATACAGCATCTTGAGGGCACGTATGCCATTTGTCTCGTCAGTGAGTTCGATCCTAAAAAGATCTACGCAACCCGAAAGGGAAGTCCATTGATCGTCGGTGTTGGTGACAAAGAGTCTATTGTATCCTCTGACATAGCGCCCATTTTAAAGTACACCAAAAACATCATTTACCTCGATGAAGACGAATATGCGATCATTACGGATACCCAAACGATCGTTAAAGATTTTCATGGCAAAATTCGTCCCAAAGAAGTCGTCAAAAGTTCGATCAATGTCGAGGATGTCGAAAAAGGCCAATACGATTTTTATATGATGAAAGAGATCCATGAGCAGCCCTATTCGATCATCCAAACCATTCAAGATCGTTGTGATGTCGAAGCAGGAACTGTGACACTTAGGTATATTAACATCAGCCCAGGGCAAATGCTCGGGATGAACCGTATCGTCATTACGGCCTGTGGTACGTCCTTGCATGCGGGTTTGGTGGGCGAGTTCTATCTTGAAAAGTTCGCTCAAATGCCGGTAGAGATCGAGTATGCTGCTGAATTTAGATACCGTAACCCTATTATCGACAGTAAGACACTCGTTATTGCCATTAGTCAATCAGGCGAGACAGCCGATACCTTGGCGGCGGTTGCCGAAGCCAAAAGTAAAGGCGCCAAAGTGATCGCGATATGTAATGTGGCGGGTAGCACGATCACGCGAGAAGCTGACGGGGTTATTTATACCAAGGCTGGTCTTGAGATCGGTGTCGCGTCAACAAAAGCGTTTACCGCCCAAGTGACCGGTTTATATATGTTCGCTATTTATCTTGCCCGCCTAAAATACCTTATGAGCAAAGAGACCGCTTCGCATTATTTAAGGCAAATATTCGAATTGCCTGCCTTGATCAAAGAAGTTTTTGTGGACGAAGATCATATTTTTAATATCGCCAACAAATATTACAAGTCTGATCATTTTCTTTATTTAGGCCGAGGGATCGGTTTTCCCGTCGCACTTGAAGGGGCACTTAAAATGAAGGAAATATCCTATATTCACGCCGAAGGTTATTCAGCCGCGGAAATGAAACATGGCCCGATCGCTTTGATCGATGAGAATTTGCCGGTTGTGGTGATCGCTTTAAAGGGCCGAAGCTATGAGAAGATCTTAAGTAATATTTCAGAAGTAAAAGCCCGTAAAGGCATGGTCATCGCCATTGCGACAAAAGGTGACAGGGCTATTGCTCAGTTGGTCGATGATGTTATCTATATTCCGGATACCGAGGAAGAGCTAACGGGTATTTTGGCGGTCATTCCCCTTCAATTGCTCGCTTACTATGCTGCGGTATTACGGGGTTGTCATGTGGATCAACCTCGGAATCTGGCTAAAAGCGTCACCGTGGAGTAGTCCGTGATCGATCTTAAGAGCAAGCAGCGTATCGCTATTAAAATTGGCTCGAATATCCTAACCGATGATCGTAGACAGTTGGATCTTAATCAATTGCGTCATTTGGTGAATCAAATATCCTTTCTTCGGGATGAAGGTAAAGAGATCATTCTCGTTACCTCAGGGGCTATTGTCTGTGGAGCGGAAGCCTTGGGCATCCATCCTCAAACCATAGAAGAAAAACAAGCCTCAGCCGCGGTAGGGCAAGTGATTTTGATGGACAATTATCAGCTATTCTTTGAAAAAACCGGCTATAAGGTCGCGCAGATCCTATTAACCCGTGATGCGCTTGAAGACAAACAACGTGCTCAATTCGCTCAAGATACTTTTTCAACCTTGCTTGGGTTAGGTGTCATCCCTGTTGTTAACGAAAATGATACTGTTGCCGTGGATGAAATAAAATTCTCCGATAATGACACGTTATCCGCGATGGTGTCCCTGTTGGTCAACGTTGATGTCCTCATTATTTTAACGGACATTGACGGGGTGTTTGATAAAGATCCGAATGCCTATCCCGATGCCACACTCTTAAAAACCTTACATCAAATCCCTCCAACCATGCTTGAAGGGATGAGTTCTTCTAGTCCTTCTGGTAAAGGTCGGGGTGGGATGCGCTCCAAAGTTGAAGCGGCTCAACGATTGCTTGAAACAGGGATTGATGTCATTATTGCCAATGGTCGAAGAACCAATATCTTGCTCGACCTATATGCAGGGAACGCAACGGCCACGTTCTGCACAAAGGGGGTATAACACATGTCGGATATTCTTTATAAAGCCAAAGCAGCGAAAGCGATATCACTTTTCCTGTCAACGGTCTCAACTCTTCAAAAAAATAAGGGGCTAGCGGCGATGGCTAATGCCTTGATCGAGCATCAGGCCGTTATTTTGTCTGCTAATGAAAAAGATATCCTTGCGGGTCGTAAAGCCGGAATGACCGAGTCGCTCATTGATCGCTTATCTTTATCACCCGCTCGCATAAAAAGCATGGCCGAGGGCCTACAAATTGTGATCGATCTTCCCGATCCTGTTGGGGATGTGATCGAAGGGTGGACCCCAAAAAATGGACTTAATATTCTTAAGAAACGGGTTCCGATAGGGGTTATTGCTATTATTTATGAAGCGCGTCCCAATGTAACAGTAGATGCCGCAGGGTTAACCCTGAAGTCCTCCAATGCCGTTATTCTACGCGGCTCATCTTCAGCCATTGAGTCAAACATCGCCCTTGTGGCCGTGTTAAATGATGCCCTAGTGTCCGTCGGCTTTCCGTTAAATACGATACAGCTGATCGAAGACACGTCCAGAGAAACCGTTAAAGAACTCGTTACTGCTAAAACCTATGTCGATCTTGTTATTCCTCGAGGGGGGGCTGGCCTTATTCAGACCGTCCTCGACACAGCCACCGTACCCACCATCGAGACAGGTATCGGGAATTGCCATGTTTACATCGACAAAGACGCCGACCCAGCCATTGTAGAACCGATCGTTATCAACGCCAAAGTTCAACGTCCTAGTGTTTGTAACGCAGCAGAGAGTCTACTCATTCACGCGGATGTAGCTGACCGATATTTGCCGAGTCTTATTCGATCATTAAAAGCTGAACAGGTCGTTATTGTCGGTTGCAAGATCACACAGCAATATGATGCAACGATAGAGCTTGCTACGGAAGATGATTATGCGACCGAGTTCCTTGATTACAAGATCGCGATCAAAGTAGTCAAGGATGTAGCGGAGGCGATCGATCATATTGCTCGATTTGGTACCCGACATACCGAAGCCATCCTTTCGGATAATATCAAAGCCATCGAGGCATTTGAATCTCAAGTCGATGCGGCGGCGGTTATCGTGAACGCCTCAACACGCTTTACAGATGGTTTCGAGTTTGGATTTGGTTCAGAGATCGGTATTAGCACACAGAAGATCCATGCTCGGGGTCCGATGGGGCTTCGTGAATTGACCACGTATAAATATATCGTCAGGGGTAAGGGACAGATAAGGTAAAGGAGAAAGAAATGTATAAAGTAAATATTCATGTTCTATTAAAGGATGATGTTCTCGATCCTCAAGGAAAAACGGTAAATAATGCCCTTCATCATATGGGTTATGCCTCAGTAGGAGATGTGAGAATAGGGAAGTTCATTCAGATCACGTCGAGTGAAACCGACGAAGCCAAATTAATGGCTGACATCAAAGATATGTGCCAAAAAATGTTAACAAACCCTGTTATTGAAAAATTTGATTTCTCGTTCGAGAAGGTGGCTTCATGAAGGTAGGCGTTGTTGTATTTCCAGGGTCAAATTGTGATATGGATTGTGTTCACGCTGTTCAAGATGAATTAGGTCACGAAGCTCAAACGATTTGGCATGATGAGACCTCGCTCCCAAAAGGACTAGACTTTGTCATATTGCCGGGTGGGTTTTCCTACGGCGATTATCTGCGATGTGGCGCTATTGCCAAGTTTGCTCGTCTAATGCCCGCCATTATTGATTTCGCAAATGCGGGGGGGTATGTTATCGGCATCTGCAACGGCTTCCAAATCCTTACCGAGTCTGGCTTGTTGCCAGGGGCTTTACTTCGCAATAAAGATCAAAAGTTCATCTGCAAAGATATTGACCTAAAGGTCATTAATAATTCTACGGCTTTTACGCGGACTTATAAAAAAGGACAGATCATTACCATTCCTATTGCCCATGGCGAGGGTCGCTATCATATTGATAATGCCGGCCTTAAAAGACTCGAAGACAATGATCAGATCGCGTTTACCTACTCAGGGAATAACCCTAATGGTTCATTGCATTCTATCGCGGGCGTTTTCAATGAAAAAAAGAATGTCCTAGGGTTGATGCCCCATCCTGAGCGATGTAATTTCAGAAATCGGGATAGCTTAAGAATTTTAGATATTATCTAAAAATGCCTGCACGCTCCGAAGATGTAATCAGCCTTTATCGATCGGGTGTGTTTCTGTTTGAGCAACACAAGTATGAACAAGCGACACTAAACTACTTCCGCCGAGTGATCCGTTTGGCACCTAAATTCTCACCCAAGATATTGATGATGTACGAGTTGGAGCTTCAAAACCCAAATCCACCACTTGAACTACAGGAATCCATGGCTGAGCTTTACCTTGCGGAAGGAAATGAGCTCGAGGCTATTGATGAAATGGAAGGGATCATCGAACGGGATCCGTTTAATATTGATTATTATAAAAAATTGGCGGGACTTTACTTTAAAACGAAACAATATGACGAGGTCGTAGACCTTTTGGCTCGACTCTATGAGAAAGGTATCTTTGACGAAGAGCTTATTAACTATTTGGCCGCATCCTATTTAGAGATCGGTCAGTTAAACCAGGCGATCGATATTTACGAAAGATTGATCTTAATGAATGGAGAAAGAGAAGGTTATTACAAGATCTTGTCGGATCTCTATTTTCAAAACCAAGAACGATCAAAAGCCGTCTCTTTTTCGTTAAAACGCCTCGATCTTAACCGACAAAGCGCACCCGATGTCATCGATTTTATCGAAAAATGCTATAAAGAAACCCCTCACAATGCGGAAATTGTTGATGTGTTGATCGATCTTGATATTGCTTATCAACGGCCTGAGCAGGCGGTTGAGCTATTAAAGTCGTTGTTAAAGTCTGAAGATCGATGTGAAAAAGATGTTTTTATTCAGGAAAGTCTACGTCGTTTGGACAAAGACTATCCAGGATTCCCTCCAACGCTTCATTTGAAAGGTGATTATTTTGTGCTGGTTGAGCGATACGCTGAGTCAGCCGATAGTTATTGGGAATTAGCCCGCAACCCTCATTTTGAAAAACTAGCCATTGAGGGACTCAAAAAGATCTTGGAAGTTTATCCGGATCAGGTATCTGTTCTGCAATACCTAGGAGAATATTATAAGGGTCATGGCGAAACGGATAAGTCCTTATTTTTTATGCGTCGCATGCTTAAGGTCGATTTTAGTAAGTCGATCGCGGTTATTTCTCAATGTCGTGATCTGTTGACAGTCGATCCACAGAATGCCGATGCTAAGCTTACCATTGCTCAGGCCTATTATAATCGAGATAACTTGGATGGAACCATCGAGATCGCCCAAGATCTTATTCGTCGAGGTGAGAATGAACTCGAATCGACGATCATTCTATTAAAGGCCTTCTTAAAAAAAGGTGACTATGCCTCGCTCAGAGAAGTACTCGACAGTCGGCGGATCGACCTCTTTGAGAACATAGCTTTTTATGATTTTTATCGAAATATTTTCCCCGAGGAACAAGGGTTGTTAGTCGAACATTATCGCGATATTTTGTCTACGGGATTT
>CAIUCY010000207.1 GCA_903897765.1 uncultured Candidatus Marinamargulisbacteria bacterium | reverse complement strand
TAACCAATATGCAGTTTTCCACTTAAGAAATCCGATCCATTGTCTTAACTACCCCGACCACCTCAGAAGAAAGGGTAATATACTTTGAAGCACTAGAAAAATCATTCCTATCGGACAATAAAAACGATCTATACAACATTCTATATCATTCTATAGATAGATCGTTTGATGAAATGCAAAAGTATTTTAAGTAAGATAAAAGATATAACAATGAACGTGCTATATCCTACTGGTTCAATTGCTTTGCTTCTCTTGAGGATTCCGGAATCATCAGCGGTTTCTCGATAGTTATATAACTAAGCGTTTCAGGGAACTTCGCTTTTAGTACTCTTAGCGAAATATTCACTTCCTTTGTTTTGTCTGGATGACATTTCGCTATGTCATATAACTCAAAAGCCAAAGCATGCGGCACAATAGATTGGGTTCCCTTTACCACGATACATCGAAACAATGATTTGTATTTTTTGGTATGAACTGATTTAATAAGAACCATGAAAACCAAGCCACTTTTTTTAATTCCCTTAATTCTATTAAGCGTTGCGATGGGTAGTGATCTAACCTTTCAATCGTCCATTCATCTTTCACCAAAAGCCAAAGCAGATAAATATTATCGGAGATCCGAGAAATAGCCCCCGAACCAATTGATACGAAAGCTTTTTATTAGTCCCAAAAAGGAGAAACAATGTTAATCAGAGTTGTTGTTTTATGTTTGGCAATTAGTTTAATATCCAGTGCATCAATATTTGGTGGATCTTCAAACGATTTAGTCGAGTCATCAATTATTAAAGTTACAACAGGCTCTGGCTTTAATTATGGATTAACTGGTAAAAGCATTGGAATTTCGGTGATGCATAATGTTGAATTTTGTGTGGGCTTTTCGGAATCTGCTGGTAGCACTACCATCTGGCCTAACTATATTGAACATACAGAGGATTACACATCATATGCTATACGCATCTATGAAATGTCCCCAGAAGAAAAAGTGGAGTGTTCTGGCCCCTATTATATAGTGGGGTACATGCCAAATTATCAAACTCAGACTATTATCGATTTAAATGACTTTTCTTTATACACGGAAAGATGTGATGCTCCAGTGCTTTATTTTGGAGAAGGGTTTAATGGAAAATTGGGGATGATTGTTTATGATATAGCCCTTGATTATGGGTGGAATTTATCATATTCAATGACCGGAAATATTCCAAATGCAACTTATAAAGAAGGGAAAAATGGTTTTTTAATTAGTTTCGGTATAGGTGTTAGTATATAAAGTCCCATAAAAGAGTAACAGCTTCCGTTACAACCGATACTGGCCATCAATGCCATGATAAATCGAAACAATGATTTGTGTTTTTCGGTGTGAACTGATTTAATAAGAGCCATGAAATACTATCCACTTCTTTTTATTCCTTTGATCCTATTAAGCCTTGCGATGGGGAGCGATTTGACCATTCAATCGTCCCTTCATCTATCACCAAAAGCCAAAGAAGTATCCCAACGCGTCGAATGGGCCTTTTTCCCGGACTACGTGATAGGCATCGATGCAGCTTATGATATAGGCAACGATTTCTACTCCCATATCCAAGTCGAACGACAGGGTGGTATCGGTGATTGGTTTCTCGGAGGCTATTATTTGGGCTCTACCACAAAATCGAAAGAGGCACGGGCAGGCTTTTATTTTCCGTTTGGAAATATGCGCTCAATGATAGGGGTATTGCATGTAGATGATCAGTTCTATCCACTAATTGGACTCGATTATTCTCAGCGAGAATGGCAGGCTATCCTCCAAGTAGGGTCACAAGTCGAGCTAGGCCTAACTTATACTTGGGGGGCTGCCGACAAGGCTCTGTCTGATGTTTTCCATGTGCTGACACCCGCAGATGGGATGAAGACAAATTTAAGCGATATTCTGGTTCGGGGTTATTATTTAGACAAGGGAACGATCCTCCTCGATGGTAAGCCTCTTTCTCTTCGAGCCGATGGATTGTTTAGTGAAAAGGTGCCTTTGCCAAAATGGGGGCCTCGGACGATCCATCTAAAGATCCAAGGTGACGTCATCCGAAATTATGAAACATCGTTCATGGTTATTCGAACAGCACCTTACTGGGATGTGGCGGAGAGTCGTCAATTAAAATGGGTCACGATCCTTGATAAGCTCGGTAAAGAACCCCGAAATCTTTTCAACCCAACAGAGAATGTTTCCAGAACCGAGGTGTTTACAGCGGTTGGACGGCTACTTGATCAAGACCTTATCAAGGGGGGCAAATCTCCCTTTAAGCCGAGTCCAACGATTTCACGAAAGAACGCTTATATTTTATTGAATCGGTATTTGCCTGCCTCGAAGGGCCTTATCTTTAAGGAAACGTCTGATGAAAATATGTCTCGAGGTGAAATGATGGATCTCCTTTCGCAATGGTATCCCCTATTGTCTACCCCCGATGTGGTCGTTCCGCCGAGTCCCAAATTCGAGATCCCATTAAATGAGGAAACCGCGAAAGTGTTGGGCCCTATTGCCATTATTCGCAAAATTATTTCCGTTGAAAAAGCACCCCCGATGCGAGAAGATCCCGCCTTAAAAGAAATTACGTTATTGACGCCTACAAAACTATCAACGGTTCACACTTCAACCTTTACCGTGAGAGGGACGGGGGCCGCGGGGTTATCTTTACGAGTGGGGACTCACATTATAAAAATTCCTCAGAGTGGCCAGTTCAAGGTCGAACTTTCCTTGAACCCAGGATTAAATAACATCGGCGTGGCTGTTCCGTCTAAAGATAAGCAGGTCATTAACGTTATCTATCAAAAACAATATCAAGACCTGCCACCCAAAGACATGTTTACTCCATTTTATGAAAAAATGGGTACGCTGGGATATTTCGCGACGGATAAACACTTTAATCCATTTAAAGTTTTGACCAAGAAAGAGTTCTATCAGTCTCTGATTAAGGCCGGATATGGTCAGGCAGAGGATATGGAAACGTTGGGCCCCTTGGATCAGAACATGGGTTATAAACAAGCGGTTGAGATCATGCAAAAGATCGCAGGACACACCCTATCAAAAGACACGTCAGCCGCAGGTGACCTAACCCGTCGTATGTTCGCACTTCTTCTTTTTGAACTACCCAAAGTAAAATCTGATATACAAAAGAAATTTCCAGAAGCCCAATGAGGACGCGTTTACGAATTGAAACGGCTATTTCTGCTTATTTAATCGATCAAAAGATAGAACCCTCTTCGACGTGGTTAGTCGAGCTTCCTAAAGATCGTTCAAATGGGGATTATGCCTCGAATATTGCCTTTGTTCTTGCACGCACTCTTAAAAAGTCGCCTCAAGCCATTGCGCAAGATTTGGCCAAGGCATTGCCTTCTTATTTTAAGGATAAGGCTTGGATCGGGATCCAAGTCTTACCCGCGAAGGGGTTTATTAACTTTATATTGCCGGTTACGGTTTGTTGGCAAGCCTTACAAGATGAGACCTTTGCCAAAGGGGATGAGGTAAATCCTGAACGAATTCTCCTGGAATATGTATCTGCGAACCCGACAGGCCCTCTCCATATTGGCCATGGACGTTGGGCGGCTCTGGGGGATAGCTTGGCACGGCTACTGAAGCGAGTGGGGCATTCGGTCGAGACAGAGTTTTATGTCAATGATGCGGGCAATCAGATCGATAAATTAATCGCATCGGTGTCCGCAATAAAAGAGGGCAGGCCTGTCCCCGAAGAGGGTTATGGGGGGGGGTATGTAAAAGATCTCGTCGAGGAATCAGATCCTATCGTAGCCTTAATGAAACAGCAACAAGTCACCCTTTCTGATTTTCGAGTCGTTTTTAATGCGTGGACACGCGAGAAAGAAACCTTGCATGAGACAGGGTTAGTTCAAAAGGCCATTGATCAATTAACCCTGAAAGGGATCACGTATTCAGAGAAAGGGGCTCTTTTCTTTCGTTCAACCGATCGGGGCGATGACAAAGACCGTGTCCTTATTAAGTCCACCGGAGAGTTAACCTATTTTGCCGCCGACATTGCATATCATCAACAAAAAGCCCTTCGGGGTTACGATCGTCTGATCAATATTTGGGGTGCGGATCATCATGGGTATATTACTCGAGTCAAGGCTGGAATAAAGGCGCTTGTTGGCGAGAAACCCGAATTTGAGGTACTTTTAGGACAGCTTGTGACGCTGCTTCGAGAAGGCGTTGAAGTTCGCATGAGTAAACGAACCGGGGACATGGTCAGTTTGCAAGAAGTGATCGATGAGATCGGCACGGACGCTGCGCGGTTTTTCCTTGTGATAAAAAATGCAGATACCCACCTTGATTTTGACCTTGAATTGGCTAAAAAACAGTCCAATGACAATCCCGTTTTTTATGTTCAATATGCGCATGCCCGTATTTGTAGCATTCTCCGAAAGTCTGAAACAAAGCCTCTTGTTCATGTCCACCTTGAGCTGCATCCGACCGAACTAAAACTCTTAAAATTTCTGCTTTCCTTTGAAGATGAGGTTATACTCGCAGCATCCCGCCGTGAACCCCATCGAATAGCGAACTACTTGATCGAGTTGGCGACACACTTTCATTCCTTTTATCATGATTGCAAGGTTAATGTTGACGATCAGGTCGTAGCACAGAATCGTCTGGCCATTTGTCTAAGTGTAAAGCGAATATTAGCTGAAGGCCTCGAATTACTGGGCATCAGCGCACCGGAAAGCATGTAATGAGTTCCTGTAAACGTTCCCAGACTATAGGGGTAAAGGTCGGCGATGTGATGATCGGTGGCTCTGAGCATGTGGTGATCCAATCCATGACCAATACCCCCACCCATGATGTGAAAGCGACCCTGCAGCAAATTTTGGCTCTGCAAGCGGCAGGTGCAGAGATCGTTCGTGTCGCTGTTCCAGATAAGGCAGCTTTAGAGGCACTTCCTTCCCTTATTAAAAAGTCGCCCGTTCCTCTGGTTGCGGACATTCACTTTGATGCGGCCTTAGCCATCGGAGCAATTGAGGCGGGTATAGCCAAGGTGCGGATCAATCCCGGCAATATTGGATCCGAAGCCAAGGTTCGTGACATTATTCGTATAGCGAAAAAACAGGGAACAGCGATCCGAATTGGCATCAACTCGGGCTCTATTGGGGGCGATCATGATCAACTCGTCAAAACATCCATTAACATTCTCAATAAATACATAGATTGGTTCAAGTCAGAGCGATTTGACCAGTTGGTGATCTCCATGAAATCGTCGAACACTCTTGAAACGATAAAAATGAATAAGCAGATCGCCAAGCATTATCCGTATCCACTCCATATCGGTGTAACCGAATCTGGAGTCGGTGATGCGGCCATTGTCCATTCATCGATCGGCATTGGCCATTTATTATTAAAAGGTATCGGGAATACCATCCGTGTCTCTCTTCCAGGGGACCCCGTTAAGGAGATCCCTGTGGCTAGGGAAATATTGCAAGCGGTTGGGTTGATACGCGAAGGCGTTCGGTTGATCGCTTGTCCTAGTTGTGGTCGGACTCAGATCAATACCGAAAAATACGCCAAGATCGTAACGGAAAAGCTTAAGGATATCCATGTCCCTATCAAAGTTGCCATTATGGGGTGTGTCGTGAACGGACCCGGCGAAGCTAAAGGGGCAACCTATGCCTTATGTGGCGGGAAAAAGGAAGGCCTGATCTTCGCTCACGGACAGCAAGTTCGAAAAGTACTTAATGAGGACCTAGTGACGGCTCTGCAAGAGGTTATTGATGCTGATCTTAATAAAACCAAGGAGGAACCGAAATGATCGATCGTTATGCACGTCCTGAGATGAAGCAGCTCTGGACACTTGAAACAAAATTTAACAAATGGTTGGCGGTAGAGTTAGCAGCCTGTGAGGCCCATGTTAAATTGGGGAATATCCCTCAAGAAGCGATGGCGATCATCAAGGCAAAGGCAACCTTTAATGTCGATCGTATCAATGAGATCGAAAAGACAACCAACCATGATGTTATCGCTTTTTTGACGAGTGTTGCAGAAAATGTGGGGCCAGAGTCCCGATATATTCATTTAGGCATGACCTCGTCTGATGTGGTGGATACCGCGTTCTCGCTATTGATCCGAGATGCTGCCGATATTTTATTAAAGGATATCGAAGGGCTTATGACGGTCATTGAAAAGAAAGCTAAACAATATAAAACGACGATCTTGATGGGGCGTACCCATGGTGTCCATGCGGAGCCGACCACGCTAGGGCTTAAACTAGCGGTTTGGTATGATGAGTGCGCTCGACATTTAAATCGGCTGCGACAGGCTCGAGAAGAGATCAATGTCGGTATTATTTCTGGAGCGGTCGGAACCTACGCTAATATCGACCCCTTTGTCGAAGAATATGTTTGTGACAGCCTAGGGCTGATGCCAGACAAAGTATCAACGCAAATTATTCAGCGTGATAGGCATGCCTTTTTTATGAGTGTACTTGCGACGATCGCAGGATCGCTTGAAAAGTTCTCAACCGAGATCCGAGGGCTTCAAAAGACAGAATTTAATGAGTTAGAAGAGGGGTTTAAAAAAGGACAAAAGGGATCATCGGCGATGCCGCACAAGCGTAATCCCATTACCTGCGAGCGGATCACGGGTTTGGCAAGGGTGGTTCGTAGTTATGCCGTGGTGGCCCAAGAGGACATTTCCTTGTGGCATGAACGAGACATTTCTCATTCCTCGGCCGAAAGGGTTATTTTCCCTGACGGTACCTCGCTGTTAGATTACATGATCGTAACGTTTACGGATGTTCTTGAAAATCTTGTGGTTCATGAGGAGAATATGCGTCGTAATCTGGATCTGTTAGGTGGGGCAGTTTTTTCACAACAATTGCTACTTCGATTAGTTGAAAAGGGCCAAACTCGAGAAGATGCTTATGCTATTGTTCAACCCCTAGCCATGAAAGCACGGGATGAAGGCTTAAAATTCAGAGACCTTATTTCAAATAATGATGCGGTTCGCAAGGTGATGACCTCAACTGAAATTGAGGCGATCTTTGATTATACGTACCACTTAAAACACGTCGATAGAATATTCAATCGCGTTTTTAAAAGTTAAATAAATAGGACTTCTTCTAAGTCGACGCTTTTAAAAAATTCTTGTTCTTCCACGGATAGTTCCATTGGAAGCTCGGTTTCTCCTGAATTTAGCATCGTGTTTACGAGATAATCAAAACGAGCTTGCTTGTTTTTCATAGCCTATGTTCCCCCTTTATTTTGTTACTATCCTTATTCCCTTAACACTGAAGACTTAAACCCTTTTATTAAACGATTTATTGTGTTATGAATAAGGTCCCCCAACCCCGAACGTTTTTTCCTGATCCGAGACCCCTCGATGATCATTTTTCCAAAGCGATTTCCCTTACTTAACTTTGGGTTTATAATGACATCGATCTCGATCATGGTTATATAGGTGATGCCCTTTTTTAGGGGCCGTAAACATTAAGATAAAAGAATACAAGTTTAGTCCTCAAATCTGCGATAATTAAATAGAGCGGAGGGTAGTAAGCTATGGAATTTTCAATTGACAACTTATCATCGTTTAATGCTCAGGCCTATGGTGTAGGGGGTTCCTATCTATCCTCGTCTTTATCGTCGAGTACCATTGATATGTCGTTCTGCGGAAGTGAAAACCTAAGCTCAGCCTATGTTGCAGACGTTAAAAATGGAGGGGATTCACTCGAGAATGTTGTCGAAAATGTTCTGAAGGATTTAGGTCGGCAGTTATCACCCGGTCAACAGGACGATATTCGAGATGTTCTTTTAACCGCAGGGCGGGCTGCATTTCCTGTTTAAATTTCCTGTTTAAATTACAATAAAACGGGCATACCCTTAATATGGGCGCCTATATTTTTAATCCAGAACTCTCAAAAAGAGCGATACAACAGCAGCAGGCAACTCAAAAAGTTCAAGCTTCAACAGGGGCTGAAAGTTTTCGAGGGGTGCTAAATAATGTGATGCATCATCAAGCGGCAGTGGAGTCAGCTATTGCTACGGAAGAAAAAAACATTCACAAGAAAAAGAAAGACAGCGTCGAAATGCTTTCAGAGTATAAAGAACAAATGGCGGATACTTATGATGTGTTGGAGTTAGAGAAGAAAATTCGAACGGTTTTTAGAAAGATCCAACTGGACGTTTAATGCCAAGTGCTATTGAACAGTTCTTATTAGGGCAGATACAAGAAGCCCCCTATCAAAAACAAAAACCAAATCTTTCAAAAATTGAAGATGCCTTGCTTGCGCAAATAGATGAATTGAAACTTTTTCGACCCGGCACTTCGAAAGTCTCAGACCAGTCATCTCTTATCTAGTGAATCATTTTCTGCTACCATGTTGCTATGCAGCAGAATACGACGTCGTTTAAAGATATTCAAATTACGTGGGGACAGTTGCTTCTCGACACAGAAACCCCGATATCCTTATATGAACGTATTCGCCATGATTCACCCTATTCATTTCTCTTTGAGAGCGTCGAGTCAGGCAATAATGTTGGACGTTACTCGTTAGTGGGGTGGGGTGCACGTCGTCAATTTATTGGGCTACAAAATGATCCGGATGTGTTGTCACGTTTGGATGCTTTGATCCAGTCGTATCAAGGGTTAAATATTCTTCCGTTTAATGGGTTCTTCGGGTATTTAGCCTATGAATCGGTTCATGAGATGGAGCCAACCGTGCCAGCTGATCTTGCCAAGTTGGATGTCCCTTTAGCGCTCTTTTGGCTCCCTGAGGTCCTGGTTGTTTTTGACAAACTGGCGCATGAAGTGACTTGGATAGAGAACGCCGAGAAGGGAGTTTTTCAACCTGATATTGAGGCCCATGTTCGCGAGGTGCTTGGCCGTCCACGTCATATGAAGCCATTCCTAAGTGTTGGTGTGAGTCAGACCACCTTAGTGCCAGAAAGTAATTGTACCCAGTCTCAATTTGAGGCAATGGTCAAGCAAGCAAAAGAATATATTCTGGCGGGGGATATTTTTCAAGTTGTTCTTTCTCAACGCTTCAGCGCGGACTATACAGGCGATCCCTTTACGATCTATCGACACCTATGTTCCCTCAATCCGTCCCCTTATATGTTTTACATGGAGATGGATAAGCTAGGGGTATTGCTCGGGACGTCGCCCGAGATCATGTTGCGCAAAGAAGGCGAGACGTTGACCATTCGTCCCATCGCTGGAACGCGTCAGCGGGGCTTAAATCAAGCAGACGACCTTGCGATAGAAAAAGAATTATTGGCGGATGAAAAAGAAAATGCGGAACATATAATGCTTGTCGATTTGTCGCGAAATGACCTAAATCGGGTTGCCGATCCTCAGACAGTCAAGCTAGACGCTTACCAAACCATCGAGCGCTATAGCCATGTCATGCATATCGTCTCTTCAGTGACAGGAACCATGCGTCAGGATCAAACGGTTCTTGAGGCCGTCAAAGCAACGTTCCCCGCAGGCACCTTATCAGGCGCACCCAAGGTGCGAGCCATGCAGATCATTCAAGAACTAGAGTCGCAGCCTCGCGGAACATATGGTGGGTTGGTGGGTTATTTCGGTTTGAACGGTCAGTTCGACTCCTGTATTACGATACGAAGTGTTCGTGTTAAAGAGGGGCAAGCCTTTGTTCAGGCTGGGGCTGGCATCGTTGCGGACTCAGATCCTACCAAAGAATATGAGGAAACCGTTAATAAAGCCAAAGCTATGTTTAAAGCCATAGAACGTGCCAATGAGGAGCCATCATGATCCTTCTTATAGACAACTATGATTCCTTTACCTATATCCTAAAACAATACTTCGAATTATGTGGTCAAACAGTGGTGATAAAACGTAACGATGAGGTGACGATTAAAGAAGCTCTCGCGCTTAAGCCAGACTATCTCGTGATCTCGCCAGGGCCAGCAACCCCGCGTGAAGCAGGGGTTTCGATGGAGATGATCCGTGCTTTTTCAGGGCTCATTCCGATCTTAGGGGTTTGTCTTGGTCATCAAGCCATTGGTGATGTTTTTGGCGGGAAGATCATTCGCAATCATCGCATTATGCATGGCAAACAAAGCCCTATTCATCATGATGGAAAGGGGCTTTTCCGAGGCCTTCCGTCGCCCTTCCTTGCTACGCGATATCATTCTCTCGTTATTGAGCCGCAATCCTTCCCCGATGAAGAACTCGTTATTACAGCCCAAACTCAGGAAGGGGAGATCATGGGGGTTCGTCATGGTCGATATCCGATCGAAGGCGTCCAGTTCCACCCAGAGTCTTTTAAAACGGAACACGGCCTGTTGATGATCAAGAATTTTCTCGCCTCGACTTCGCTCGGCGATCAAAATAATGCGATCAGCGATCAAGATAATGCGCTCACTGATCAAAATAAAGCGCTCACTGAGCGGAGTCGAAGCGATGCGCTTTTCGACATTAAATCCCTGATCACCAAAGTTAATAAGCGAGATGATCTGACAGAGAGTGAATCAATATTTGTAGCAAATGGTATTATGGAAGGGTTGTTTTCATCCATTCAAGTCGCAACCTTGCTGGCTCAGTTGGCCGAAAAGGGCGAGAGCCTCTCTGAGATCACAGGTTTTGCTAGGGTAATGCGTGAAAAAGCCACCGCTATTCAACGTCCAATAGGTCGACGAGTTGTCGATACGTGTGGAACGGGTGGCGACGGGCGTCATACGATTAATGTTTCGACATTAGCCGCTATTGTCGCAGCAGCAGCGGGGGTGACGATAGCGAAACATGGGAATCGCTCGGTGTCGAGCGCGTGTGGTAGCGCCGATATTCTTGAACGTTTGGGCCTGAACTTGATGGTACCCCCAGAAAAGACAGCCTTTATCCTCGATAAAGTGGGGATCGCTTTTCTTTTTGCACCCTCCTTGCATACGGCTATGAAAAATGTCGCTCCGATCCGTCGCGAGATGGGGATACGAACGATCTTTAACCTGCTTGGCCCTCTAACTAATCCGGCAAATGCGGATGCTCAGGTCATCGGTGTGTTTTCTGATGACTATGTCCCCCTTGTGGCGGCAGTACTAGACGAGCTTGGTGTTAACGAGGCTTTTGTGGTCCATAGCCAAGACGGTCTCGACGAAATTTCTGTTAGTGCGCCGACCACCTTTGCTCATTTAAAAAATAAGATCATCACCAAGGGTGTCATCGACCCCAAAGATATCATAGGGCGCACGTATGCCTTAAGTGAGATCACCGGGGGGGCGCCCGAGGTAAACGAAGGTTTGTCGCGCGATATTCTTCAAAACAAGACGTCGGGGGCAATGTCAGATGTGGTTTGCCTAAATGCGGGTGCGGCTATTATGGTTGCTGGCCTAGCAGATGACTTGAAGGCAGGATATGACCTAGCCAAGGCAACATTAGCCTCAGGCAAAGCGTGGGAAAAACTTATTGAATGGGTAGCCGCAACGACCGACCCTTCCGTCAACTAACCATGACCGATATCCTTGCTCGAATCATCACCGAGAAACGTAGAGTGATCCCTTCATCGGTTCTAGATTCTAATTATGTACCTCGCCCCTTCCTTCATAAAAACAACTTTCAGGTCATTGCGGAGATCAAGCGTGGCTCCCCGTCTTTGGGTCTTGTCGCTCCGGATCTATCTATCGAAGAAACGCTTCGTCGCTATGAGTCGCTCGGAGTTAGCGCCGTCTCGGTTCTTACTGAAGAGGCCTATTTCTATGGCTCGTTAAAGGACCTTGAATTGGCTAGATCGATGACGAAATTGCCGCTTCTTCGCAAGGATTTTATGGTTGATGTTTTCCAGATATCTGAATCTAAATATTGCGGCGCAGATGCTATGCTTATTATAATGGCGGCCTTCGAAGACGAAATAGTTCCCCGCCAACTAATGGCAGAGTCTAGGCGGCTTGGCTTATCAGTTTTAACTGAGGTGCATAATAAAGTCGAACTCGAAAGAGCCCTTTCCATCGGTGCGGAGATCATTGGCGTTAACAATCGTGACCTTCATTGCTTCAAAACCGATATTAATGTTTCCCTAGAGTTGGTTAAATATATTCCAGACGATATCATCAAGGTGACAGAAAGCGGGATCAAGACAGTCGAAGACTTAAGACGGCTTCGTGATGCAGGCTACAACGCTGCCCTGATCGGCGAAGCGTTCCTAAATGTAGAGGGTTTTGACGAAGTAATCCAACAGCTCTAATCAAGTATTTGCATTCTCCCCTCTTTCCTAAAGAGTGGAGGGGGGCACTTCCCAGCGTGCATTGGGGTCAAATGGATTGATCCGAAGCGCTAATGAAAATAAATAGGGATAATGGATCTTAAGATGTTTCATATATTGAATCCAATCAAGAACAAGCAGTTTGTAGGCTCGCTTGATATCCCCCTCAAGATGTTTTTTGTCGGTATCCGTAATATCGAGGGCACGTTCTCGATGAACTAGCTCTTCCGCTAGGTGAAAGACAGCCCAAAGTAATTCGGTGAAGGTATCGTGCTCAAGCAAGTTTTGGTTTTCAAGAAGATTGAGCAGGAACTTTCGTTTCTTTAACAGAAAAAGCCGCAAGTCATCTAATTCACAGGTTGCGCATTGGATGTGAAAAGTTTTTGACTGTAGGAGTTTCGAAACGGTTTTGACGGACGTTTCATCCCATTCATGTTGACCTAATATAACGGAGCGAAGAGAGTCGATATCCGGATCCATTTTGCCAAAGTAACCCAAAAGATTTGAGCCCACTTCGGTAAAAAAGACACCAATGACCATATTTAATCGACGTGCCATGGTTTGCTTTTCTCGCATCCGAAGGAGTTTATCAAGCAACAGGGTGACAACCAATATTTGTATGGGGGCGTAGGCCAAGTCGAGCAGGAGATAGTACATTGCATGGTAGGTGTCATGAAAAAGGATGTCTTGAATGCCATAGATCAAGGCTGACGCTGCAAGAAGGCCGATCGCCAAATAGATTTGCCAACGGAGTTTACTCATCGTAGTGCTATCTTACACATTTTCATTAATAACTGATACACTTATCCTATGACGGTATTAAAAATTTGTGGGATGACCGATCTCGGCTTGGTAAAACTTGCGGCGAATCGTGGCGTATCGATGCTAGGGTTTATTCTTGTCCCGAGTTCTCCACGTTATTGTCATCCCGTCATGGCCAGTGAATACATCGAGTGGTTACGTGTCTGTGCGCCTGCGACAAAGTCGGTCGTTGTCATGGTCAGCGATGATCCTGATGAGGTTCGATCAGCTTATGATACCCTTCGCCCCGATTTCATCCAATTACATAGCAACATGAATGCCACCACGTTTAATCAGTTAGGGATATCGGGGTTGATCAAAGTTTTCTCGGTTAAGGCGCCCTTGAAAGAGTCGGACATCCTCGCATATCAGGCGGACTTCTATTTATTTGATACTTTCAAGGCCGGACAAAGTGGGGGGACAGGGCTATCGTTTGATCGGAGTTGGCTACCCCTATCGGTGATGCCAAAGACTATTATAGCGGGGGGGCTCAAGCCAGAGGATATCCCCAAACTAAAATCAGAATTTCATCCCTATGCTGTTGATCTAAACAGTCGATTAGAGGTCCGAAAAGGACGTAAAAGTCCCGCACGGATCGAGAAAGCTATTCGGTTTAGTTACCGTTGAGGTCCGTATAGTGTTGCCGTAAGTTGACGAGAGTATTTCTCAAGTTCGTCGGCACGTTTATTAAAACGCTTCTTCTTATTATTTTTTACAATACTTGAATGCATCATTCACGCTCCTTGTTATGGCTTACATGAGTGATATTGCCCCTAAAGTAAATGAATCAAACATCATTTCGGATCCAACAGAAAAAAACGATGTTATAGGATCGTCTAAAGGGGAATATCTTAATAGCAGGGGGCGAAGGAAATGGATAATAATAAAGAAGCACAGGCCATGTATGAGGCCATTATTCGTAAATCGATACAGTGGTATGAGGCCGAAGTTCAAAAAGCTGATGCCCATTCAAGTCCAGTTTGGGTTCCTATTCCGCAAAGCTCCATTCCGAATAAACATTAACGAAATCCGATCTTCTTGGCGGGCGATTCAATCGGTGACATAAGTTGGTCAATGGCGTCGAAGAGCGTGCGGATCTGAGAATCATGCTCAAGCAGCTTTTGGCGAAATTCCTCATGGGTGGTGAAAGATTCCCGAAGTTTAATAAACGTTTCGATAATTTGAATACTTACAGATATTGCTTGATCAGAATTTAGAATACTAGAAACCATCAGGGCCCCATATTCAGAAAATACCAGTGGTTTGTACTTGATGTTCTGGCCTTGTTTCAAGGTCGCAATTTGCGACCTTGATAATGTATCGGTCTCGATATCATTAAGTTGAAACATAAATGATTCAGGAAATCGTGATATGTTGCGGCGTACTTGCTCATTTAGACGTTTTGTCGTTACCCCATATAGCTCAGCTAAATCATTTGCGAGAAGAACTCTTTTTCCTCGGAAAATAAAGACTTTATGTGCAATCATTTCTGAGATGGAGAGACTTGTCATATCGATCGATTATAATTTGACTGAATAATTACGTCAATAAATACAAATAATTAAAATTGACGTAAAATATATCGCAAGCTAATATCTATCAATGCCCCATATGTATATCCTTGAATGTATTGATGGATCGTATTATACCGGAAGTACAGTCGATCTCCAGCGTCGTCTTCGTCAGCATTTTCTTGGCATCGGAGCCAACTATACATGCAAACATCCACCCGTAAGACTCGTTTATACAGAGGAATATGGGCGTGTTTCGGATGCTTTCTATCGAGAGAAACAAATTCAGAAATGGAGTCATGCCAAGAAACAAGCGTTGATCGAAGGGCGAATGGGAGAGTTGACGGGCTTGGCAAAGAAAGAATTCGGGCCTCGATACAATTCGGCATAGCCGAATCACTCGGCCACCGGAAGTAACGAATCGGTTGTGGAGTGCCTAATTGACTTTGGTTGTCGAGTGCCTAATGGATTTGGTTGTGGAGTGCCTAATTGACTTTGGTTGTGGAGTGCCTAATTGACTTTGGTTGTCGAGTGCCTAATGGATTTGGTTG
>CAIUCY010000206.1 GCA_903897765.1 uncultured Candidatus Marinamargulisbacteria bacterium | reverse complement strand
GTCTATTCTTTGCCTGCCGTTGCCTCCGTGGGCCTTCGATCAAACGAAAAACCCGAAGGGGCTATCATCACCAACACCTCCTATAATGTCTTGGGAAAAGCTCACATGGAGGACTCAAGCGAAGGATGGGTCCGACTGATCCATAAAAACGATCAACTCCTCGGTTTCCATGGTTTTGGGGTCGTCATCGAAGACCTTGTCCCTCTCGTGCAATTTGCTATTCAAGATAAAACGCCCCTTTCCCAACTCGCAACGCTTGTTGCACCCCACCCGTCCTATGGCGAACTTTTGAAGTTGGCCCTTGAAAACGCTGTTTTCAAGGATTGACTTTAAAGTTTGTAAGTTGGATTGACTTTTTTTAAAATACAGCCATAATTAAACGATACAAATGATTGCACGAGAAATATCACCCATTGCGGCTCGATTGGCAACGCAATATCCTGTTTTGACCGTTACGGGGCCAAGGCAATCCGGAAAAACAACGTTATGCAAACAACTATTTATATCAAAACCATACGTTTCTTTGGAAGATATTGAAACCAGACGCTATGCAACAGATGACCCGCGTGGATTTCTGGCTCAGTTTCCTGACGGAGCCATTTTGGACGAAATACAAAAATGCCCCGATTTGTTTTCTTATATTCAAACAATTGTCGATCAAAAAAAAATCAACGGGATGTTTATCTTAACAGGAAGCCAGCAATTCGAGATGCTTCAAAAACTTTCACAATCCTTGGCGGGTAGAACCGCCCTGATAACCCTTCTCCCTTTTCAATATAGCGAAATATTTCAAACGCATCCTTTCAAAACTATGAATGACCTGCTTTTCACGGGGTTTTATCCAAGGATTTATGACCAAGGATTAAACCCAACGGAAGCCATGCGATTTTATGTAAACACCTATATCGAACGGGACGTACGACAACTCATTAATATCAAGGACATGTCACAATTTGAGGTTTTCTTAAAACTGATCGCCGGTAGAAGTGGGCAAATCTTGAATACGACAACACTGGGAAACGAATGTGGGGCAAGTCACAATACCATTAAAAGTTGGATATCGGTCTTAGAAGCCAGCTACATTCTTAAAACCGTACGACCCTATTATAAAAACATCAACAAGCGGGTCATTAAGAGCCCAAAAATATTCTTTTTAGACACCGGACTCCTATGTTTTCTGCTCAATATCTATAGTATCGATCAGCTCACCTCTCACCCGTTGCGGGGGGCAATTTATGAAACATTTGTCTATTCAGAGCTCTTAAAACAACATTACAATCAATCCATTCCAGACAATATTTATTTCTTTCGTGACCATCAAGGCAATGAAGTAGACTTTGTTCTTGAAAAATCAACTGGTGTCGATCTTATTGAAGTTAAAACCTCTGCGACCTTCAACGATAAGTTTCTAGCGGGGATGCATTATTTTGAAAAGATATACGGAGAACTGGCCAATAAAATCGTTGTTTATGGCGGCGAGAAAGAACATTTCAGCTATAAAGGGTGTGCCATCGTCAACTGGAATGGGTTACGAAACCTAGTAAAGGCGAACCCATGACCCTCCCTAGCTTCCTCATTAACCCCATTCGCAAGCATCGTTTCCAACTCGGCGACTTGCCCCGCCCCGTGAATACCGTGTGCGAATCGGCTAAGTGTCCCAATCGCGGCGAGTGTTTTAGTCAGAAAACCGTAACCTTTCTGCTGCTTGGCGACACCTGTACCCGACATTGCAAGTTTTGCGCGGTTAATCATGGCACTCAGGGCGAGACACCCGATGATGAGATTGACGCTATCCTCGAAACCATCGCCCACTTCAACTTACAATACGTGGTCTTAACGTCTGTCACCCGTGATGATTTGCCTGACGGCGGTGCGGGTCACTTCGTTGCCGTCATGACCGCTATTCGGCACGCTCATCCCACGGTAAAGATCGAGATCCTTGTGCCCGATTTTGACGGTAACTCGGCGGCGATCAACCTTGTCCTCGATGCCCACCCCACGGTGTTTAATCATAACCTCGAAATGGTGCCCCGATTATTTCCGATGATCCGACCTGAGGGGGATTATGTGCGGTCAAGCAACCTGTTGAAACAGGTCTCTACACGGGCTCCTCATCAAATCTTAAAAACGGGCATTATGGTGGGACTCGGTGAAACCCCCGACGAGGTCGAGGCGCTGATTCGTGAGGTCGCTAATCTTCCGGTTCAGATTCTCACCATCGGACAATATTTGGCCCCCTCAAAAAAATCCTACCCCGTCGATCGCATCGTCGACCCCAGCGAATATGAGCATTACACAGCACTTGGCGAATCCTTGGGGTTAAAGGTTATCGCGGGGCCACTGGTGAGAAGTTCGTATCATGCGGGCGGATATTGACGCTATCCGATCCACACAACGTCGTAACGAACCCCAGTACCCCTATTGCCAAAATCTGTTTCACAACCTTGATTTAATATTAGAAATTGACCCTGATAATAAGTTTGCCTCCAAACTAAGCGCCGACGAAACCCTTCGAAAAAACCAAACAACGGCCGCGTATAATAATCTTAATTGGCGACAATTTTGATCAATTGCACCGTTTGAATTGTGGGCACGTGCCCACAATCGTGTTATCGAACCGTATTGACATATCCTTCTTGGCTATAGGCAAGAATACGCTCATCTTGGGTTAAGAGCAGAAGTCCGTTCGCTCGGCTAGTTGCAATGATCATTCGATCAGCTGGGTCTTTATGGAAATTCCCTGGGAGTTTGGTGCTATCAATGAGTACCTGTGGCGTCAGTTCGGTTTGTTTAACACCCGAAACCGTAATGGCATCCTCCACCCATTGATGAATATCTTTTCCGAGGTGGATTCTGTTCTGAGCTTCTAGCATGGCTATTTCCCAGATACTAATAGGGGAAATGTATACCCCTCCAACAGACGATGCCTTTTCGATGAGGTCTATCATGGATGAAGATAAACGCTTATCTCCCAAGAGAAGCCACAACCAAATATGGGTATCAAGCAGAAGCCTAGGCACTGACGTCCCATTCTGTATCAATCGGGCTCACAACATCGCCCAAAATAACGGCGGTTCCTTTCAGGCACCCAAATAAAGTTAGTGGAGGATTACTCTGGAGCGGAACCAACTTGGCAACCGACTTCCCTCGCTTAGTAATGATAATTTCTTCGCGCGTTTTGCTGACCTTATCCATTAAGGCTAGACATTCCGATTTAAACTTTGCTGCCGACATAATCATGTCCATCTCCTGAAACCATAGTCATATCTTTATAGTCACATTATGCCACAAACAAAATAAAAGTAAACATATGATACAATTAAGTTATGGACGACCTCATTACCACCCCTTCCGAGACCGCCGAAGATCCCATTGTCGAGACCTCGCTTCGACCCAAGACCTTTGCCCAGTACATAGGTCAAGATGGCATCAAGAATAATCTACAGATCCTTATCCAAGCCGCAAAGGAACGGGGAGAAACCATCGACCATTGTCTTTTTTACGGCCCTCCTGGGCTTGGCAAAACTACGCTCGCCAACATCATCGCTCACGAAATGGGGGTTCATGTCAAAACCACCTCTGGCCCCGCGATCGAGAAACCCGGCGACTTGGCCGCCATCCTCACGAACCTTCAAGAACACGATATTCTTTTTATCGACGAGATCCATCGCCTCAACCGCAGTGTCGAGGAGATACTCTATCCCTCAATGGAGGACTTTAAGCTGGATATCATCATTGGCAAAGGGCCTTCTGCACGCTCGATTCGCCTCGACGTCCCTCCGTTTACCCTTATCGGCGCGACAACCAAAGCTGGGATGCTATCAAGTCCACTTCGAGATCGTTTTGGTTACGTTGCAAAGCTGAACTTCTATACTGATGATGAGTTGTGGCAAATCCTCCATCACTCGGCACAAACCCTTGGGTTTACCCTCGAAAAAGAAGCGGGGCTCGCGCTTGCCCGTCGTAGCCGTGGAACCCCTCGCATAACGATTCGTCTATTAAAGCGGGTTAGGGATTGGGCTCAAGTTCAAAAACTGAGCCATATCTCAACCGCTATCGTCAATGAAACCTTATCTGCACTGGGTGTTGATAGCATGGGGCTTGATGAAGCTGACCGTCGTTTTATGCTGACCCTTATTGAGAAATTTAATGGTGGCCCCGTGGGTTTAGACACCCTTGCCGCCGCCACATCTGAGGATGCCAATACCATTGAAGATGTATTCGAGCCCTACTTGCTTCAGCTCGGTCTCATCGATCGAACCTCTCGGGGTCGTGTAGCAACCGCCAATGCCTATAAACACCTAGGAAAGAAGTATACCCCTCGTCCTCAAGTGATCGAACCCCCTAGACTATTTGACGACCTCGCTCTCACCCCGTAAAATGAAACCCATGAGACAATCCACCCTACGCCGTCAAACAAAGGAAACAAGCATCACAGCCACCCTCGAATTAGATGGCACAGGGGCGCATTCGATCCAAACAAGCATTCCCTTCTTGAGCCATATGCTCGAATTATTTGCTCGTCATGGCTATTTTAATTTAACCGTAGAGGCAACCGGCGATACCGAGGTAGATGGACACCACCTCGCCGAAGACCTTGGCATTGTTCTAGGACAAGCCTTCGCCGAAGCGTTGGGAGATAAAAAAGGGATCACCCGTTATGGCTCACACATTACCCCTATGGACGAAGCCCTTGTCCTCATCGCGCTCGATATTAGCAATCGTGCTCATCTGGAATATGATGTTGTTTTTGAACATGGACTCCATCAATTTGATGTTGCCCTGATCAAAGAGTTCTTCGCTGCCTTTGTAAACCACGCGGGGATGACCCTTCATATAAAAATGCTCCATGGCGATAACGCCCACCACATCATCGAGGCTATCTTTAAAGGCCTAGCCAAGGCGATCGCATCAGGTGTTGCTATAAACCCTCGCGAAACAGGCATTCCCTCTACAAAAGGGGTTTTATAGTCTAGCTACTATGGCACGCCTAGCCCTCTCCATTGACATCTTGATCGAAAAAATTGGGGATCAAATTATAGCCTCTCATCACGAGCTTGACTCTCTTGTTCTTGTCGGCATTATGTCAGGTGGGGCGCCTATTGCGGAGCGTTTACAAAAATATTTAATAAAAAAAACGAACACACACGTTTCTTTGGGGAAACTTGATATTACTCTCTATCGTGATGACCTGAACCTTGGCGGGCCCACGCGTGAAATTCAAGAAACGTGGCTGCCGAGTTCGATCGACGAGAAAGGCATCATCCTCGTTGACGATGTTCTTTTTCATGGACGAACCGTTCGAGCCGCCATTGATCACATTCTCGACTACGGTCGACCTAAACATATTGAGCTAGCCGTTCTCATCGATCGAGGTCATCGAGAGCTCCCATTCTGTGCAAACTTCACAGGGCATATCCTAAAAACACAATCACGTGATACCATATCGGTGCGATTAAAAGAAATTGATGGAGAGGACGCCATTGACCATGCCCAAGGCACCTAAAAAAACTGAACCGACCGAAAAACAAAACAAGAAAAAGCCGCCATCCATAAATAAGTCCTTTAATTTTCGAAATTTCTTTTTAGCTCTCATTCTTTTTCTTTTCGTGCTTTCATTGTTTGCTCCTATGAAAAACAAGGCAACCGATCTTAAGGAAGTCATCTATTCTGACCTTATCAATGCCATTGACGCCAAGCAGATCAAAGACCTTTCCATTAACAATGCTTCTTCCTTAGCGACAGGCACCTTCCTAAACGGGGTCAAATTCCATACGAACATCGTTATGGACTCCGGCCTTCTTGAGCGGCTTCGGATCAATGGCGTTCGCGTCACGATTAGACATGAAGATAACAGCCTCCTTATTAATATTCTTATTCAAGTTATTCCGTTCGTCTTAATTATTGGCATCTGGTTTTTTATATTCCGGCAGGCTCAAGGTGCCAACAGCCAAGCCATGTCGTTTGGCCGAAGTCGAGCTAAAGCATGGAAAAAAGATGAGAATAAAAAAACAACCTTCAAGGATGTTGGGGGTATCGGAGAGGCAGTCGAAGAACTACAAGAAATCGTAGACTTTCTCAAAACACCGGATAAGTTCTTAAAAATCGGTGCTAAAATCCCGCGCGGTGTTTTGCTCATGGGGCCACCAGGAACCGGTAAAACCTTGTTAGCTAAAGCGATCGCGGGTGAAGCGAATGTTGCCTTTTACAGTATTAGTGCCTCTGAATTTGTTGAAATGTTCGTTGGCGTGGGGGCCAGTCGTGTCCGTGATCTATTTGTTCAAGCTAAAAAAACCCAACCTTCGATCATCTTTATTGATGAAATGGATGCCGTTGGACGACATAGGGGTTCGGGCGTTGGCGGGGGCCATGATGAGCGTGAACAAACCTTAAATCAACTCCTTGTAGAACTGGATGGCTTTGATGACAAATCGAGTGTCATTGTTATTGCGGCCACCAATCGACCTGATATTTTAGACAAAGCCTTGCTTCGACCGGGTCGCTTTGATCGCCAAATTGTTATAGATAAACCCGATCTCATCGGTCGCCAACAAATTCTGGCCATTCATAAAGAGAAGAAGAAGTTGGCTAAAGACGTTGATCTCGATGTCATCGCCCGCCGAACAGCTGGGTTTTCTGGCGCAGACCTTGCTAATCTTATTAATGAGGCGGCACTTTTGTCTGCTCGTCGTAACAAAAAAACCATTGGGAACGGAGAAATTGGGGAATCGATTGACAGGGTCATTGCGGGTCCCGAAAAGAAAAGCAAAGTCATGAGTGAACAAGAAAAACACATTGTTGCCTATCATGAACTGGGTCATGCCATCGTCGCCAAAATGTTAAAAGGTACGGATCCTGTTCACAAGATATCTATTCTTCCTCGAGGACTCGCACTTGGATACACATTACAACTGCCTGAAAAGGACAAATACCTCGTATCCAAACAAGAGCTCTTAAATGAGATGACCATTTTGATGGGTGGGCGTAGTGCAGAGGAAACCTTTTTCGATGAGATCACAACAGGTGCAAGCAATGATATCCAGCGAGCGACAAAGATCGCGCATCAAATCGTTTGTGAGTACGGCATGACCGAACTTGGCAATCGAACCTTTGGACGAACCCAAGAAAATGTCTTTATGGGTCGAGATATGTACGATCATGCAAAAGTTTATTGTGATTCCAGCGCCGAAATAATCGACAATAAAATTTCTTCTCTTCTTGATGACGCCTATCAATCAGCCTTAGCTATTATTATTAAAACCAACAAAGCAAAGCTAGTTGAAATCGAATCTGTTCTCATTGAGAAAGAAGTTCTCGATGGAGATACCTTCGATACCCTTCTTCGTTAATCTGCTTTAAGATATTATTGTTTTTCCCAATCCCCATAAGGGATTTCACGGCTATTTCAACTATTTTAAAAATTTATGTTTAAGATTATTTATATAGGGAATACTCATATCTGAGAACAAATCAAAAACGTGGCCGTGGGGGGAACATGTTGAAAAAATATAATAAGCTATTCATTTTAGGTATCGTTCTTTTTTCGTATGGATTTAGTGTCAACGGGGGAACGCCCAGCGCCTTTTTAAGTTACGGAGCCAGTGCTAGAAGTATTGGGATGGGAAGTGCATTTGTTGCTGTAGCCAACGATTCGTCGGCGGTTTATGCCAATCCGGCAGGTATGTTGCAAATTTCTAATATGGAAGGAAGTTTTTTTCAGTCCGATTTATATGGAGAGTATCAACTCACCGCATTTAACTGTGTTATTCCTATGGTTGATAATCACATCGGTTTTTCATATGTATCGCTACAATCATCACCCATGGAACTTCGTGACCAAAACAACGTTGCTCAAGGAGCCTTTTATGATTCAAAAACATCAATGGGGCTTTCATATGCCCAACCGTTTATTTTACCTAATCTCTCAATTGGAACATCAGTTAAATATGTAACACGAACCTTATACACCAATACAGACGCTCGAATAGTGGGTGACCTCGGTGTTATGTTCCGACCCTTGTCTTTTCTGACCATTGCGGGAACGGTTCAGAATATTCTAGATTACCAACTTGACAAGTATTCTACTGACAAATTCTCACCGGTTATTCGCGGTGGGGTTGCGTTCCGAGATAAAGGCTTTTGTCTATCTTATGACCTTGAAAATGATGCAAATACATGGTTTTTAGGAGCAGAATATCAGGTTCACCCCTTACTTACGATTAGGGGGGGAATAAATTACGAGTCAACGAACTTCGGCTTTAGCAGCGAAATCGCGGGGTTTCGTTTTGACTATGCCTATTCCAATAGTGAGTTAGGTGCCAACAATCGCTTTTCGATCAATCTAGGAATTGGTGAGATCATCAATGATCTACAGAAAAATGTAGCCTCAGATTGGCATTCATCCGGCACCGAAAAATACCGAGAAGGGTTCTTTTTACTCGCTCTTGAAGACATGAAAAAAGCCTATATCCTTGATTCTAATGACGAGGATGTTATTAAAAAAATAGCTAAACTCAAGAAGCTCGAACAATTAAGCGACAAACTCGGTCTAAGCCTTGAAGCCGAACGAGCCATTTGGCCTGATTATTCTCGGATCAAGGCAATGGTCGTACGAGGTGAAACAGATAAAGCTGCGATCGAGATCAAACCTCTTCTTGCAAAATATGTTGATAACTCAAACGTTCTTCACTTGATGGATCTCATTAACCATCCTGAGAAGGCTAAAGAAACAAAATAATACGGAGGATAGTTATGATAAAGAAGTCATTAGTTATTGGAACGTTAGTCGCTTTGTATCTGGGTTCTTTTGGGGTAAGTGCGACCACTGTCAACACAGAAGTCGCAGGTATTGATGATCAACGGATGCTTATTGAATCGCTCAAAAAGTTTGTCGACGATAACCCAACCGCAGCGGATGAAATGGAATACGTTATTCAGAAAAAGGAAGATTCTGCCCGTGTAAAAATGAATACCATGCTCGAGAAAATGGCAAGCGACAAAAAGCCAACAGACTCAGAAGAATTATCCGGCGGAACATTAGACTTCATCTCGCGGCACCTTAATCTCGCTTTAGTTTACTTTTATGAATCGAAATATTGGCTCACCCTTGAAGAATGTAATACCGTGATAAAGGTTGCACCCAAGAATACTCTCGCTTGGATTCGTAGAGGATCAGGTTATTATATGCTCGGGCAATATGAACAAGCCAAAACCGACTGGTTGCTTGCTATGAGCCTTGGACCTAAAAAAACAGAGAAGGTTGATCTTGAACGTTTTCTTGCGAAACTTGAAAACTTAGTTGCATCTGAAAAATAACTAACTCTGCTCTGCCTCAGTTTGTCGGTAGATCATTTCAAGGAATGCACAATCATGGGGGAGCAGGGTTCGTTCTCGTCTTGACCAAACTCGTGTTGTCGTTTCAAGAAACTTATTAAAATTGTATCGCTCTGACTTGATCGATGTTAACCAACTAAACGAAGGTATCCATTGAGGCAGGGGGCCACTTATGGCCAACATGGCACCAAACCCAACAACTGAACCTGTCGATAAAAGGGATCCAATCCCTGTTTTTACATGATCGCCAATTAAGCTGCCCAGAAACTGTTGTTCCGTCTCAATACGACTCCGACCTATTTGTAACTGAATAGTCCCGTAGGTATTCTTTAGATCGCTGGTCGTTGTCATCGCCCCCAAATTTACCCATTCACCTAAGTAAGAGTGCCCCAAAAATCCCGCATGATATTTATTTGAATAAGGCAGCATGATGGTACCCTCTATTTCACCACCTACACGACAATGATGACCGATCGAGGTATTGCCTCGAACAAAAGCGGGTTGAATGATCACGTGATCATCAATAAACACGGGGCCTTCTATAACGACATTGGCTTTAATGACAACGTCTTCTCCAATATAAACAGTCCCCTTCGAAGCATCGATATGGACAAAAGGGCCGATTTGCGTTCTTTTTCCAATATGTATATGGGCTTCATTTGTCATTTCAACAAAGCGAGAAAGGGTTCCCAAAACAAGCCCACCTTTATTCATTAAAATAAAGTCTGAGTTGATGATCTCACCATTTCGTTTGATCATTTCACCCAAAGACTTAAAACAGATAGAGGGATGATCAATGATCCGAATTTCGGGACGTTTTCGAATAAAATCAAAGAGCGCATCCGGGTCAAAGTTTGTTCGGGTTGCAAGGGTCATAAAGTGGATCAGGG
>CAIUCY010000205.1 GCA_903897765.1 uncultured Candidatus Marinamargulisbacteria bacterium | reverse complement strand
CCCCTAATAATTTTCAAGACATCAACATTCGTAAGGTTGGGGTTGAGGGATAAAATGAGCGACGCCAAGCCACTCACCATGGGTGTCGCCATACTCGTTCCACTTAACGTAGCATAGCTCCCTCCGGGTATAGTGCTATATACGGACTCTCCTATGGCACTTATATCACAATACGTTGCCGAATAGTTTGAATAGCTGGCCCTTGTTCCTGAAAGCCTAACTGAGGCCACACCAACAACCATATTTTGCCCCCCATCATTACATACAGGTGAGACCTTACTGGTCGAGATATCCTTATTGTCATTTCCCATCGCTGCTACAACGATCACATTCGAATAATAGGCATAATTGATCGCAGTTTGAGTAGTGCCCGATGAATCCCAAGAGCCACCCAAACTCAGATTAATCACTCGAGCACCATGATCGACTGCATAGTCAATGCCAGCGATGACATCACTCATATACCCACTTCCCGTAGCATCGAGAACTTTAACAGCCAAAATTTGACAATTCCAGTCTACTCCTACAACCCCATTGGCATCATTTTTAGCTCCAATGATACCTGCGACATGAGTGCCGTGTTCGTTATCATCCATGGGGTCGTCATTATTATTGACGAAGTTATGACCTAATATGACTTTGCCCGATAAATCGGGATGGGTATAGTCAACCCCTGTATCTACAACAGCCACGATAATACTGGAAGAGCCTGTTGATATTGACCATGCTCTTTCTAAGTTTTCCGCCACATCTATATTTCGTTGATTAGCGAGGTATTGTGGATTATTTGAGGGAACAACATCAAGGGCATGAAAAATATAATTGGGTACGGCATATTCGACGTCACTTTGTTGGTTTAGCCATTTAACGGCGTCTTCGACATTATCCGTTGGCCCCAGGAAAACGCGCTGCAAACCCTCAGAGGCATTCCGTTTTATTGAATTTTGAATATTCATCCCTTTACGTCGAACAATAACGTCATTTTGTTTCCTGATCTTAAACGGAAAATGGGGGGAGCGGACCAATACATTGTCAGTGATGACCCCAACTGAAAAACTATTCAAAGCTGTGCTATCTCGATATTTAACAAGCAACTCGCTAGGGGCATACTCAGAAAATGACAAGGTTAGGCCTATTCCGACCAAAATCAATACTCTAAGCATCCAAGGGGTCATCCTGTTCCAATTCTCGTATTTTATCCCGAAGTATAGCCGCTTTTTCATACGCCATCTCTTTAGCGGCAAGGCGCATTTCTTTGCGAAGCACCTCGATGGTCGCGATCAAATCTTTGGGCGCCATCTCGGATTTATTCACTTTTTTGAGCCATTCAAGATCACGAAGCATCTTTTTTGTCATTCGTTCTTGCTGTTCTTTTTTTTGGCCACGGATATTGTCCTTAATTTTTGAGAGAATAGTCTGAGGGGTAATGCCATGGGCGAGATTATGAGTCTCTTGAACCGCCCGTCGTCTCTGTGTCTCAGCAATGGCTCGCTCCATTGAGTTCGTCACTCGATCGGCGTAGAGGATAACGGTTCCATTCATGTTTCTGGCAGCACGACCCATGGTTTGGATCAAGCTTCGCTCATCGCGAAGAAAGCCTTCTTTATCGGCATCAAGGATTCCGATGAGACTGACCTCGGGCAGATCAAGACCTTCTCGCAATAAGTTAATCCCAACCAGAACATCAAAAGCGCCCGTACGTAGATCATGAAGGATCTCAAAACGATCCAGTGCCGCCACATCAGAGTGAAGGTATCGTGTTCTGATCCCTTTATTCATCAGGTATTGGGTTAGCTCTTCAGCCATTTTTTTGGTGATGGTCACGACGAGTGTCCGCTCCTGCTGATCGATCCGTTTTAGTATCTCTTGCATCAAGTTTTCGAGTTGCCCCTCTGATCGTCGGATCTCAACACGGGGGTCAAGTAATCCTGTTGGACGAATGATCTGTTCCACGGTCTTAGTCGAATGCTCTCGCTCGTAAGGCCCCGGAGTAGCTGATACAAAAATAGCCTGTTTCATTTTGGCTTCAAATTCAGAAAAATGAAGGGGACGGTTATCAAGAGCACTAGGGAGACGAAACCCATGTTCGACCAATACGCTCTTACGTGAGAAATCGCCCGCGAACATTCCTCTAACCTGGGGCAATGTCTGATGAGATTCATCCACAATGACTAGCATATCATCAGGAAAATAATCCATTAACGTATAAGGGGGGTCGCCAGGTTTTCTGCCTGTTAAGTGGCGAGAATAATTCTCTATCCCAGAACAATAACCGACTTCTTGCATCATTTCGAGATCATAGTTCGTGCGTTGTTCAAGACGTTGATACTCTAGTAATTTGTTTTCCGCTTTAAACACAGCAAGTCGGTCTTTCAACTCGGCTCGTATGGTCTTAATGACGGTCTTCATATCATCGTTTGCTACTACATAATGGCTTGCTGGATAGATCATAAACCGCTCAAAGCGACTAATGATCGACCGATTAAGCGGGTCAAGATAGGCGATACTCTCGATCTCGTCACCCCAAAACTCGATACGCAAGATATTCTCGTCATAGGCCAAAAAAATCTCGATGACTTCCCCATGAACACGGAACTTTCCGCGTGTAACATTGACATCATTTCTTTCATAACGATTGCTGACCAATTTGTCGATCACCCTTTCTCGGTTGACCGTCGCACCCACCTCCAGCATAAAGCTTCCTTCAGCATAAGCCTCAGGCGAACCGAGTCCATATATACACGACACGGAGGCCACAATAATGACATCACGTCGATTAAGGAGCGAATAGGTCGCTTTGTGCCGTAAGCGGTCGATCTCATCATTGATCGAGGAGTCTTTTTCGATATACGTATCGGTTGTTGGCAAATAACTTTCGGGCTGGTAATAATCATAAAAACTAATAAAATACTCAACCGCATGATTGGGAAAAAACTCTTTATATTCACTGGCCAGTTGAGCGGCCAAGGTTTTGTTATGAGCGATGATAAGGGTCGGTCGATTCAGCTGAGCAATAATATTAGCCAAGGTAAAGGTCTTACCGCTTCCAGTAACACCGTACAATGTTTGGAAACGATTTCCCGCAAGCGCCCCCGTGACCAGCTCTGAAATAGCATGGGGTTGATCACCTGCAGGTTGATAGGGTGACTCTAGAACAAAGTTTGACATAATTGATCTACGCTCTTTTGTAAGTCATTGAGAGTCCCATTATTCTTAATAATAATATCGGCTTGATGTCGATACCAGAGCAAGGACCGTTGTGCCCGAAGACGTCGTTGCATATCTTTCTTCCTGAAACGAGACGTCATTCGATTTAGCGTATTTTCGAGGGTTGAATCGACCAAAACGATCACATCACTGATAGGAATTAGTTTTAATTCTTTCAAAAGAGCCGCATGAATAACTGTATTTGGTGTAAGTCGGTTTTTTATTTTTGCAATAAGACACGGATGAACAATTTTATTGAGTGCTCCTACACGATAAGGAAAAACCATAGCGCTTAATTTTGAGCGGTTTACGACACCTCGCTCTACACATCCAGCAAAGACCTCATTAAGGCGCTGAATGATCGTTTTATCCATTAGGCATTCATGCCCCAAGCTGTCAGCATCGAGAACCTGATAATCGTTTGGTAATCGGAGCCTGTTAACAACCGAATCCTTGCCTGACCCCGCACGACCTGTAATGGTAATGATCATTGACCTCTCCCGCGGATTAAAACCTGTTAATATAATGGATCAATTGATGAATGATTGCGAAACTGTGTTTGTTATGTTTTTGACAGGAATAAACGGATAGGTTTGCATTATTGTAATATCGTTCTCGGACGTGGACAAGTTCACTAAAGCCATTTTCAAGCGCGATCTCATTGGTCGAGGCAAGTTGTTCGGGTGAAAGCTGAATTTTAAGTTGTAAAAATAATCGGCCATTTAAGATAAAATAGGAATGAAAATGACGATAGCATTGTTTTATAATTTCTAATGCTTCGTGAGCGTTCGTGGCTAATTGATAAAAACAAAGATCACTGCCACTGATATAACGATCACCTTGAAGGTTTTTTTGTATCCATTCATCAAACTCCTTCCAAAAAGTCCCATCAGGCCTATCAAGGAGAATAAACGGCCGAACATTGTATTTTCCGGTTTGGATCGAAGCCAACCCTTGAAAGATCTCATCCATCGTTCCAAATCCACCTGGCATGACAACAATAGCCTGCGACTCACGATAAAATGTAAGTTTTCGAGAATAGAAATGTTTGAAAGTCGTCATATTTTGTGGATGATTTTCAAACACTTTACTGAAACTCTCAAAAGGTAAATGAAGGGCAAGTCCAAAACTATTTTCTGGACCAGCACCCGCATTGCCTGCTTCCATAATACCTGGGCCCGCACCTGTAATGATCTTATATCCATGCCCTGCGGCTAAGTGGGCGAAATCATAGGTTAAGTGATAAAGAGCATTGTCTTTCTCTGTACGAGCGGATCCAAAAATAGTAATTTTGGGAGTGTATTTATGTCCCTTAAACATGGCAATAGCTTCTCTGATCTCATTAAGCCCCTCAGTAAGAGGCAAAATTTCTTCTGGTTCAGGATCTTCCCAATTGAACAAAACAGTTGATAACATAAAATCGCGAATAAGTTGATCTTTGTAGGCATCACCTGTCGCATATTTACTAAGCAATACATCAATATCATATTTAAGTTGGTCTTGATCAGGAAGCATCGATGATCCTCCGTAATTGCTTAACAGACAAATGCCCTTCGTAAATGGCTTTACCCACAATAATGCCATTTAAATGATCAATTTTACATAGATCCTCAATGTCACCATAGGAGCTAACACCACCCGAAGCGATCACTTTAACGTCATTCGCAGAAACAAGACCTTGAAGAAGCTGAACATTAGGTCCTTTTAGCATCCCATCTTGGGCGATATCGGTTACGATGATCTCGGATAATCCTTTGGGAAGATAGCTTGCAATGATGTTGTCGATCGTCACGCCAGAATCCTCTACCCATCCCTTTATTGCAATGTTTCGATCGAGCACATCAAGACCCAAAATAATGTGTATTGGGAACATTCTTAGTAACTGGGAGGTTAAGTCCACGTCAGTGACCGAGATCGTCCCAAGAATAATGCGTTGTATACCCGCATCGATAAGGGTTTCAACGGAATCAAGTGAACGGATACCCCCCCCCGTTTCGACAGGTATAGATAAACGCTTTTGGATATTTCCAATAAGATCGGCATGGACAGGCATGCCCAATTTGGCACCCTCTAGATCGACGATATGAATGATGTCCGCACCTTCATCTTGCATCATCAACGCTGTATCGAGTGGATCATTCGTATAGGTCGTCATTTGAGTATAATCCCCTTTGACCAGACGAACACATTGTCCCGCATAGAGATCAATTGCAGGGATCAATAAAGGTTTACTCATGAAGGATCTCCAAACATTTGGATAAAAAGGCCAATCCAACATCCCCACTTTTTTCAGGATGAAATTGGGTAGCGATCATCCTTGGCCTACGTATTGCTGATGTATAAGTCAATGTGTAATCCGTTTTCGTCATCATAACAGACGAATGGGAGGGTTTTACATAATAGGAATGAACGAAGTAAAAATATTGTTGATCAAATTCTTTAAAATCAGGATCATGCGTTTCGATCGTATTCCATCCTATCTGAGGAATGGGTAGCGTGGGGTCAATAAATTTATTAACAGTACCCTCAATAATGGACAGTCCTTTTACCCCCGGCGATTCTTCGCTGGAATCAAATAGCATTTGAAGACCCAAGCAAATCCCCATAAACGGGATCCCATCGGCTATTTTATCTTTCAACTGGCGATCTAATGTCGATGCGGATAAGCTAGCCATCGCATGTCCAAAAGACCCTACGCCCGGAAGAATGATCGTATCATCTGGTGACGCAATCGCAATGTCTTTTGTAATGGTTGTTGGGTATCCTAAATGTCGACAAGCACGATCAACACTACGAATATTCCCCGCATCGTAATCAACGATGAAGATCATTGAGAAAGACCTACGGCTAAAGCACCTAGAAGTCCCGCATCTGTTCCCGTCGTTGCGGGTTCTATAGGCGTATTGATCCCTCGAAGCATGCTTACATGAGCATAAGCGGTGGCACGGATCTCATCAAACAATAGATCACCGATCTTGCTAACTCCCCCACCGATCACAATGGCTTCTGGATCAAGGATCGTCATTAAATTCGCACAGGCTATCCCGATATAATAGGCATTCTCTTTGATCATATCGATAGCGAATTCGTCGCCAGCCTGAGCGGCCTCAGATAAAATGATCGACGTGATCTTGTTACTGTTCCGTTCTGAAAGCTCAAGAACTTTACGACCATAATTATCGCGCAAAACTGAAGCTTCTTTCAGTTTTTTTGTAGCACGTTTGGCCATGCTCACCCCAGAGGCATAGGCTTCAAGGCATCCTTTACGTCCACAACCACATTCGACTTCATCATCCGTAGGAAGATTGAGCGTCATGTGGCCAACCTCACCTGCTACGCCATGAGTGCCTGGCCACAGTTTTCGATTGATAATAACCCCGCCACCAATACCCGTACTCACTGTCATAAAAACCATATTATTAAAGGTTTTTCCTGCGCCATAATAAAGTTCGCCCATAGCCGCACAGTGTGCGTCATTTTCGAGATAAATGGGGATCGGTCCCACTTTTTTCAATAATCTATCTCTAAGGGGATAGTCTTTCCAATTGCTAATGTTGGGGGCGTTACGAACAATCCCTAATTTTGCGTCAATTTGTCCTGGGATGCCGAGGGAAATAGCGTTCACTTCATTGGCAGAAACCCCTGCATCCTGTCTAAGAGCCGTCACGCACTGAGCAATTTGATCGGCGACAAAATCGCCACCTTTTTTGGCATCGGTGGGGATCATGTTCTGCTTAATGATCTTACCCGTATAATCGGCTATCGCCGCAGCGATCTTTGTTCCACCAATATCAATGCCTATCGCATAGGGTTTTTTAGGCACAAAAGGCCTCCTCAACCCATTCACAAATCGTATGAATAATGGTGATATGTCCTTCTTGAACCCGAGGGGTATTGTTCATCGCAACATTAATAGAGATATCGGAAACATCTTTGATATTTCCTCCATCTTTGCCGGTTAAGCTGATCGTTTTGCATCCAAGAGTCGAACCCAATTCCAAAGCACGAAGCACATTCTCGCTTTGACCACTGGTAGAGATGCCAACAAGCACATCCCCCTTTTGAGCTAGTGCCTCAACTTGACGACTGAAGACTTTATTAAATCCATAATCATTGCCAATGGCTGTTATTGCAGAGGTATCTGTTGTTAAAGCAATGGCCGGCAACCCGCGACGTTCACGTTTATAACGCCCCGTAAGCTCTGCGGCAAAATGCTGTGCATCGGCAGCACTCCCCCCATTTCCAAAAATGAGGATCTTATGGCCATGCATGATAGATTCTACAATAGAGACCGCCGCTTGATTGATCATCGGTTCAAGATCGATCAACGTGTCCACCATATCGCGATGTTCGTTCAGAATATCCACCCAGCGCATCATTACCCCCTAATAGCAGCCACTTCAATATCAAAAACAAGTGTTTTTCCGGCCATAACGTGATTAAGATCTAGGGTAACTTCATTTTCATCCATTGAAACGACTGTTGCCATTTGTCCCATCCCTTCAGGGCTTCGAAGCATAAATTGCATCCCCGGTTCAATAACAGCATCCTCAGGAAATTGATCTTTGTCCATTGAAATGATCAAATCATCTTCATATTCTCCATAAGCATCGATCGGCTCGATCGTGACTGTCGTTTTTTGGCCCTTTTTAAGACCTAGAACTGCCGCATCAAATCCGGGGATCACATCGCCCTGTCCAACCGTAAATGAAAGGGGGGCTTCAGGTGTTGACTGATCAAATATCTCGCCGTCTATATAACGTCCGGTATAAAATACGTCAATTTCTGTACCGTTGACTATGGCGACCATTAATGCCCTCCGATTCCACAGGATTCTTCTTTGGGTTTATAGCCCGGAAGACCTATCCCCGTCGATTTTAATAAGTAGTCATTAATCGCAGACTGAATGGCCTCTTCCGCAAGGACGGAGCAATGCATTTTTATTTTCGGCAAACCATCAAGCGCCTCTGCCACGGCATGGTTGGTGATCTTGAGCGCTTCTTCTATGGATTTACCCTTTATCATCTCTGTGGCCATGGAGCTCGTCGCGATCGCAGCACCACAACCGAAGGTCTTAAATTTGACATCGGTTATAATATTATTTTCCACCACAAGATACATTTTCATAATATCGCCACAGGTAGGGTTCCCAACTTGTCCGATACCATTCGCATTTTCAATTGACCCCACATTTCGAGGGTGAGAAAAGTGATCCATCACTTTTTCACTATAAGCTTCAACCATGACAAAACTCCTTTATTAACTATTTTCTGGCCAAAGCGGCGACATGCTCCGTAATTGTCTCACAATTCCTGGCAAAAGGGCGATAACTTTTTTAACATCAGAGTCGGTATTTTTTTTCCCGAAACTAAAACGAAGTGACCCATGGGCAAACTCATGAGGTATACCCATCGCAAGTAAAACATGACTGGGATCAAGCGATCCAGACGTGCAGGCAGACCCTGATGAGGCATAAATCTTATTCATATTTAAATATAGAAGCATGCCCTCCCCTTCAACGTATTTCATAATGACATTAAGGGTATTGGGTAATCGTGGTGCCCCTTGCCCGTTGATAATTATCTCAGGGATATCTCGCTTAATAGCGGCTTCAAGATGATCACGTAGACCTTGTTCTCTTTTGGATTCCTCAATCATCGATCCGTTGGCAAGTGCCAGCGCCTTGACCATCCCGATGATAGCAGCCGTATTCTCGGTGCCTGCACGAAGATCAAACTCTTGCGAGCCCCCATGAATTTGGGGTTGAAGACGAATTCCCTTTCGGATATAGAGGCATCCTATCCCCTTTGGACCATAAAACTTATGAGCAGAAAGCGTTAAAAGATCCACATTCCATGCGTCAACTTCAATAGGGATTTTCCCCCCTATTTGAACAGCATCCGTGTGAAAAGCGATCCCTTTTTCTTTAGTGATCCTACCAATCTCAGAAAGGGGCTGAATAACCCCTGTTTCATTATTAGCCGCCATGATACTCACTAAAATAGTGTCAGGTCGAAGAGCAGCTTTAAACGCTGTTATGTCGAGAACCCCTTGGGTCGTCACCGGAACATAGGTGACGTCAAAGCCCTGTTTTATTAAAAACTCACAGGTGTGTCCTACCGCATGATGCTCGATCGTTGAGGTAATGATATGCTTTCCCTTTTTCTGATTAGCATAGACAAACCCCTTAATAGCCAAATTATCGGACTCGCTTCCACCCCCAGTAAAAACAACCTTCCCGTTCGAAGCACCTAATAGACTTAACATTTTTGTGCGAGCCATATCGAGATCGGTTCGAACATCCTGACTGATGTCATAGATACTGGAAGGATTAGCAAATTTCACGCCCCAGTAAGGAGCCATGGCGTCGATCACTTGTGGATCGACATACGTCGTTGCGTTGTGGTCTAAATACGTAAAATCCAAATTGTTTTCCATAATGAACTCCTTTACCTCGATCTCCTTAGTATGGCAAAGGAATAATTGAAGTCAAGGAAGAATTGGGGTAAGAATCCCGAACAACAAAAGCTATTTCTTCTTTTCTTTCTTTTCAGCTCTTTTTTCTTTTAAGGTTTTGGTCGCAACCTTTTTATTGTTCTTATTACCTAACTGCTCTTTGTTTGCCATATTCAAATCCTCCCTATTGAAATATTCTACTAAACATGTGTAAACAATTCACCTGAAGAGAGTCGATACTTTTCGCGGGGTGTCTCGGTCGAGGCACGGTAACCTAATGCAAGAATAACAGCCGGTTTATGATGACCAGACAATCTAAGAGCAGAAGCAACTTTATGTGATGAAAATGCCTCGATCGGACAAGCATCTATCTCATGCTCTGCGGCTGCGACTAAAGCCACACCAAGAGCAATATAAGTTTGCTTCGCGAGCCATTGATTCTTGAAAATAAAAAGTGTTTTCATGAAAATAAAAAGAGGCATAATGAACTTCATTTTTTTAATGAACTTTTCAGGGACATGGTTATCCTTCATGTTTTGGACGTATTTTTCGATATGAGCCTTTAGGCGCGTATCCACAGAAAAAACCAGAAGAACCGGGGCGGTGATCACATTATCTTGTTTCATGGCAGCTTTGATCAACGCTTCATTCTTGGCAGGGTTCTCAACGATAGTGACGTGAAAAGATTGAAGTCCAAAGGAAGTGGGGGTTAACCGGATCGCCTCAAGGATAATATCCAGTAAACCCGGCAATACTTTTTTGGCTGTATCAAATTTTTTTGTCGCATATCGCCAGTTTAACGCATCAATAATATTTTTATCATCATTACACATGATTATATCTTATATCCCCCAATCAACCCTTGCAATGGTCAGAACATAGTAAAGAAGAGATATGAAATGACAGATCGACCCTCCCAAAACAAAGACATGCCATAAGGCATGAAAGTTAAATAGTCGATGGAAATTAGGTTTTTTAAGAACATAAATAACACCACCCAATGAATAGACAACCCCACCAGCAATAAGCCAATACAGCCCTTCTGGAGGGAGCTTTGCTAATAAAGCAGGCAAATGGAACGCGACCATCCATCCCATAATCAGATACCCCGTGGTCGTTAACCAACGAGGCAGATTGATGTAGATAGATTGAAAAACAATGCCCGTGATCGCTAATATCCAAATAATAGAGAAAAGGAACCAACCGCTGATGCCACCAATAACGATCAGCGAATAAGGGGTATAGGTTCCGGCAATTAATAGATAAATCGCTAAATGATCAAGCTTTCGAAAAACTTGCCCTTTGCCACTGGCGCGCGCAGGAAGCCAATGATAGAGGGTGCTAAACAAGTAAAGCAAGAACAGAGATATCCCATAAATCGCAAACGAAACAACTGCAAGAGGCGACCCCCAACTTAAGACGACAAGGATAATAGCTGCCGGAATAGCGAGGCTAGCGCCTATTAAATGTAATAGTCCGTTAAGGGGTTCTTTCAATATTCCCATGCCCTGTATTATACCAAAATAATGCTATGATTACACGCATGGCACTTAAGGCAACTGTTTACAAAGCAACCCTGAACATAGCGAATCTTGATACGCATTATTATGAGGAACACTCGCTTACTTTAGCCAAGCACCCTTCAGAAACCGATGAACGATTGATGGTTCGACTACTCGCTTTTGCCCTGTTCGCCGACGAAGCCCTGACTTTTGGCAAAGATATAAGCGAGGACGATGAGCCTGCGCTTTGGAAAAAAGACCTAACTGGCGCAATCGACTTATGGATAGAGATAGGCCAACCCGATGAGCGTATCATTCGCAAAGCCTGTGGCCGCGCAAAAGATGTCGTTCTGATCCTTTACGGAGCGCATACTGATCTATGGTGGAAAAAAAATCAAAATGATTTTACATGTCGACCAAACTTGACCGTCATATTACTGCCTTTCGAATCCTCACAATCCCTTGCCATACTAGCTGAACGATCGATGCAACTGACCTGTCATATTGAAGATGGTATTATTATGTTGATGAGCGATGCCTCTTCGGTTAATATTGTGCCAACCATTTTATACCCTAGGAGAACCATATGAATTTTATGATGAAACAACTTTGTTTGATATTAGGATTAGCCTTTTTGTCGAATACCCTATTCGCCAAAGATATCCTTATCGTCGCCCCTTATTATGGCAATATATATAATGCATACAATAAATCAGGGATCGACTTAAAGGACACTCAAATGATGGACGGTGTTTATTTACAATACGTCAGCCCCGAGATTGGACAAATGAATGTCTTTATCTACCAAGCCCCCAATGTAAATTATTCAAAAGTAAATGGACTTCATGGGAATGCTGATTTGTATTTTGGCGAGGGTGACAAATGGGTTTTGGGGCTTGGCTATGATAATATTTTGATCAATATGGACGCGGGCAGCAATATCTCAGGACTTAGTGTATTTAAAATGTACAATGACGTTAAAGAGGTTTATGTCCGCTTTGGGAAATATGTCCAAACAGGGGAATGGATCAGTGGCTTACAAACTCGTTTTCTTCCTTACATCGGTTATGGGAGAGAGTCTGTAGGGGGGAGTGTCACCATGTCCCCTGGACCGGGGCTCATTCCTGTTAATTCAGGAGAAAACTACCCTTTAGCTGGCATGAACGGGCACTTTAACTTCCACCATTTTATTGATATTGATGCCAAGTATATGCTGATGTATCAAAAAGTAAAAACACTTCCGGTCATTACCTTGCAAGCGAATGTCTTTTTCACCCACAATCTAGGACTGACGTATCAATACAAATATATGGAACAAACGAGTGGGAAAGATATTTATAGTATTTTTGGGGTCGCTTTAGTTTTGTAGGAGAGTGTTTTAAACATTCCCAATATACACGTGCTTAATGCCCATCTTGCGCCCGATATCTGCAGCTATTTCAAGACTATGCATGTGTGTAGCCTCGTAATCTAGAAATTGGAATCGAGGGAAAAAACGAGAAAGATGCCACGGGATATCGGGGTCAATATTATAGATAAATTGAGCGATTTGGGTAAGTTCTTCAACCGAGTCATTTTGATCAGGAATAAGTAAGGTGGTTAGCTCGATCCAAATCTTTTTTTGGTGGAGGGCTAGAATGGTATCAAGAACAGGTTGAAGGGTTGCCTTACATATTGTTTTGTAAAAAGAACCTGAAAAGGCCTTTAGATCCACATTACATGCATCAAGAAAAGGGGCGATCATGTCAAGGGCTTCTTTTGTCATATACCCATTGGTCACAAAAATATTAGCGAGCCCCTTTTGTTTGGCGATGCGAGCAATATCATAAGCGTATTCGAAGAAAATGGTCGGTTCGGTATACGTGTATGAAATACTGCTACACCCCGAGTCAAGCGCTCGCGTAACGATATCCGATGGTGGCGATTCTCGTAAATGGGAAAGATCGCCGCCGTTGAATGTCTGTTGCGAAATGGACCCATTCTGACAAAATCCACATTTAAAATTACAACCAATCGTAGAGATCGAATAGGTTTGCGAATGAGGCAAAAAATGATAAAGCGGTTTTTTCTCGATGGGGTCGATATGTTCAGCTACCGTCTGGCCATAGGCATGCGTCATCAAGATGCCGTCAATATTTTGTCGGACACCACAACGTCCAAAATGACTGGGCATAATAGGGCAACGATGAGCACAAAGATCGCAGGTGACGCGATGATCTTCATTTTTAGAATAAAGAAAAGCCTCAATCATCATAGGGCAATAATACACCTTTGAAAATGGAATTCAAGCGAGAGGGTGTTAGTTCATCCCCTCTTGACCAACATACAAATGAGGCTGTTCATGGAGTCGCTTAAATACACCGTCATATTGGGGATTATTTCGATCTTTAGCAACAAGTTCAGCTATCTTTTTGGCTTCAAGTAGAACCCGTTCATCCTTGAGAAGATTCGCGACAGCCATAGTTGGGATCCCACTTTGTTTAGAACCAAAATAATCACCCGGTCCTCGCAACTCAAGATCAACCTCAGCTAATTTAAACCCATCCGTTGTCTCGACCATAGCGCCTAATCGACGCATACTATTGTCGGTTCGTGTCGCACTGATGAGAATACAGGTTGAGAGTTTATCCCGCCTACCGATTCGTCCACGAAGTTGATGCAATTGGGACAATCCAAACCGCTCCGCATGCTCAATGATCATCATCGTGGCATCGGGCACATCAACCCCAACCTCGATGACTGTCGTTGCAACGAGTATATCAAGTTTCCTCTCACGAAAATCAGACATGACCGCATCTTTTTCACGCTGTTTCATTTTCCCATGGAGAAGACCAACCCGCATATCAGGAAACATTAACGCGATTTGTTGACTTCCCTCCGTTGCGGCTTTAAGGTCGATCTTTTCAGATTCTTCAACCAATGGAAACACCCAGTAGACCTGATTGCCTTTGGCGACTTCTGACCGGACGGCATTCATCCAATAAGCATCCAGTTTTTTTACCCAAACAGTTTTTATAGGAATACGTCCAGGGGGCAATTCATCAAGAATAGACTTATCCAAGTCACCGTAGAGGGTTAAGGTCAATGAACGGGGTATGGGCGTAGCGGTTAGAACGAGCAGGTCAACCACTTCCCCACTTTTCTTCGTCAAAGCACGACGTTGTAAAACACCAAAACGGTGTTGCTCGTCGATAATGACAAGCCCAAGATGATCATAACCCACTTTTTCTTGAATGAGCGCATGCGTACCCACGACCAGATCCGCCGAGCCACTACTAACAAGCTGTTGTTTGCGTGCTTTCGTACTGGCTTTGAGACTTCCCACTAATAGCTCGACTCGGACGCCAAGCGGCATTAAATAGTGCAGCATTTTTTGATAATGTTGTGTCGCCAGAATTTCTGTCGGTGCCATAATAGCTGCTTGATAGTTATTTTCGAGTGCCATTAATATGGCCGCCATGGCGATCTCTGTTTTACCAGCACCAACATCCCCTTGAACCAAACGATTCATGGGGCGTTCACTTTTCATATCTTCAAGTACCTCGGCTATCACTCGAGATTGCGCGCCCGTAAGTTTGTAGGGAAGCGAGTCGAAATATTTCGCT
>CAIUCY010000204.1 GCA_903897765.1 uncultured Candidatus Marinamargulisbacteria bacterium | reverse complement strand
TGAACATACAATAAAAGGTTTTGCGGTTGGCTCGACAATAGCTTTTGGTATTCAAGCGATGCCTGAAGATACTGCTGTTTAACTCGATATTCGTACGCCAATAGCATAGGATCAACAATAACAACATTAGCACTGTCTTGGATCGGCTTGATCCATTTACGAACAGCCTCTTGCTGTTTCTGTTGAAGGATCTCTTGCTCAATTTGTTGATCCGTCACGCCAACGGGGATCGGTTTATCCTTACGACCCGTGCACATAATAATATGATACCCGAACTCAGTCTTCACCGGCCCGATAATGTCTCCAGGTTTCATTTTATAAAGCTGTTTCTCAAACTCCGGCACCATTTGGCCTCGACTGATCCATCCCAAATCGCCCCCATTCGCAGCTGATATCTTATCATCAGAGTATTGTTTGGCTAAAGCAGCGAAGCCACTGGGATTTGACAAAGCAGCCTCGAATATTTTCTCTGCTTTTTTAATAGCAATAACATCTTCTTCTTGATTATCAGAAGCGATCTTAACGAGGATATGACGAGCTTGTATCTCCACGAACGCCATCTTTTTATCATAGGGGGTCACAACAGCTCGAGCTGCAATACCATTGACTGTCTTAGCGACAATGATCTCATCTTTTTGCTCATCTCTAAAACTTTTCCACGTAACATTCTGTTGCTTCAGTGTTTTCTTTAATTGCGCAACATTCTTCATTTGATACATTTTGACGATCTGATCAATACGATAATTAACTTCTTGTGATAAGGCCTTTACCCCTTGCTTATTAGCCTCTCCCATCATCATCATAAAACCAACCGTGCGCTGAAGGGCATCGTATCGGTAATAATCGATCACATCAGGGTCGATCAAGATTCGTTGATCTTGAGGGATCGAAGCGAATGCTTGATTAAATTGTCGATTAAACCGCGTTTCGTCTATCGGTTTTCCATCAACAGTAGCAATCGTCGATAATTTTTCATTCTGTTGCTTAATTTGATTCTTTTTATTTCCAAACATCGACATCGTCCCGATCCCAAACAATGACCCAATAAACAGAATAACCGTCGCTAACATGATCTCTCTTCCGTAAGTGCGTAACCAATGTAACACGTTAATGCCTCCCTTTTCCTATTTCTTCAGTATCCCACGCAACAAATTATGAATCGAAAAAAAGCTACCGGAAACACCGATAAGGGTCCCCAGTCCCAAAAGAATAATATCAAGCGTAATAATATCTATTCCCTGCGTAAAAACACCAATAAAAGGGAAGGCATCTTGGATCTTCACATTCACAAAATGGAAAAGCACCGATGACACGAGCGTAGCAATAAGAGCCCCCATAATACCAAGAATAAAACCCTCGATGAGAAAGCTCCATTTGATAAAACTATTGTTCGCTCCGACTAATTTCATGATCTGCACTTCGCTTCGTTTTGAGAGTATCGTCAGATTGATCGTATTAATGGTAATAAGGAACGTGGCCAATAAGAGGAACCCGACCACTGAAACAGCTACGATATTGAATATACGGACAAATTTCCGCAGTTTGGTAACCATACTACGACCATATCGAACATCTTTGACCCCCTCGATCAACCCCAAGTCTCGAGTGATCTTTTCTATATCATCAACTGTATTTAATCGAATGATATATGAGTCAGGCAGGGGGTTACCCACCACCAACGTGACGATATCCTCTTGATAACGAAATTTGCTTTTCAAGCGTTGCCACGCATCTTCTTTTGAGACGAAGGAAAAGGAATGAATACCCTCAATGGAAGCCAGTTGTTCTTCAACTTTAGCAATACCCGTTGAGGTAATATCTTTATCTAAATAGGCGACCACATTAAGATTCCGGCTAACATTGCCGAGAGCAGAATTGATATCAATAAAAAGCATCATAAAGGTAGCCAAAAGAATAAGGGAAATGCTGATGGTCATGACCGATATGATCGACATCACCATATTTTGACGTAGCGATATCAGGGCTTCCCCAAAGAAAAACTTAATAACTCTCAGGTTCATGGTACCGTCCTAACTGTTGATCTCGAACAATATTCCCGCCATGAATGGCAACAACACGTTTTCTCATAAGGTCGACGATGGTTTTATCATGCGTAGCCACAATAACGGTCGTATTCGACATATTGATCTTATTGAGGATCTGCATGATCTCCCAAGAGGAATCAGGATCGAGGTTTCCCGTCGGTTC
>CAIUCY010000203.1 GCA_903897765.1 uncultured Candidatus Marinamargulisbacteria bacterium | reverse complement strand
CCTCATCATGAAAATGAGATCGCTCAAACCGAAGCGCTGACAGGGAGGCCTATGGCCCATTATTGGGTTCATAACGGCTTTGTTAAAGTTAATGAAGAGAAGATGAGTAAGTCGCTGGGAAACTTTTTCACAATTCGAGAAGTATTAAAAACGGTACCCGCACCCGTACTTCGAATGTTTTTTTTGATGACCCAATATCGTATGCCCATTAACTATTCAGATCAAGAACTTAAAGAGGTCGCAACGGCTTATTCCCGTATTGCACATGCCCTATTTCAAGAAGGGCTCGATTCATCCAGTCTGGATGATGAAGTTGCGCGATTCAAAGCAGAGTTTATTGCTGCAATGGATGATGATCTTAATACGGCTAAAGCGTTGGCGGTTATTTTTAGTGTAGTTAAAGCCTTGAATGCTTCAAAGTCTCTCGTTTATCATGAGCTTCTTCTTGAATTCCTCAATGTATTAGGGCTTAAAGTTGAGCCACCCCGCATTGAGTCTATTCCCACTTGGGTTCAAGATCTGGCCTTAGAGCGTTGGCAAGCCAAACAGTCAAAGGATTGGTCTCGTGCCGATGTTTTGAGAGGGAAGATCCAAGAAGCTGGTTATATAATGGAAGATGGCAAGGATGATTATCGGGTCATCAAAAAAGGTGATATAACGTGACAACGTATAGTTCCTCTTTTGGTTTTTACGGCATACTTTCCGAGCCACGGGTCGGGTATATTCCCTTAACGAAAATATTTATTGATCAAAAGGTTCCCTTTATTCAGCTTCGAATGAAAAAACATCCCCTTACAGAGGTTCGTGCTGTGGCCCTTGATTTGGTGCGGTTAACGCGAGGGACAAAGAGTAAATTTATCCTAAACGATGAACCCGTATTGGCCAAAGAAGTGGGGGCTGATGGCGTTCATTTGGGCCAGACCAATATGCCATATGAACAAGCGAGGGCTTTACTGGGGCCTGAAGCCATCATTGGCTTGTCCACACATAATGTTGATCAAGTTATTGTCGCAAATCAGCTTCAACCGGATTATATCGGGATGGGGCCGGTTTATCCCACCCCGACTAAAGAAAAACCGGATCCGGTCATTGGAACTGAAGGACTGAGCAAAATGATGGCGGTCAACACACTTCCCTACGTTGCGATCGGGGGTATTGATATGAGCAATATCAGCGAGGTTAAAGCGACTGGCGCTCTGAGTATATGTGTTGTTCGATTAGTCAATGATGTTGATGACCCTGTATCCGTTTTAGAAAAAATAAAATGTTATTATCCCTGGTAAATAATTAGGAGGCGACCATGATCCCGATTCTTCTTGTTTTTTTTATTGTCGCTAGTTGGCCTTTTTGGGCTTATGCGCTTACGGATGCTGATATTTTGCATTGGATCCCCTTATCACTTGAAATTCGAAATCATTTCAACTTCCTTTCAATGAATCAGGTCGACCAGTCTCATGGTCCACTTTTTGCATGGGGGAGTGGGTTATTTTCAAAATTATTCCCCTTAAGTTTCTATGGTGTCGCTTTTTTTAATATTTTGATGGCTGTTTTGGGCGTGGGGCTTGTTTATTATTTTTCTAGTCATTGGTGGAAAAACTCTAAAGTAGCTCTTGTTTCAGGGATGATATTATCTACTACGCTTGCTTGGGTATATCTAGCTCGGACGCCCATGTATGACCTCACTGCAGCTGTTGGCTATTTAGCTTTTGTAGGATTTTATATTCAATATATTTTAGAGAAGAAAAAACGATATTTTTTTATTGCCTTGCTGGGTATTGTGATCGGTTGTCTGACTCGATTCTCGATCGTATTGGGGTTAGCAGGTTTTTTTGTCATCCTTGTCCATATCATCTATCGACGTTCCCTTGGGTTGCTTGTTCGGGATGGACTCATTCTTTTATTCCTTGGGACGATCGTTAATGTCCCGTGGCTTATATCTCAAGTCCAACTTCATGGGATATCATTCTGGGAGGTTTTCCTTGCTGACAATCTGCTCCGTTTTGTTAGAGAACCGGGTATGGGTGTATTGCCGCGACATGATTACTATGGGTTTATCCTTTATTCCATTGTAGGGATGCTACCACACAGTTTTGCCTTGATCGCCGTTATGTTCCAGCCCTCATTTTGGCGTCAGGTTAGGCATGACAAACGAGTACAGGTTTTATTGGCTGCCAGTATTCCCTGTTTGATCCTTTTCTCGGTGTCAGGTCATGTAAAACTGGCTCGATATATCGCGTATCTTTTTCCTTTCTTTGCGATGTTGCTCGGCCAGTTCGTCGTAATAGCACCCATTGATGCCAAAAAATGGACGTCCTCAATTCGAGGTTGGGGGTGGGGTATGGTAGCCTTCGTTTCCCTGATCCTATTGATCCTCTCTATTCAGTTTTCTAGACAAGCTTCGGAAGGAAGCATCATGGTGCTTGGCCTAGCGACGATGCTGCTTGTTCAGTTGGGTTTATTGTTATGGGGTGGCGCTCAAGCAACGGACGGATATGGCAAGAAAACCATGACATGGTTGTATAGTCTATCGATGGCCTATCTCTTGTTTTTTTCCTTGTTAACATGGGCGTCTTTTCATGTTAGTTTTTTAACAGAGATCCGTGTGCCGATTCAATTAATGTTAGATCAATCAATAAAATATTAGGAGCGATACAATGAAACTGGTTAGCGTATTAGTCCCTATCTATAACGAAAAAAACACAGTGATAAGCATTTTTGAAGCGATCCATGCGGCACCTTTTCCTAAAGGACTCGATTACGAGATCGTGGCTGTTGATGATGCGTCAACCGATGGTACAACGGACATATTAAAAAATTTTAGTCATCCCCGCGTAAAAGTCTTCTTTAAAGACGTGAATGCAGGCAAGGGGGCTGCCCTTGCTACGGCGATCAGCCAAGCAACTGGGGATATCTTGATCATACAGGATGCTGACTTAGAATATGATCCACAAGAATATCCAACTATTTTTGGGCCTATTCTTTCTGGAAAGGCGGATGTCGTTTATGGGTCACGTTTTCTAGGATCGCCGAGTGGACATCGGGTGCTTTTCTTCTGGCATTCTATTGGAAATCAGGTGCTAACCCTTATTTCAAATATGTTCACGAATCTTAACTTAACGGACATGGAGACCTGCTACAAAGCATTTACACGAAAGGCAATTGAGGGTATTTCGATCGAATCTAAACGATTTGGAGTGGAGCCGGAGCTTACCGCAAAGTTTTCTCGAAAGAAGTGTCGAATATATGAAGTCCCGATCTCTTATAACGGAAGAGATTATAATGAAGGGAAAAAAATCACGTGGAAAGATGGGGTCAGTGCCCTAAACGCGATCATTAAATTTAACTTATTTCCGAAAAAATAAATTCGTGATCATTTTCTGAATCTTTTTAGAATAATTGTTCATCAAAGAGGTATACTGGTTGCAGTAATAAAAACAGGAGGTTATCAATTATGGTTAAAGTAATAAATGATGCAAGCTTTAAGGCAGAGGTTCTTCAAGAATTATCCATGCCTGTTTTGGTTGACTTTTGGGCACCTTGGTGTGGTCCATGTCGTATGGTTTCCCCTGTTGTTGAGCAAATGGAGAAAGAATTTTCTGGCAAATTGAAAGCCTGTAAGATCAATACCGATGAAAACTCGCAAAGCGCCGTTGAATATAATATTACGGGGATCCCGTGTTTGATCATTTTTAAGAATGGGAAAGAAGCTACACGCCTAGTTGGGTACCGTCCAGCAGATATGATGAAAAAGGATATTGAGAAGATTCTAGGATAGTATCTTTTGTAACGGGAATATGGCTCGAAATTCGAAAGGATTTCGTATGAAATAATTGTTTGGGTGATATAATAGGCTTATGCCTAAGAAACAGATCTTTCTCTTTCTTTTTTTAGGGTTAAGCGCGATATCGCTGCCTTTTTCGTATCTCCCCTCTCGGTTTGAAGTGGTCGAGTCGGCGAATGCGTTTGCTACCTATAATATTACTTTGATCAGTGATAAAGCGGTTACGGAAGAGGTTGACATCAACCTTAGTCAATGGGACGTTACTCGGGATCAATTTCTTTTT
>CAIUCY010000202.1 GCA_903897765.1 uncultured Candidatus Marinamargulisbacteria bacterium | reverse complement strand
CCTCTATTCCCACAGGATTAAGCCCCAAAAATATTACATCCAGAAATATTTCCATCACTTGGGGTGCCTCAACGGATGATGTTGGTGTGACGCAATATCACCTAATAATGAACGCGAATGGACTGACTGTTTCACAAAATTATGTCAAACTTTGCACGTTCGATGTCAAAAACTTCTTTTACCCCAACACAAAATATGATTTCTGTGTTTCAGCGTTAGATGCTATGGGCAATGAGTCAGATAAGAGTCTTACGTTGAGTGTGACTACAGATGCCTCAATGGATAATTTCGCAATGAGCGTGTCGTTGGATACCATATCGTGTCTAGCGGGAGACCAAATATGGCTGTCTCCAAATGTATTTGATCCTTATAACGACACCTATACGTTGAGCTACTCGGGTTGGAAAACATATAATCGTATTTATTCAAGCGGCAGCGATATGGGGACGCACAATGTGTTGGTAACAGCGACCGATACGCATGGCGGCATGGCGACATGTAACGTTAGGATCGTTGTCGCTATGTCGTTATTACTTTCCAATCAATTTAATAAACCAACGACGTCATCGATCGGATTAAATTGGAGTAAGGCTTCAACGGCCAATATAGGTTTGACGGGATACACCCTATATCGCAATGGAACACCGATTGTGGTGACGTCAGTAGCAACGTTTTCCTATCAAGGATGCAGTTATGTGGATTCGGGACTGCTATCAGGAACGACCTATAATTATAACGTGATCGGCAATAACGCCGAGAATAACGTGGTGGCACAATCAGCGACATTGTCAGTGAAAACGCTCATGTTGCCCGACTTGATGCCACCGTCACCACCGACTGTGACGGCGGATAACGTCATGGCCTCATCAGTAGAGCTGTCGTGGTATGGCTCGACGGATAATGTGGGTGTGACCGGATACGCCCTTTTTCGCAAAGGCTCTAAAATAGTATCGACGTCAGCAACGACGTATATCGATACAGGGCTATCCTCGAACACGACTTATGATTACAACGTGAAGGCGTATGATGCCTCGAGTAATGTATCAGCGATGTCGATGACTCTTTCGGTTCAGACGACAACAGCCGATTCGTCTCCACCGTCACCACCAACTGTGACGGCGAATAGTATCGCGACATGGTCGGTAGTGTTGTTGTGGGATGGCTCTTCGGACAATGTAGGGGTGACAGGGTACTGTGTCTATCGCAACAGCACAATAATATCGACGACATCAGCAACGACATATAATGATACAGGACTGGCAGAGAATACGACGTACAATTACAACGTAAGCGCTTATGATCATGAGCTCAACATGTCAGCAAGGTCAGTGACCTTCTCGATCAAACTTCCTGATGTTATTGTACCGACAGCGCCGACTGTGACGGCGAATGGTGTGACAACGTCATCTATTGGCCTCATATGGGAGGGGGCATCGGACAATGTAGGGGTGACCGGGTACAACGTGTATCGTAATGGCACCCTGATCGTATCGACATCAGCGACGACGTTGGTGGATAGCGGACTCATCTCGAACACGCAATATAACTACAACGTGAGTGCGTACGATGCCGCTGGCAATGTGTCAGCGAAGTCGGCAACGATCTCGATCAAGACGCTATATGTAAACCGTGCCCCGAGTTTAAATATCGCAAACCTTGTAACGGGTAACGAGGGGCAGCTCATCGTACTCTCTCCCAATGTCAGCGACCCGGATGGCGATATAGTTACCGTTTCATACTCTGGCTGGATGACCTCGAATATACGTCAGACGGGCTACAGTGATGCGGGAACGTATAATGTTGTCGTAGCCGCAAGCGACGGCAAAGGGGGCGTAGCAACATCATCTGTCATCATTGTCGTATTTGATTATTTCGTTACCATAACTTCTAATATAAAAGATGAAATACAGCTTAATGTTTATATCCCTAAACAGAGTATCTACCCGTCGGAAAATATCGTATGTAATATCGTTCTAACAAATGATTCGATCCTTGCAAACAAGTTGTATCTGGTTGGAAATACTTCTCTTTTTGGAACCGATATAAAGGTGAGTGGAAATCAAACGATAACCTTTAATGAGCCCGTGAGGTTCGAATATGTGCTTCCAACGGTGAATTATGGAAAAAAGATAAATGTTAGATGGTGGGATGAGCAAACAAATAGTTGGCGACAAGAGGGGATCGTGAGCGTAAATGTGACTGGCAATCGGCTTTCATTTGGCGTGCTTCACTTCACGTTGTTTGGGGTCTTTGAAGAAAATAGTTCAGGTTCATCGGCCTTTACACTAACTGCGTTAAATGGTCCGAATCCCTTCAATCCCTTTAAGACGAATACCGTGATAGGGTATACGCTTGCCGAAGCGGCTAGAGTTGATATCAAGATTTATGCCCTTTCGGGTCGAGAGATCAGATCTTGGCATTCAGATTACGGAAGTTCTCAGTCAAGGGCAGGTTATAATTTTGTCACATGGAATGGTCGTGATAGTGATCAAACCTTATTGGCCAATGGTTTGTATTACGCCATCATTATCGCTGAGAATGCGGGTGGGATGAAACAAAAATGTGTTTTAAAGATCGTGGTGTTAAAATAATCCCCCCCCCATACATATGGATTTTGTAGTCGGTCTCGGTTAGAATAAGCATATGAAAAAACAGCTCGTTCTACTTATTTTATTCACGTCGATCCTCTTTGCGGGCAGTCTTACCTTTCAGCCTTTAGAACAAAACGAGGACTCTCAAAGCTATCGTTTCTATATGAATAATAAGCCGGTGGCAGAGGTCAATGTCAATGCATCGGGTTGGGTAACTTATGTTCACGGACGGATTCCAGATGGGAAAGCCCTTTACACCAATGAAAAAGGTGTCAAGTTGGCTGTTTGGCCAATCCACGCAGGAGTAGCTAGCGGAGTCTATCAAGAGTATTCTGAAGATGGGGATGTTGTTAAGATCATTAATTACCAAGCAGGTCAACGACAGGGTGTATATAAAGAATTTTGGGACGATGGAACCCCTCATATTGTGGCGACTTATTCAAAAGGGCGCCTAGAGGGGCGATATAAGGAGTTTGATGAAGAGGGTAAGCTTATTCATGAATATGATTATGTAAATGGGGCTGTTCGTCAAAATAGCAATTTTGTAAAAAGTCTATACAAAGAAGAAAATGAATAGATAAAATATCGAGTTTATATCAGGACAAAATCCCATTCCTGAGCCCGTTTCCTGTTTTCTTTATATAGGATACAGTCCCCTTTAAAGGTGATATTAGAGAGGTATGTTAGTCATACGACCCCTTGATAAATTAAAAACAGCATTGGTGGACGACAGACTGCCCCTATCCCTTTGACGATGTCATATTGAATTTTGTTCACGATCGCTAAGATATTTCCACGTATTGGCCTTACGAGGAAAACCCAGAAAATATTGGAATCGCTTCGCCTCAGCTGATCAGACTTGAATAGAGACTACTTGAGGTAAGACTATTGCTCAAATTTGAATTATTGGATAGAGAATTTGTAGAAGATGAGGACTGTGGAGTATTTTCACCAGCAACCATAGCTAATAGTTGATTGAATAATTTATCACTTGTCGGATCATCTTTAGGCGGATGTGAGTGTCCGCCGCCGTGATGACCTACCCCTTTTAAGTTGAGATTTGAGAGGGAAGCCCCTAACGTATTAATGATATTCCTCGCTTCAGGAGATAACGTAGCCGTGATCCCCGAAGAGGTGTTGTCGCCAGATTGTGTAGCTGAAAAAGAGGCAGCAGCGGCTGAAGCGTGTTGGGCATTTTGGCTCATTGAGGGAGTGCTTGCCCCCGAATTTGCGTTTGTAATTATATTTGAAGAAGATCCTATTGAAGGAATGGCCATGTTAAATTACCCCCTGTGTAGCTGTATCGTAAAAATGACGGGAAATAATGCATTCATCTTTTAAGTTCCGATATTGAAATTTTTCGACATCTGGAAATTTTCATTTCTCGAACCAAAAAGCCATGATATAATCGCGTCGTAGTAAGCTCTGAGGTCAATTAGGTTCATTAGTGGGCCTGCCCGCCGTAGCCACCGGCGAGTGTAGCAAGACCGTAGGGGATAAGGCGGGGCTGTAGCGCAGATGGTAGCGCATTTGCATGGCATGCAAAGGGTCAGGGGTTCGATTCCCCTCAGCTCCACCAAAATTCCGCTCCACACCAATCATTTCTAGGTGTCTAGCGGAGCGGTTGTTCGATATATTTTGATTATTTTTCGTTCGGAATGTCGAACACCTCTTTTCTTGGAACATCATGAAACTGAATCCGAAGCTTGTCTTTTTCGCAGTCGATCCGGTCGATGATTTTGCTTAGCCGGATGCGATGCGTTGAGATGTCGGCAAACGGGTAATCCGCACGATATTCGATGAATCGCTTTTTGATCTCGGCAATATTGATAAGGTCTTCGCGGGTCTGGCTGACGGTGATCTGTTTCTTGGTGATCGTTGTTTTGATTGTTTTCTCTTCGGTTTCCAGTTCGGACAGTTTTTCTCGGATCAATTCCCGCTCTTTGCTGAGGAATTGATTGGTTAGCAAGCTGTCGAGATACGTGTCCTTCTTTGTTTTTAGCTGAACTCGCATGCTTTCTAGGTGCTGAAGGGTTTGGATTTGTTCAGCCATTCGCTCGCTGATCTTTTCATTGTGCTTGAGCAGTTGGTTTTCAATCGAGGCGAAGGCCTTTTCTTCTGACAGTGTTAGCAATATGTCGGTCACTTGCGGGTCAAGTTGCGAGACGCTGAAATGGTGGTTGCGACATTTTCTTTCACGCTGCTTGGAGCCGGTACATCGATAATAGAGATACTTTTTCTTGTTGCGATTGATGGTGTGACTGGGAGCTAACGGGGAGCCACAGGAACCGCAATACACCTTCTTGGCTAACAAGATATCGCTGGTGTAGGTGTTCTTGGTATAGGCTTTTTGCCGGACGATTTCCTGAACCTTCTCAAACGTGGCAAGGCTAATAATGGACTGATGAGCGCCTTCGTAGCGTTTGCCGCTCCACGTCATCTTGCCGATGTAGGCTTCCTGTTGGAGCATTTTCAGGATTTGTCGAATGTCCCACTGTTTCCCGTCTCGATACTTGTAGCCGTTCTCGGTGAGATATTTGGCCACTTCATGGGTGGAACGGGTTTCAAGGAACTTCGAGAAGATGATCTCTACGATCTGTTTTTCTTTGGGATACGGAACCAATTCTTTCTCGACAATGGAATAGCCGAAGATGCGCCGGCCACCGTTGAAGAGGCCCTGACTGGCTCGATGTCCCATCACGTCGGCGATCCGTTCCGAAGTTTGCTCCCGTTCCAACTGGGCAAAAACAAGAGCGACCCGAAGCATGGCTTTGCCCATGGCCGTGGTGGTGTCGAAGTTTTCTTTGATGCTGATGAATTCGACGTCGTTTTCGTTCATCATGTTCATGAGGTTTTCGAAATCAAGTAGGGATCGACTGAGTCGATCCAATTTCTTGACGACCACGGCATTAATTTTGCGTTTCTGAATGTCTTTGACAAGCTTTTGATATTCGGGACGGTTGGTGTTCCCGCCGGACTTGCCCCGCTCGATGTAGATTTGATGAATACTGAACTGCCGGAAGTCGCAATATTTCTTGAGTTCGGTTTCTTGCTCTTCGAGAGAGTCGCCCTCATTAGCCTGACGTTCCGTAGATACCCGAATGTAGAGGGCGACTTTGAACAGGTCGGTCATGATAGTTCCTTCCTGCGCGGATTCTTGTGCCAGCAACAGGACGTTGCTGGCGGGATCGGGGGCGCAATTGGGCTTTGATCCGGCATCGCCATCGTGGCTCCGGCGTTATGAACAACGGTTGAACGGCTCATTTTAAATACACCGCCTTGTACGCACCGTCCCAACAGCCGCCGCAGATAAGGGGCTTCCACTTGATATTGGGAAACTCTGGGAGCGGACAACCGACGCAAAAGATAACCACCGACAGATGTGCAGCCAGTGCCTTGCGTAGCGTGAACAATGTCCCGCGACTCTCGCCAAAGAGAAACGCAACAACACCCGTGACGGCATCGATGAGGCGCATATTGCGCTGAAGAAGTGCTGTCCGAACAATGGTATATTCTTCCTGACCCCGAACCGTGCCCCAAACAACCGAGCCACCGTAATCCTTGAACTGTCGAGTGAGCGCGCGCACCTTGACGGGGAAACCCTCATACGTGCTCCACGGACTGTACAATGTGCCGCGCGCACTCTCACCAATATGCACCAGATGCGACAAGCAAAACTCATCCGTGCCCACCGCACCGCCACTGGCGATATTGCACCCACGCCCCAAGAGATCCTCGGTAACGGAACCCACACGCTCCGCCCACTCTAACGGGAGCGAACGAGAACCTATAACCCCGACCAACTTCTGCGCTACTGGGGACGCCACTGTCACACACGATCTACTTTTCTGCTTTTCCATAATGTGCCTCCTCTTGTCTCAGCCAAGGCCAAAACTGTTTTGATGG
>CAIUCY010000201.1 GCA_903897765.1 uncultured Candidatus Marinamargulisbacteria bacterium | reverse complement strand
TCCCACTGTTGTATGTTGTAATCGTATTCCACGTAATATGTCCCTCAAAATTAGACGATACCCCATACTGAAGGGTTCCAAGAAAATACTGACCCGATGTATCAAAGAATCGAATATCGACTTGGTTCATCCAGTCTGGTGTAACATTATAATATTTCGAAAAGTCCGCGTTCACTAAATTATTAAAGCTAAGCGCTCCTTCATTTTTGGTTATCGAAAACAAGGCATCACTAGTGATTGAGTTCCCTGCCCCATCCGTCAAACGAAGATAAACATCGGTCGTCCCATTATAGAGTTGGGGCCAGGGTATGTTGATAGCTATAGAATAACTCATGCTCGAAAGCACCGGCGTTACGGCATACCAATTCCAAGTTTGCCCTCCAACAATAACGTTATTACGGGATAGGCCATAATCGATCAACGTGATCATGGAGGATGTGTCCACAAAATTGACCGTTATCTGGCTTAAGAATGCAGGTGGAAAACCGCCACTACTTCCATAAGTACCCTTCGCAACAGAACAGTTAAAACTTGGGGCAAGGGTATCTTTCCGAATATGGAAAGAACTACTCACAACGTTATGGGCAAAATCTTCAACAGTCACGGAGATGGTATTCTGACCTTCATTCAGTTCGGCAAAAGAAAGGGTAATCGTATCGGCTGTAACAAAGACATAATCATGCAGATCTGTTGGCAACAACCCATTATATAGGGTTGCAGACTTTATGATCTGACCGGAGTAATTCCTGACGCTAAAGCTAATGGTAGCAACCCCAGACAACCCTAATTGATCGCTAGCCGTCACAATTACCCCTTGAGTGGATAGCCAACTCATTTGCCCCGAGGCTCTGTGCCAAATATCTTGACTGCTAATTTGGGCAGGATCGATATAGAGCGATGGAGGAACCGTATCCTTGTAGATATAGAATGAATCCATACTTAACCAATTAATAGAATTGCCCGCGTTGTCACTCGCTTTCAGTTGTAAAACATTGATGCCATCATTAAGCATATTCCAACTCAAAGCAAACCCGGCAACAGTCGCTGTATTTCTTAACCCCGCGTCCTGATAAATAATAGACCAGGTATAACCATTAATGGATAAGTCCGGCGAGTTTTTAGTTAATACTCCTTGCCAAACTACACTAAAATTAGAGCTCCCTGTTTCATTAAACGTGATCGGTAGAGAGCTCATCCAAGAGGCTTGCTGATTATACCAATTCCGCGTCATCGTATTATTCGTGACAAGTCCCCAAACAATATTGGGTGTATCGACATCTTTAAGCAAAGTGAAAATAACGGACTCGGAAACATTTCCCGCTCGGTCAAACACACGAACATGGATATCAGCTGATCCGTTTGTAAACACAGGGTCATTAAAAAGATTATTCATACTGACATAAAACGTAACATTGGTTTTAAGCAAATTACCCGTTATCGTAACAATGCTCGTGGTCGTTCCCGAAACATAAAAATAGGCACAATAATCCACCGTTGAGATCATGGCGTTCCCCGAATCGCTAACGTTGATCGTTATAGTCGATAACCAAGGTGGTATCAACCGATACCATTGATTGAAATCGTTTAAAGTGGTAACAGCCAAACTTGGTGAAATATTGTCTTTATAAATAGTAAATAAAACACCGGTATTAAGAGATAGGTCGGCATTGTCCGAAACTCTCAACAAAATGTCGTTGGTTCCGTTGCTTAGTAGGTTCCAAGAAATAGCAAAACTTGAGATCTGATGAATGGACGCATTTGTTGTTAGAACATCCCATGTAAAACTCGTTCCTTGGTTCGTGCTGATCCCATAAGCCGCAAATTTAATATTCGAACTCCCCACATCGAATAATTTGATATCGATGTTTGAAAGCCAAGCAGGTTCGGATGGATACCAGCTTTTAAACTTGGCTGCCGTTGATTGTTCCCCTGAACCGATCGTTATTGAGGGAACACCGCTATCTTTATTGACCGTTAGCCAAACCGCACTGTAGATGTTGCCTGCACGATCCCCAACACTAAAAGAAACGATATTAACCCCCTCCATAAAATTATTCCAACTGATCGTAAATTGATATGCATCTGATTGCTTTCCCCCCCCTGCTTTTGTGAAAAAGGGAACCGAAGTATTGTTATTATACCTAAAGACATTACCCGTTGTTTGAAGGAGGTTAGAATTCCCCGGATCCGAAACGGATAGGGTTACCCCTATAAGCCATGAAGGCGTTGAGGCATACCATTTATTGCTATCGGGAAGAACTGACGTTGTCGCCAGAAAATTAGGTGATAGTTCATCTTTATAAATTGAAAACAGGACCGGACTCTGCGTTATCCACCCAGCATTATCACTCACAACAACAAAGATACTATTCGTACCATTAATAAGATTGTTCCACGATATCGTCCACCAATTTGAAACAGGATACGTTGATTTGTTGATGTTGGTTGAAATGAGGTGATAATCTTGCGAAAGGCCATTATCATGAGAGATCACATACCAAAATTCCGACAAGAGTGATCCGCCCGAATCATTTGGAGTTACCTTGATAGAAGTTAAATAATAATTTCTATCCATATTCTGCCAAGATATGAATCGATCATACGTTACGAACCCTTGGGCAACAACATAGGAGGGGGGGGTATCATCTCGTCTGATGACCATGGCTCGTGTAAGGGTTTGATTATTGGCTTGGTCAATAGCAAGAACCGATACAGTATTGACCCCATTGATCAACATATTCCAAGTAATTCCCCAAGGATCACTAAAATCTAAAACACCCTTCACTACCAATAAATTCCATGAGATTGGGGTAACATTGTTGGTTAGAAGTTGAATCGATATGGTCGAT
>CAIUCY010000200.1 GCA_903897765.1 uncultured Candidatus Marinamargulisbacteria bacterium | reverse complement strand
GATCAGGGTATCTCCTTGAAGTTGCCCTGCGATCCACTCATGATCATGAACCACGACAACCTGATCTTCGGACTGTTCTTGAATGGCTGCGATCAAATCCTCAGAAAGAAGAGCTCGACCATTAAGGACCAAGGCTTTTAATCCCACATTAGGATTGTTGATGAAATATTTTGGGTATCGTTGGCTAAGCATAGGCTTTAACGCTTCACGCGTCATTAGATTATATTTAGCCTCTGGAAAAAAGACATGCGTTCGCTCAAGCGCGGACATCATGCCCACTTTAAGCTCAAAAACAGCGCGTGGATAAAGGAGCGGGAAAAAAGGTGAAACCCAACCATCTTCAAACAAAATAATGTTATCGATAGCCATGCTACTGCTTATAATACCGTGTGATAGGCATACCGTAAAGCTGAAAGCACGCCCATACTAGCCGTGTCTGCCCTCATAATGCTTTTTCCAAACGAAACAAGCGCCCAACCCATCTGAAGAAAGAAAGCTTCTTCTGTCAACGTCCAGCCTCCCTCTGGACCGACAAGAATGCCTATCGATTGAGGTGGATTTATCTGAGAATCAACCCAGGTTTTTAAATCAATTCCTGTTTGTTGGGTTGTCATAACGATGATCGGAGCCTCAGGGTAAGCAGCGAGTTCCTGAAGGGATAGAGCCGTTCCTATGATGGGAATCTCAAAGCGATGACTCTGCATCGACGCCTCCTTTACGATGGTTTCCCAACGTTTTTTGTTGATCATATCAGGGATGGATCGATTCGCTTTTACTGGATAGATCGAATCAACCCCTAACTCAACGGAGCGCTGAAGGATTGTTTCCATGGCTAAACGTTTGATGAGTGCCGGGTATAAAATAAAACAAGGAAGCTGGGGTTCTGGCTTCGCCTGTCTTGATTCAACGAAAAACTCGACCGCATGCCTTGAAATATGAGAAATCCTGCCTAAAGCCCACTGATCACCCGAGAGATCGATCAGGGGAAACTTTTCGCCTAATCGAACACGTCGAACCGACACAAGGTGATGCGCATCGTCACCCAAAACATTTACACAGTCCCCTGAAATATCCTCCACAAAAATATGCATAGGTTCAGTGTAGGCAAGGGGCAAACCCTTGTCAATTATAGGTTGAAATGCTATAGTTCCTGCCGGTAAACCAATCTCATTTTTCAGGAGGCAGCAGCATGGTAAGTATCGCAATAAACGGATTTGGCCGCATTGGTCGAAATGTCTTTAAAATAGCATTAGAGACGCCTGGGGTAGATGTCGTCGCTATCAATGATCTAACCAACACCAAAACGTTGGCGCATCTTCTAAAGTACGACTCCACTCAAGGACGTTTCAATGGAACCGTCACTTTTGACGAACAAAGTTTGATCGTTAACGGCAAATCCTATAAAGTTACGGCTGAACGTAGCCCTTTAAATATTGACTGGGGTGCACCCGTTGACATTGCGATTGAATCAACCGGCGTTTTTACCAGCAAAGAAAGCCCAAAAGGTGGATACGGCGATCACCTTAAAAACACAAAGTGGCCCGCCAAAAAAGTCATTCTAACGGTTCCGTCCAAGGACTCGATCGACAACATGATCGTGCTTGGTGTCAACGATGAAGTTTTAAAGGCTAGCGATCTTTGCATTTCTAATGCAAGCTGTACGACTAACTGTTTAGCCCCGATAGCCAAAGTTCTCAACGACAACTTTGGTATTGAGCAAGGCTTTATGACAACCATTCATTCTTATACCAACGACCAAGTCGTATTGGATGCACCTCATAGCGATCTTCGTCGTGCTCGCTCTGCAGCTTTAAGCCAAATCCCAACAACGACCGGCGCTGCAAAGGCCGTCGGCAAGATTCTTCCCGAACTAAAAGGTAAACTTGATGGAACATCTGTTCGCGTACCGACCCCTACCGGATCTTTAGTTGATCTTGTGGCAACACTCAAAACGGCAGCAACCGTTGAGGAGATCAATGCTGCGATGAAAAAAGCGTCCGAAGGTGCCATGAAAGGGATACTCGAATATACCGAGGATGAGATTGTTTCGATTGATATCGTTCACAACCCTCACTCATCTATTTTTGACGCAAAAAGCACAATGGTCATGGGTAATTTAGTTAAAGTCTTCTCTTGGTACGACAATGAATGGGGATACTCAAACCGTGTGGTTGAGCTTGCTGTTAAAGCTGCTGCTTTGAAGTAAACCACAGTGCTGTTTGTCTTGTTCTCAAAAACCCTCCATTTCGGAGGGTTTTTTTTCGCTCATTTTCAAAAACAGCCCCTTGCCTTATAATTCATAGCGTTCAATAGCTATACTTAGGAGGCAAGCCCATGTTCTCAAAAAAATCGATACTAGATGTTCCTGTATCTGATATTAAAGGAAAACGAATTCTCGTTCGCGTTGATTTCAATGTACCCATGAAAGATGGCATTATTCAAGATGATACTCGCATCCAAGCGGCCTGTCCTACTCTCAACTATATTCTCAGTCAACACCCAAAAACGCTCATCCTCATGTCTCATTTGGGTGATCCAAAGAAAGACATGCAAAAAGCTAAGGAAAAAGCGCTTCAATCCGGCATTGCTTTTGATGAAGAACACTATCTCAACAGCAAACACAGAATGGCACCGATTGCTTTACATTTAGGCCAGCTTCTAAAACGTTCAATTAAGCTTGCTCCTTCAGCAATAGGCGAACAAACCCAAACAATCGTCAACCATTTAGTTGATGGAGACATTCTTATGCTTGAAAACACACGATTCCATCCGGAGGAAACCTCAAAAAATCCCCTTGAGCGAGAAAGGATGGGCAAAGAGCTAGCTGGTTATGCTGATCTCTTTGTGAATGATGCCTTTGGTACCGCTCATCGTGCTCACGCCTCTACAGAAGCTGTTGCCCATTATCTACCAGCTGTCGCCGGCCTTCTAATGGAAAAAGAAATCCAATATTTGGGCAAAGTAATGGAAAATCCCGATCGCCCGTTTGTTGCTATCATCGGTGGCGCAAAAGTATCCTCAAAAATTGCTGTTCTTGAAAATCTTCTTTTGAAGGTAGATCGTCTCATCGTTGGTGGGGGAATGGCCTATACTTTTTTAAAAGCAAAAGGCTTAGCCATCGGCGACTCTCTTGTCGAAGATGATATGCTTGATAAAGCTCGAGAAATTCTTCAAATTGCTTATGAAAAACATATTTATATATATTTACCCATTGACCATGTTGTCACCCAAGAATTTTCTCCAGATGCAGCATCTCGGCATGTTGCCCG
>CAIUCY010000199.1 GCA_903897765.1 uncultured Candidatus Marinamargulisbacteria bacterium | reverse complement strand
TTTTTTGACTCATTTGTGAATAAAGCAAGAAATGACCATTTGGCGGGGTTTATAATGCGACAAACAAGTATATTCTTGCGGGTAAATCAGGATAATGAAAACGAGCTTGCTTTTCCCAACACCTAACGTGGGTATATTCATGAGACGTTCACGATAATTTTTTAAATGACAAAAATAAATGGGATTTTTCCATTCCTCATTCGATAACTATAACGAGAAAGTAAAATTATCACAGGAGGCTTGATGAGTTATGAACCATAAAGTAATTGCCATTTTAGAAGAAAAAGACAGAATAACGGACTTATTAAATAAAATCGCACTGAGACCTTTTGCATTTCTTAGTTATTTTAAAATAGTCAGGATACTAAATAATACTGACAATGGTGAAAGAAAAGCTTGGTTATATAAGCAATTGGCCGTAACATTACTGGCAAGTTATCATCATTACTCTAATGCATGGACTCTAATAGCCGCGAAGAGTTGCTTTAAAAATGCGATTAATTATTTTCATACATATAATCATATCTATGTGAATTCCAAGACGTTGAATTATTCCGTATCATGCTTTGGGTTAGCGGAACTTTACAAGAAAAGTGGCAAGACAGCTCAAGCGATAGAGTATTATTTTAAAGCCATTGAGGGTCTATATGATATTGACAAGTCTGATCCTTCAAGAATGATTGATAAGTTAAAGTATTGCAATTTGATCCTTTCCTTGGACTCAAAGAGTTTAAGGGCAAGCAAAATTAAAGATGATGTTACGGAAGTCCTTTACAAAGTCGAAAAATTAACATCGCAACAACAAGAGGCGTTTATTCTGGCATATTACTTAAATAATGATTCAAACGGCGTTAAAGTCAAAGAGGCAAGAAAGGCAATCAAGGCTCTTAATGAAACACCGAATCCTTCGGCGCATGAATCGCTGATAAAAGAGGCTTTAATGAATCCTCTCATACTTGAGTCCTTTTTAGAAATAAAGTCAAAAGAGACAGCCCTTATTAACTTAGTAGCAATAAATCCACCGGCCCCTTTCCCTCTTGCGAATATCAAAGACTTTTGTTTTTCCATGTTTAAAGAAATATATGAAAATACCACGAGAGATTCGACATTTAGTCAGGTTTGGCTCAGCGATATCAGTGTAGTTGATTCAATTCAACTGCTTCGCCCAATAGCTACAGTGATGTTTGAGTCTGGAAGTCGTAATATGTCCATAGATGAATATATTGTGTTTGCATTCTTAGATAAAGGGCCCTATAGCTTTAAGCCAATATTTATGGCCGATGCGCTTGAACATAGAGGGATCTTGAAGCTCGAAAATGGCCGTTATACGATGAATCCTGTTCTTCGAGATTATTTGGCGGGTCGGTATAACGACAAAGATCGCCATTCAGCTTCAAATTCTCCTGAAATTCCATAATATCGCAACCGATATATGGACTATGATGGTCAAGGCCTTTTTATGCATAGCCCTCCTGAACCTATGCTTTAGTGTAGAGTTGGTTTCGTCTAACCAAACGGGTGGGGTAGGTGTCGGCGACGGGCAATTCAGATGTCCCGCTGGGCTCGCCGCTATGAATGATTCGATCCTTGTGGTGGACATGAACAATCGGCGTATTCAGCGATTCACATCGGATCTATCCTTCGAATATTCGTTTAAAGATATCAAAGATGATGACGGGAATTTCAGCCAGATGCAGTCCCCCTCTCGGGTGGCTTTTGACAATGTCCACAATGTGATCTATGTCAGCGACCCCGAAAATGATGTTATTTATGTCTTTGACCTACAAGGACAATACCAGCGAACCTTTGGCGGTTTTGGGAAGTCTGGCGTGAGATTTAATAACATCGGCGGACTGGCTGTTGATGCTTTTGGGTATCTGTATATCGCAGACAAGGGGAATCATCGCATCCTCAAACTAGATAGCGAGGCAAAGCTGATCCTTGAGATCCCCTCGAAAGAAGGGGGGCTTATCAACCCCGTCGACGTTGATATTGATCTTGCCACCGGCAAAATAGTCGTTTTAGACGCCGAAGGGGTAAAGGACTATGACGAATTCGGGAAATTTCAGCGACTTTGGGCCAAGGTCAATCAGGGCAAATCATTAACTCTTGCCAAAGATAAACTGGTTTTTGTCCTGACCGACACGAGCATGGAAGGGTTCGATAGAGAGGGACAATGCATTTTTATCGATCAACCCATTAAAAAAATGGAAGATATTTTGTGGGATAACGAGCATCTTTTTGTTAGTGATCCGAACATGCAACGGATCATTCGCTTCGATGTTAAGAACTAAAGCCTTCATACTGGCTCTTTTTCTATTGATCGGTTATTCCCTGGCGGACGATATACTCGACATGCATGGTATGAAGACCATGTCGATGCGTTCGAAATATAAACAAGGCACAAAGGATGATTTCATTGAGGGCGTCCAGCGTGATGAGTCGCTGATGCTGAACATCAAAGGTAAAGTCGGCAGCCTCAATGTGGCCGCAAATGTGTATGACTCTTCGGTCGACCTTGGTAATACGAACAAGAATAATATCGAGCTAAAGAATGACGATTGGGAACTGTATTTCGGCGAGTATTTAGCGTATTTAGATAAAACCGAATTTACGTCGTTTAGCAAACTTCAGGATGGTGTGAAGGGCGTTTTTCGCGATCATCCGTTTCAATATACCGTCATGAAAGCCGAGTCGAAAGGGATTTCAGCGCATGATAACTTGAATGGCCAGAACTCGCAGGGGCCCTATAAAACCACGTATAAACCCATCGTTGTTCGCAGTGAGCATGTGACGCTTCGAGGTCGGGTTTTAGAACGCGATACGGACTATACCTTAGATAATGAACTCGGCGAACTGACGTTTAAACATGACTTTGTCCAAGATTCAGAGATGATATACATTGACTATGAATATTCGGATAGTCAGTACAAAAAGAGTTTTTCAGCCTTTCGATGGGAATATGTGCCGACCCGCGATGACGAACATTATACGCTGACGTATTTAAGCCTGACCGATACCTCACCAATGTCCCATACCATGATTGGACTTGAGGGCAAGTATTCTTTATGGCCTGACACCCAGATGCAGACAGAGATCGCCTATTCGAGTAAACAAACTGAAACGGGTATGGCGTTCAAGCAAGTATTGGCTTTTGTAACCGAAAATACTGATATAAATTTTACGATAAAACGGGTATCCGATGCGTTCTATGCTTTAGGTAATCCAGCGATACGCCCAGGGCAATCGACAGCCTTGATCGATGTAAGCGTTATGCCCCTTCCCGATTGGCGGCATCATTATTTTGAGAGCGATAACACGTATGTTTACCAAGATGGCGAAGTGGCAGAACACATCTATGACTATCACACGAATATGTCTAATTTGAATGTGTCAGCCTATCGACGATCTTATACTGATTTCTCGAATTCATTAAATATGCAGGAAACGATACAAGAGCGAGTCGGGGCAAATTATCGGTTTCGATGGGGTTTTCTTGAAAACGCGCCTGGGGGTCGCCTCGAAAAGATGACCGATCGATTTAACGTTTCGGGCAATTATACAAATTATATCGCAAGTCTCGAATCGTCCTTAACGGGGCTAGAGAATGTAAAACTGGCAATGAATGTCGAGTATCAGGAGCGACATCTTATCAATGATCAAACCTTCAATCGTCAAGTATACGCCTTATCATCAGAGTTAGAGCCCCTTGATCATTATACCTTTGACGGGGTCGCCAAATTTGTAAAAGATTCACAAGAGGGGGATTCGGCCTTGGCAGACGTGAATTATGCTTTTCTTTTCACTAAGCAAGTTAAAGTAGACGGTAATATTAACATAGAAACGTTGCGCGAAACGATCAATACCACCGATTATAAAGTAGCACGGGTCGATGAAATGGTTAAAGTCACGCTTAAGCCATGGAGTGATATAGTCCTAAAATATTTGGTCAGACCCAGCTTTGCCGAGCTTCCTGAAGGGATTCGATATGAGGATAAAGTAGTGAAGCAATATAGTCTCGACTATACGATGCTGAGTAATATGAATCACTCGGTGAGTTTTAAACAGTCGACTCGGCGGTCATTAGATCGAAATCAGATCCCGACTGTTAGCCTCAGTCTTAACGAGAACAAAGATACGTGGCTTGTTCAATCCAATATACATTTTGATGAACATGATATGACATACTCCCTTGAACTAAATAAAGAAAACACTGATCGCTTAATGTCAACGTTGACGGTCAATGGATATGAAAATTACGACGCTTTTCAGGTGATCCATAATCTTGACTATGGGTATCAGATCTCGGATATTTTGAAGGCAGGTATAAATTATAAGAATGACTACTCACGGAGTCTGTATAGCCTCGATACGAGCGCTAACATTGATCAATTAACGGAAACCGTGGCGATCAACAGTGAGTGGCAAACGAACCCGGCCCTGACGCTGAAATTGACTGCCTCAGCGGCTAAAGCGACCGATTTCCTCGGCGTTAATCCGGTGACCTATCTCTTGATCCCGCGCGTGGATGTCACGTTCCGCCCCTTTAAAGGGTGTGTTCTGAGTAGTTTTGTCGAGAAAACCAGCTCCATGTCGGGGCAGGAAACTCAAAAACATAGAGCTTCGCTTAATGTTAAGTATAATTTGGCTCTGATACAGTTGCTTGAATGTTCGTTCTCAAGTCAAGTCGACTACGAAAAAAGCATGCTCCCCTTAAGTTATGAAACAGTCGACATGCTCGTCAAAATGACACTGGTGTTTTGAGTGATTTTTTAATTGTTTTAAACCGATATACTATTATCATGATCCATCGAGTATTCATTTGCCTACTTATATTGTCGGGTAGTCTTTTTGCCAATGACCGTGCGGTCAACTATGTCGGCGCCATGCTACACAGTTTGGACGCCATACAAACGATTCAATGTGATGTGACCAACCGCGTCATCGACTCGGGTAAGCGTAGTACCCAAAATTATCATTTAATCGCCGATCAAAAGTATGCTCTTACTACGTTTAAGGTTCCCACCAAGATCACGGTGGTAAAAAATAAGAAAGGGTTTTTTGTCGTGACCAAGGGGGATGCCCAAAAACAACCCAAGGGCAAACCTTTCCCTGTTGATCTGCCCCATCGGTTCCTGTCAAACCTGAATCTGAAAGATATTACCGAGAATTACAGCTTTATTGTCAGTAGTGAGAACGCCGACACGGTAGTGATCAATATTGTGCCCATCGATGCTTCTCCCGTTGGCAATGATGATCAGGTAACGCTACTTCGGTTGAGCATCAATAAGTCGAGGGCCCTGTTGGAACGTGTGGACATATTTAAGAATAATAGTTTCAAGTCGAATGATTTTGTGCGATTTGAGTATGCCCTGATCGGAACTATTTCGGTGCTTAAGCACTCTTACAGCTATTCCAGACGTACTGATTCGAACCCACCAAAGGTTTATATCAATGAAAACACATATTCCCAGATCATCCTTAATCAAAAACTAAGTGATGATGATTTTGACGTGTTATAATATCGCCCATCATGTTGCAACTCTTTGACACCACCCTACGAGATGGCGAACAATCCGAGGGGATTTCTTTTGCCGTTTCAGATAAGATAAAGATCGCCCATCTGCTGGATGACTTGGGAATTCACTATATTGAAGGCGGCTTCCCTGGGTCAAACCCAAAAGTCGTCGAATTCTTTGACGCGATGCGCCATGAAACACTCAAGCATGCAAAACTCGTTGCGTTCGGCAGTACCCGACATCATCAAAACAAGCCCGAAGACGATCCTAGCCTCAAAGGGCTTATCGCCTCTGGCGTGCGAGTCGCTTGTATCTTTGGGAAAACATGGGATTTCCATGTTACCGATGCACTGCGTATTTCTTTAGACGATAATCTGGTCTTGATCGAGGATTCGATCCGATACTTGAAAACGCAAATGGATGAGGTCTTTTTCGATGCTGAGCATTTTTTTGATGGCTATAAGCGTAACCCCAATTATGCCATTAAAGCCTTAGATGCAGCTGTTAGGGCTGGCGTGGATGTGATCGTTCTATGTGATACCAATGGCGGCACCTTACCTTTCGAGATAGAAACTATTGTTCGTGAGATCGTTAGTCAATTCCCTGTTCCGATCGGGATACATGCCCATAATGATGGCGATTGTGCGACAGCCAATACCCTAGCGGCTATCCATGCGGGCGCGGTTCATGTTCAAGGGACGCTCAATGGCTACGGCGAACGTTGTGGTAATGCCAATCTTTGCACCATTCTACCAGCGCTCAAGCTTAAGATGGGTTTTGATGACTGCCTGACCGATGAACAATTGACCCATATCACCGATGTGTCGCGACATGTCAGTGAGATCGCTAATCTTCCCCATAACACCCATATGGCCTATGTTGGTATGAGTGCATTTGCTCATAAGGGCGGTGTCCATGTCAACGCCATTGCCAAACACCCTGAGACCTACGAGCATATCCGCCCTGAAAAGGTCGGTAATATTCAACGTGTCCTTGTTTCTGAGCAATCGGGGGTCAGTAATTTAGCTTATAAAGCCAAGGAGTTGGGTGTGGACATCCACTCCAAAGATCCAGCGATGAAGCTTTTACTCAAGGAGATCAAAGATCTTGAACAGTACGGCTATCAATTCGAAGAGGGCGAGGCGAGTTTTGAGCTTATGCTGCGACGAGCAGCACAGGCATATGCTCCCTTTTTTGAGTTGATCGGATTCCGGGTTATCAATGATCGTCTTCGAGATGATAATACGGTTCTTGAGGCGACCGTTAAATTGTCGATCAATGGCAAGGTTTTGCATACGGCAGGCGAGGGCAATGGTCCTGTGGCCGCGCTTGACCATGCGTTTCGTAAAGCACTCAAGCATGATTTTCCCGAGATCGACTCAATGCATTTGACTGATTATAAAGTCCGTGTTCTTAGCAGCAAAGATGGCACCGATGCCCGTGTCCGCGTTATTATTCAAAGTGCAGACGATAAGTCCACTTGGGGAACCGTCGGCGTCAGCGCCAATATTATCGAAGCCAGCTGGAAGGCGCTTGTAGACAGTGTAGAGTATAAACTGTTAAAGGATCGTCTATGATCCAACCGATCTCTTCGACGGTCAATTCTGACGGCCATCTGGTTATTGGGGGATGTGATACGGTCGAACTT
>CAIUCY010000198.1 GCA_903897765.1 uncultured Candidatus Marinamargulisbacteria bacterium | reverse complement strand
GTTATTTTACCATTTTCCATAATAGTTCCTTTTAAAGTTCTTTGCAGCTGAAGCCCAAAATCGGTTCTAAAGCCTAATTGATTTTTATTAGGTTAGCCTGACAAAACATTGTTGTTGCAAAATATGTTCAAATTGCTCAGCTGATCGTTTCCATGTTCGATGTTGCATTTCTCCCGCAGCTCGAATAGCAATCTCGCAACGAAAAGGTTTATCATCGACCAACTGTAGCAGCGCATCAGCAACTGCCTGGGGGTTAATATCCGCTAGAAGGCAGGTGCGACCAGCATCTACCATAGCCTGCACTGATGGCACATTGGCCTCAACCACTGCGGCGCCACAAGCCATCCCTTCAAACGGAACCCAAGATATATTCGACAAAGAAAAACACAAAAGAATATGGACTTCATTCATAATCTTTGATAGGGCATCTGGGGTAAGCACTCCGAAGTTAACATACTCAAAAGGCACAACGCCAAGTTCTTGGTCAAGTGCACCAAAAAAGAAGATTTCTACATCAGGATGCTGTTGTTTAACCAAACTCAGCGCCTCAATGCCAAGCTCATAGCCACGCCGCTTAAGACCTGGTCTTGCAAAGAAAAGAATTTTGGTCGATCCGGACCGCTCATCTGGTTTGTTCTTCATATGGAATACATCCGTATCTAAAGCAAAATCGATCGTCTCTGTTGTTTTACCAGTAAAAACAGCGATTCTTTTTGTCAAATACTGACCGATGCAGATCGGTTTAAGCGGAAGGCTATAGGTTTTTTCAGCCTCAAGATAATTGGCGTCGTTTTCATCATAGAACTCTGGTTCATAATCTTGAATAAAATAAGCCTTATATAAAGAAGCTCCGTGATTAGCCACATGATAGGCTGTAGGCCAATTTGTTGCAATACTGATATCTGCCGGCAAAATATTCTCGAAGCCAATTGCAACATCTACTTGTAAAGGCCCGAAATTCTCTTCAACAAATTCAATAACCTCACCATTAGATAAATGTTCTAAATGTGCAATTTTCTCTACATAAACTCGTACTCGATGCCCTTTATTACCAAGATAATTAGCGAGTCTAAAAATCGTGCGGTACCCGCCTCCCGTTCCTGCAATCGGGGCTCTAAGAATCCAATTAATCGTGAGTGCTTTAAAATCCTTATTGTCTGTCGTGACAATATTTCTCAAGGTTTGATATAACATCTCTGACTGCGCTTTTGTCGTATGATTTCTCCGCACATCTTCATAGGCACAGCGCCCGATCTCTTTTCTTAATGCCGGAAATTCAATCAAACAACGAATGGCATCTTGCCACTGATCTTTAGAATCCACTAACATGCCATTTATATTATGCTCAATGACCCGATTAAAATCGTTACGAGAACTGGCTATCGTTGGAACGCCAAGCAATCCAGCTTCGAGATATTTCAGGCAACTTTTTGAGTCTGTAAAGGGGTTTTTTGGTTCCAGTGGGGCTATGTTGATATCTAAAGTGGAAATTAATTCTGGTAGATTTTGCCATGCCATAAGCGGAATACGATCGATACGATCCTCAAATTTCTGGAACCGCGAATCTAATTTGAGGTGTCCCACAGCCTTGAATCTTACAAAGGGATAGTTTTGCAATGCCCAAAGAATTGAATCAGCAGCCTCAAGAAAATCACGGTTATGGGTTGCTGTGCCGCTCAAATATCCAATTGTAACAACATCAGAATTATTGTCCTGAAGACATTCGGCTTTACGAAAAAGAGCCGAATCCGCATGATCACACATCTCCTGGTTGACAGTGTTTGGAACCACAAAGATGCGATCATGAAAACGACTGGCTTGGTTTCTAAGTGCCTCTGTTGTCACTATAACAGCGTCACAAAGAACCATTGTCTTCTGATAACGGTCAAGCCCTTCAATAAATAAGGTACAATCAGCCTCTGTCATGTCTTCAATAGCGGCAACATGTTGGATAACCTCAACCGTGAAGACCAAATCATCAGTATCAAATATCACCGGTTTACCTTGCAATTGGGCTTCTTTGATGAAATAATCAACATCTTGATCCATAGGAACACGATGAAGAATGAAGAAATGATATCGTTCAAGGATGTCCACTAAATTTACAATTCCATAAGTGCCTACATCGCACATACAACCCAAAAACTGAAGTTGTTCCATTTTATGAATACAACGATACCGCATTGCATCCCCGGGGCAGCCTGATAAAATAAACACTGCCTTGATATCTAATATCGGTAAGACATTTCCAGGGCTAAACCTAACGCGTTCCTTAAATACCTGAAACGTAAACCGTAAACCTTGTTTAAGTAACACTTTCCAAGCCCTATGAAAGGGCAACTTAGCAATATTTTTTGAAACACGAATGACTCGCTTGACAAAATCACCAATTCTTCGAATGGGTTCTCCTGTTTGCCAATAACGAGACTGAGATATGGCATCAAATTGCGCCTGTTTATTCAATATTTCCTTATTCTTGAAGTGTATGGAATTTTGATAGCGCGCAAGTGTTTGTTCATTCTTGTCTTTTTCAGTTATTAATTCAAATACATCAAGATTTCCATCAGCTTCAATATCCTCTGGAAAATCCTGGATATTTGAATTATTCCACATTTTCGCTCCAACCGTTACATATTCATCCGTTCCAACTATTAAACGTTTACCAAGTAAATTGTTTTCAAGGGGTTTTTTTTTGATTACGCATAATGAATTTATAAATTCGATTGAGTGAATTCTTAATAATTCGAGTTCATCAAACTCAATGTCTAATTCCATAGAAAACTTTGTCAGCAGCGTCTTACTTGATTTGTTATTCCTCCAATGTTCATAATTTACAATATCTGTTAAACGTTTAAGAAAGGATATTGTTGAGCGAGGATTGTGCAAACCACCTTCAAAATTTTTCCAGTAACTAGAATGCAAGTCTTCCATTACATAAATACCATCATCATTTAGGTGAGGAAAATATCGGGCGAAGGAACGTATGGTATCACTGGATTTATGCGAGCCATCATCGATAATAATATTAAACGTCGTTGCTTGTTGCATTATTCTATCTTCACAAGTATCCAAGTTTGGATCACCCACAACAACTTCGATTCGAGTATCATCAAATCGAAGTTGCTCACATTTATGATCTATGTCACAGCCAATGATTTTTTTAGCTTTTTGAAAATACTTTGCCCAAATTTCT
>CAIUCY010000197.1 GCA_903897765.1 uncultured Candidatus Marinamargulisbacteria bacterium | reverse complement strand
GTCAGAAATGGAGCCCAATTCCTGTTGATAGGTAATGGCTTTGAGCTTGTCGAGAAAGAAAGATGCTTTTTTGCTGATATCATCCTCAAAATAGAACCGTGCATCCGAAAGGCGTGCCCGAACGACCCGTTCATTTCCGGCGATGATCGTCGGGGCATTGGTGGCCGTGACATTGTCAGCGGTTATTAGAAAGGTGTTCGTGAGTTTGCCGTCCTTAAAAACAGGAATATATTTCTGATGTTTCTTCATGGTGATGATCAAGATCTTTTCGGGAATAGCCAAATAAGGTACTTCGAAATGCCCCTTTAGGACGGTGGGATATTCGACTAAATGAGTTAATTCGTTAAGGAGCTCCTCATCGATAGCAAGGTCTGGGTACAGGGCATGAACTTGACGAACAATGCTGTCTTTTCGGTCTTTTGGTGAGACGAGAACCGAGGCCTTTTGAAGCGTTTCAACATAATCGGAGGGTTCCGAAAGTGAGAGAGGCAAGCCCTCTAGGGTGTCGCCACCCGAAAGGAAACGATGTCCATACGTTAGACGACCTGCCGATTGCCCCCCGAAGGAAAGCGGGAGCACGTTGCCCCCTAAAAGGGATACGATCCAATGAACGGGGCGAATAAAGGTAGTGGGCTCATGGCCCCAATGCATAGCAATGGGCAAATAAAGATCTTGAAGGGATTGAAGCACAAGGTCACCCAAAACGTCGGACGTGGCGTTTGCCTTTTGTTCGATCGCGATCGTTAAATACCCGTCGACCACCGTGCCCGAGGTTTGTCCGTTTTTCTTAAGAAACCCTAAACCCGCAGGCGTGTAGTCGCCTTGTTCGTTCAGGGCTATTTTGACCGGTGGGCCTTTGATGGTAAGGGTTGAGGCGGTTTGGGTTGCAGCAATATTTTGAATAACGATCGCTAACCGGCGGTACGACCCATAGGTAAGGATGGCATCAAACGAGAGGCGAGCCTGAGTTAATCGCATCTCGAATTGCTTGTTAAGCCCCGCAAGCAAGGTGTCAACAAACCGTGAGGGGATCTCTTCCGTACCGATCTCTAAAAGGTAATCCATTCGGGCATTATAAGCTACGCATTAGATCGGGACAACTGATACTAAATAACTATTTTGTTTTGAAGGTCTAGTGGCATTGACTATGTGTCGGAAAAGTGCGACTATTTAGACATATGTTCCGAAGAATAGTGCGATTAACCGAGAATAATAGTTATTTTCTTTTAGGCCCCAGGGGAACAGGGAAGTCAACACTTCTAAAAAATACCTTTACCGAGGATAATGCTTTTTGGGTTGATTTGCTGAATCCTGACCAAGAGCAGGAGTACGTCCTACATCCGATGCGAGTTATCGAAAAATGGCAAGCGATGGAACCCCAACCCCAATGGATTGTTATCGATGAGGTTCAAAAGATCCCTAAACTTCTGGATGTTGTTCACTTTGCCATTGAGAAGTACGGGATACGGTTTGCGCTAACCGGGTCTAGTTCGAGAAAGCTAAAGAGTAGTTCAACTAATTTATTAGCAGGTCGAGCGTTTGTGCATCATTTGCATCCCCTTTCATATCTCGAAATGGGTGACCAGTTTGATTTAGTCGATGCGTTGCAATGGGGAACCCTACCGAAAATATCGGCTTTTCAAACATCTCTTGATAAAAAGCGTTTTTTAAACGCCTACACACAAACCTATTTAAAAGAAGAAATTCAACTTGAACAGATTGTTCGTAAAATGGAACCTTTTAGACGTTTTATTGAGGTGGCTGCCCAGTCGAATACAGAGATCCTTAATTTTTCAAAATTAGCTCGAGAGGCTGGAATCGAGGCCAAAAGTGTTGAGCGATATTTTGATATATTAAGTGATACATAGTTGGGCTACTGATGTTGCGTTTACAGATATTGCACAACTAGAAAATCCCCCACTGCCCGATCGAAGTGCATGGATAAACAAAATTGCCAACATGCACTGGTCAAACGACGAAGTTAAATCTGGTTGCCTTTGGTTTGCAATTAAGCAGTATATTTCTTCTTCTCGTTAACAAATATCTCTAAATCTTTTCTAGTTCCTTTGGCAGTCCAAATATAACTACGATCCTGCATTTCCCAATCGATATATTCCATGGGTAAGTCACCCCAGTGATATTTTGGCACTATATCTACTAATACGTCTTGATCAATACCCCAATATAAATTATCAGACTCGATATTGGTTCTTAGAATGTTGGCATAATCTTTTAAAAATTCATAGCCGTTATTATTACCAGTTAGATATAGACCTCCGGCTAGATAACGAGCCTTGCGCCCAGAAATGTAATGTATATAAAAATCTTGACTGCTGTCTAATTCTGGCAAGTTACCACGAACAATAGCATCGATGTCTATGGCCAACAACTTACTAGTAGGTCTTATTAGTTGCTGTAGTCGAATAAACCGAGCCGAAGCAAAATATGTTCGTTGTATTCTTTGTTGTATGTCGGTATCTTTACCCTTGCCCATAGCGGTGATAATTCTTTTTCGTCTGTCTGCTAATTCAGGATCCGCGGGCACCGTTTCCCATTGTTTGGCAGCCACATCAAATGCTGCTAAGGGTGCAACTTCGTGGGTAATACTCACGCGATCTATTGCCCTACAATATTTGATCTGCTCTTGAGTGGGATTATATAAATGTAAATGAACGCCAAAGGAGGTATTTTTAAGAATACTATTAATCAAAGCAGGACCAAATTCAGTGAAATACTCATGGTCACATGCGGCATAGATAAAGAAGTTTAGTTGGTCTAGGTTTCCCTGTAGTGGTGGTAGTATCATGGTTAAATATTTAACCTTATGCGTGTGGCCTACTTTCCAAATCAATGTGCTCTAAATAGTATTCCTGTTATGCAGGCCGTGCTGGATAGTCTACGGAGTGCGGGTCATACCATTGAGGAAAATAGTCTAGGTGCAGATGCAGCGATAATATGGTCAGCACTATGGTCGGGCCGTATGGCTCCAAATAAACAAGTATATGAGAATTACAGAGCCCAGGGCAAGCCGGTTATCATTGTAGATGTTGGCGCACTACATCGTGGCAAAACTTGGAAGATTGCTGTAAATCATATTAATCGGTTAGGCTATTACGGACATACAGAAAATCTGGATATGGACCGCCCCAAGAAACTAGGTATTAATCTCGCTGTCAATTTTAGCAAAAATCCAGCCATACTAATTGCCGCACAACATCGATATAGTTTACAGTTGGCCAATCAACATCACGAAGATTGGATTATGGAACAGGTTGAAGAAATTAGGCAAGAGTCAGATCGACCTATTGTTATTCGTCCGCACCCAAGAAGTCCTCTTAATATGGCCAGTCTAAACAACACAATTACTATTGAAAAACCACAAAAGGTAGCCGACACCTACGATAGTTTTAACATGCATTTTGACTATCATGCTGTGGTAAACTATTGCTCTAGCCCTGGAATACAAGCGGCAATATCAGGAACCAGGCCCATAGTAGGAACTTATAGTTTGGCACTACCAGTATCTGTGGCTATTACAGATCTGGATAAACCATATGAGGTAGATCGAGATCATTGGTTAGTAGAGATTTGTCATACAGAATACACCGTTAACGAAATTGAACAAGGATTATGGATCAAACGAATACAATCGCACCTATAGATTGCGCCTGTGTGATACACGGTGACGCATACTCATGGACCTATGTAGAGAAATTATATAGTATGCTAAGTCGACATATTACTCCGGGTATTAGACTACATGTTTATACCGAAGCCGATCGGGTTGTACCAACACCCATGATTAAACACGCACTTAAAGATTGGAATATTGCCAATCCTAAAAAATCCTGGTGGTATAAGATGCAACTATTCAACCCCGAGCACCATGCAGGCCCGTTGCTCTACTTTGACTTAGATACTGTGATCGTAGACAACATAGATTGGATTTGGCAATGCCCCACTACCTATTTTTGGGCAGTGAAGGATTTTAAATATCTGTGGCAACCTACGCATACTGGATTAAATTCTAGCGTTATGTGGTGGGACACACAAAAATACTCGCATATCTGGGACACATTTGCACAGCAAGATTTAAACAAAATTATACAAACGTATCGTGGCGACCAAGATTATATTTCGGATAAAATTCCAGAAAATCAACGTCGATTTTTTGATGTAAATCGAGTACTAAGTTGGCGCTGGCAGTGTTTCAATGGCGGTTATGATTTCCAAAAACGACGGCATTGTATTCCAGAAAAAGGCACATACCTTGCAGAAAATACCAGTGTTATGATATTCCATGGTAAACCTAAACCAGATCAGGTTGAGGATCAAGTAATACTTGCTCATTGGCAGTGATATTACGGTTGACCATTAATTCTTTTTCTCTTATAATAGTAGTTACAGTAATAAATCTTCGGAAAGGAAGCAAATGAAAGCAGAAACACAAGCAATTTTACATGTAGCAAAAATAGTAGGCTCGGCAATGGTCGGGTCTGCGGTAATGATGTTAGTACTCACTTACATACCAATAAATTATATTGCTATTGGCCTAGTAGTCGTTGGATTTGGGCTGATGTTGCTTACATTGTATAGTATGGAAGTAGATCGTCTAAGAATCCTTGAAAAAACCAGAGAAATCTTAAAGAAGTAAGCGG
>CAIUCY010000196.1 GCA_903897765.1 uncultured Candidatus Marinamargulisbacteria bacterium | reverse complement strand
CTGGCTCCGGTACTGGCGACACCGGCTTTGTTGGTAGTATCGGTTTCGTTGGTAGTATCGGTTTCGTTGGTAGTATCGGTTTCGGTGATAATTGTTCCGGAAGGATCGATCCATCGGGACCAATAAGAATATTCGTGTTATCCAGTTGATTATTCCCATCTGCATCAATATACATTTGATTCCCAATACTCCAGGCGCTCAGCGCTTTACCGTTTAAGGAAGATGTCGTTTCGGTAACAACCTCTTTGGCAGTATGGCCTTTCGCGGCCAACACAGCAAATGACTCCCCAGATAAGCCCTCTAACGTTAGTTCCGTGCCCGAAGTATCAAATATATCATTATGTCCTATGTCTGCATTAACCCCTTGAATATCAACCATTATTTCATCCCCCTATTTTGAAATTATCTTAGTAATATGGTTATCGCCGCATTTCCCCTTGTTTATGTATCGATAATTATTGGTTTTTTATATTTTTAATTCACTAGTGTCCGGTCTTTAACACATCCATTGTCGACCCCCCCCCACCCCTACCCCTCATACCTCACGGCCAACCCCTTATCCAGCAGCTCCTGATTCAGAAATCTGCCGTGCGCAACCAATCGATTGAGATCAGGTTCCTTTTCGTCATAATAAATATCGGACAAGTAGCGGTCGAACTTGTCGCGTGAGTGGGTTTTGACCGCGATAAAGGCGCAATCTTTGAGTTGATTTTGGATATAGGCTTTGGCTTTTTCGCCCTCGGGTGTCGACATCTCGGCGGCATTGATACCGCGCAGTCGCAGCTTTTGAACCGTGAGCGAAGCAAACCCCTTATCGATCTCGCACCAAAGGGTATCACCATCCACCACCTCGATGAGATAGGCCTTATAAGTGTAATGGGCATCGGTTTTCGAAAGCGCCAAACCTTTGAGCAGCGAATTTGTGGGGACCCGATAATCATGGAACCCAAGATCGACGACTTCTCGGCCTCGAACCTCTTTCAGTTGGTACACATAGGGCTTGTCGCGATATTCGGTCAACGGTAACGCTTTGCTACACTCTGGGTGAGCAGCACGGATAACCGCTTTGAGTGCTTTGACACTGAGCGCATCAGCGGAAACTTTCTTTTCTAATGCTTGTCGATTTTCCAGGTCTGGAATAGCCAGCAGAACTTTAAAATGCGACCAAGACAAATTTCGCCACGTAGCGAGATTCTCAGGATAAGCTTCATAAAACTGAACCGTTCGATAGAGTGTTTTATCGTCAATATGGAGATTCTGAGAAAGAAGAGAAAATAAATGCGTCCCATATTCCGCGCGGTCTTCATTTTTCAAGAGGTGCGACTTAATGTGTTTTCCGATATTCCAATACCGGCGAGTGCGTACGTCTTCGACAACCGAATGTATCTCTTGTTTCCCCTCCTCCATCTCTTGGCGAATGACGTCGATAAGGACTTGCTCATCAGGGGTGGGAGAGATCCTTCCCTTACCAAGGGAAGGTGGCCGAAGGCCGGAAGGGTCAGCGACGGTGTTAGTCATGGTTTAAGTATATCCGTGCATGATATCAAGATGCAATTTCTCAAAAGAATTATTGGCCCGTCAGCGGAAAAATATTCCTATCCCTACCCGCCCACATCAGACTAGAATACCTCTATGACCAAAATCGTCCTAGCGAGTGTTAACGCCAAGTTCATCCATTTGAATCTTGCGATACGCTATCAGCACAAATTTTTAGCCCAAATCGCCCCCAATATCGAGTGTATCGTTAAAGAATGGAACATCAACCAACGCTTTATGGATATCCTCAGAGAGCTTTATGAGGCCAAACCCGACTTACTCCTATTCTCGGTTTACATTTGGAATGTAGACTTTACCCTTAAACTGATCCGTGAACTTAAGAAAATAGCCCACAAAACACGCATAGTCGTCGGTGGCCCCGAGGTCATGTATCGCAAAGAGGCCCTCCTCGCCGAGTATCCAGAGATCGAGACGGTGCTTGTCGGCGATGGGGAAACATCCGTCGCTCAGTTTTTAGGGATCAACGTCAACATCCCCGATTGTACCGACTTGGACTATATCCCTTTCCCCTACGGGGATGAGGAGATCGAGCGTACACGCAACCAGATCCTTTATTATGAATCCTCCCGTGGTTGTCCGTTTTCTTGTGCGTATTGTTTATCCTCTATCGAAAAACACGTCCGCTATTTCAGCTTGCCGCGTGTTCTTAAGGACATCGATTTCTTTATGCGTCATAAGGTTAAACTGGTGAAGTTCGTCGACCGTACGTTTAACCTTAACCCAGAGCGCTATTTGGCCATTTGGCAGCATATCCTTAACACCCATAATGGGGTCACCACCTTTCATTTTGAGCTAGCGGGCGATTTGCTGACACCGCAGGCCCTTGCCATGCTTAAGACAGCACCTCCTAAAGCACTGCAATTCGAAGTGGGCATACAAAGCGCTCACTTACCGACACTCAAGGCCATTAGTCGAACTACTGATCTGGAAAAGCTGAAAGCAAATCTTCTGGCACTTGGCGAGAATATTCATATGCATGTGGATCTTATCGCGGGGCTGCCATTGGAAGACTTTACGACATTCGGTCGATCATTCGATTATGCAATGAGTTTAAAGCCTGAAATGATGCAGCTCGGATTTTTGAAAATATTGAGTGGTACGGAGATGGAGCGCCTTGCTATGGCAGACAATAAGTATGTTTATTTATCCCATCCGCCCTATGAGGTTCTGGCAACACCGTGGGTGCCTTTTGAGGAGATGATGTTGCTTAAAGATATCGATAGAAGCGTGGATATTTATTACAACTCAGGCCGGCATACCCTTGCCGATACATCGTTTGCATTTTTTAAGGCTCTAGCCCAGCATCTTCGCCAAACCGGTGTTTTTAACGACCCAAGGCGACCTGAATATTATGCAAAGGCATTGGAGGGGTTATTGGCTCAATCTCGCATTTTATCGTAAGGAAATTCTGTATTTTGTTCTGATCGCTCAAAATCCACTAGATTTTAACTAAGACTTTATTGCACTCTTCTTGAAGTTTTTTAAGTCGCTCAGTAAGTGTTAAGCCTTTATCTCTTTCATATCGTTTCTTTTGATTCGCATGTATTTCTTGCATAAACATAGGCTCTTTCATGGTGTCCTTCTTTCTAAAACTCGATTGGAGAAATAATTTCAATATTGTTGTAACCTTGCAAAATATTAAGAGCATTAACAAGCTGCCTTGTTTTCAGTTTTACGATATGTTTGTAATTCCAACTAGCAAGAATCTTAATATTATTGACAGTTGCACATGCAAGATGGAGGGCAGCCTCAACGTGTGTTTTTGGAATAAGTCCATGTTTTATATAAAAATCAGAACACTTTATAACTTCATCAGTAATTTCAAACACTTCAAGTCCATTGGTAATATCAAAAATTTCTTCGCGCCTTTTTAGGTTGCTAATTTCATTGGCTTCGGTAAGAACCAAAGTTGAAATACACAAACATTCTTTTTTTGTTTTTTTAAAAAATTCCTTAGTTTCATGAATTTTCTCTGATTCTCGGGGGTCGTTGATTGCACTCAAAATGGAAGTATCTAAATATATTCGTTGGTTGCACATAACTCTAGTTTACACCTAACAACCTTAAATCTCAAAACAACGAACAAAAGCATCGATTACAGGTGTTTTTAACGACCCAAGGCGACCTGAATATTATGCAAATACGTTGGCTAATTACCTAGGACAACTAATAAAGCAAAAAAGTTATTTTAGTTTACGTTCGAGCTCCAATAGTTCTTCATCAATTAACGTGATCAACTCTAAGTACTCATTTATTCCTATGTGATTTGCAGTAATCGCTTTGTTTTCTTTTAGCCATAATAATAATTGAGGCTCTAATTGGTCTTGCGTACTGCCAACAAAAGCGAGTTTAGATGTTACCCCGCGAGACGTATCAAATATAGAGGTTGCATTAACCGTCCAGCTTTGTCGATGAGAATTTCCATATACACTTAGGGGATGCCCAATATTTAGATTTATCGTCAAATTTATAAGCGCCGGAACAACTCCCACAAAGACATAGTAACTAGCAGCCTTATCTTTTTCAGATTTCCAATTAAGCGAGGGAACGTCAAACCCGACAGTGCTATACATTTGATAACCCGTTTTAAAAGGAAACAACTTAGCAATATTTTCCCAAGTGGTGTTTCTCGTGTTTTGTTCTACAACAAAGTCTAATGTCGCTCGTAGATTTTTTAGGGATGCCGCTTTCTTTTCTTGAACGTAGTGGTTGATTAATTCATTAAAATACTCGATCATTTCGTGTCGATAACTCTCGGTGTCTGCTGAAACATAATGTCGGTGAAGTTCAACAAACTGCATACCCGAAATTTTATACCCCACCATTGTCGAAGCATCTTTTAGTTTGTTGGGATTTTTTTCAACTATAATATGACAGTGAGGAAACATCGATTGAAATATATCATGTAATGACCTTTCGAATTTTGTTTCTGTTTGTATTGAAACGATTTTATGTCTTATCATTTTGTTTTTCTCACTTTCAAAAGAATTTGATTAATACATTAGATTCTTCGTAAAAGGATTCTATTTATCCCATATTTATACATGGCGATATTTTAGTGAATAATTT
>CAIUCY010000195.1 GCA_903897765.1 uncultured Candidatus Marinamargulisbacteria bacterium | reverse complement strand
TTTCCCGTCGGTTCATCTGCAAGCAGAATTAAGGGTTTATTGATGATCGCCCTACCCAAGCAAGCTTTTTGCTGTTCACCACCCGAGAGTTGATAAGGATAACAATGGATCTTTTTTTCAAGCCCCACTAGGTTAACGACATAATCCACCTTTTCTTTAATGGCCAGTTTTTTCTCGCCTTGGATTTTAAGAACAAAAGCCAAATTCTCGTAAACAGTCCGATTCAAGATTTTAAAGTCTTGAAAAATGACGCCAATATTTTTTCGAAGTTTAGCAATTTTTGCTTCTTTAAAATCGCGTGTATTGACCTTGTCAATATAGATGCTTCCCGAATCCGGTAGATCCTCTCGAAGGATCAGCTTCAGGATCGTCGTCTTGCCTGCTCCTGTCGGCCCAACTAAAAAAGCGAACTCATCTTTGCTGATATGAAGATTAATACGGTTAAGAACCAGAAAGTGCTTATTATAAGTCTTAGAAACGTTTCGTAGACGGATCACTTGCGAGCAAGCACCAAGTGCACTTTAGCAATAAGACCGTCTACTGTTAGATGATGTTTTTCAAGGAGTTCATCGGGTTTTCCACTTTCACCAAAAACGCCCTCGATGCCCAGCATCTCAATAGGAACAGGTGCATGTTTAACAATGACTTCGGCAACCGCACTCCCCATACCCCCGATGACCGAATGTTCCTCTGCCGTCACAATGGCCCCTGTTTCCTTAGCCGCTGCTATGAGAACGGCTTCGTCTATCGGCTTAATACTGGATAAATTGATAACTCGAGCATTGATCTTATTTGCGATAAGTTTCTGAGCGGCACGAAGGGCAATATCCACCATGATACCACAGGCTACGATCGTTACATCCTTGCCCTGACGAATGATATCGCTTTTACCTAATTTAAATTGATAGTCGATACCTTCAAAAACTAAGGGGGATGCCCCACGACTCATTCTCATATAGAACGGCCCCTTTTCAGCGGCCATAACATTTACCATTTGCGCGGCTTCGATCGCATCGGCCGGAACAAGTACCTTTAAAAAAGGGATCGGCCTCATGATCGCTATATCTTCGATGGCTTGATGGGTACCCCCATCCTCGCCAACAGTCACCCCGGCATGTGTAGCAACAACTTTAACATTCAACTGCGTATAGGCAACTGTATTGCGGATCTGTTCCCAAGCACGTCCCGAAATAAACATGGCAAAACTACTGACAAAAACAGTCTTTCCCATATTGGCAAGCCCAGCGGCCATTCCGATAGCATTTTGTTCCGCTATTCCCGCGTTAAAGAATCGGTCGGGGAAGGCTTTGGCAAATAGCCCTGTCTTTGTAGAAGAGGACAGATCGGCATCCAACACAAAGACATTTGGATCAACTTTACCGAGCTCAACAAGCGCTTTACCATAGTAATCGCGTGGGGCAACTAAGGTCATAAGTGCATCCCTTTCACAATATCTAGCTCACACTTTGCCTTAATGAGTTGCTCCTCGGTAATGGGCGCTCCATGATAACAAACTTGATTTTCCATAAACGTAATACCCTTCCCCTTAACGGTATTGGCTATGATCACCACCGGTTTATCGGTCACTCGATCAGCCTTTTCGAGTGTTGAAACAATTTCATGCACATTGTGACCATCGATAGTAAAAACGTCCCAACCAAACGAAGCGAACTTATCGGCAAGGGGGTCAATGTTCATGACATCTTTAGTCGCCCCATCAATTTGCAGACCGTTCTTATCAATAAAAATACATATATTCCCCAAACGGAAATGAGCCGCCGCCATCGCTGCTTCCCAAACTTGACCTTCCTGGCATTCTCCATCCCCTAATACCCCAAAGACACGATTCGTTTTTTTATCATACTTCAGGGCAAGTGCCATCCCGACCATCACCGAAAGACCCTGCCCCAGAGAACCGGTCGACATTTCAACGCCAGAAAGACTATGTTTGTCAGGATGACCTTGCAACTTACTGCCTAATTGACGAAGGGTTTTAAGCTCGTCGACAGGGAAGTAGCCCTTCATCGCAAGCGTTGCATATAATGCAGGCGCGGCATGACCTTTGGCTAGGACAAAGTAGTCCCTTTCTTCCCATAATGGATCTTTTGGATTAGTTTTTAACCAATAAAAGTATAGCGTAGCGAGTATATCACTCATGGACATGGAGCCACCGGGATGTCCCGACTTCGCAACACACGTCATCTCCAGAATATGCCCGCGAATCTCTGTCGCTTTAAGGAGAATTTCATGAATCTTTTCTTTTGTAATCGACATGTCTACCTCACGCTTAATTTAGTGATATCAAGCCATGTGACAAAAAGCATTAGAATAAAAAACGCTAACACTCCAGCCAAATGGATCCGAGCTACGAAAGATTCTTTTATTCGAAACGGCAATACAGCCCGAAGAACTTCAACTACAAATCGACCGCCATCCAACGCTGGCAAGGGAAGACTGTTGAGCACCGCAAGGTTAATGCCGAGAAATGCGACGAACCGACCCAAAAACAGCACGCCGTAGTTTACCATCTCACCAGTAACACTGACAATTCCTATCGGGCCTGACATAGCTGAAAGTCCGATGCGCCCCGTTATCAACTGTCCTATTCCCAGTAAAGTAAGAACAATGCCTTGTACCGTATCATTTATGGCTCGAAACAACGCGCCTGACCACTGAAAACGATCAGACTGCAGCGACTGTAATTTGATCCCAATTTGCCATGGCAAATTATTGGCTTTGAGGGTTGGAGTGATCAATCGTTGAATGAGATGGTTTTGGCGCATAATATTGATCTCTAAGGGCTTGCCCTTAGAGGAACGAATAATGTTAACAAGTTGCGAACCCTCTTTAATGAAGACTTGGTTAATGGCGATAATTTTATCACCCGAGAAAAGTTGACTTTGTTCGGCTGGCGAACCTTTTGTCACCGAGGCGATAACGGTTGTTACCGACGTATTCAGCCCCCCAAGTCCATAAACCGCGAGTAAAATAAAAAACGCCACGACTATATTGGCCAAGGACCCAGCACAGAGAATAAAAAGACGACTCCAAAGTGGCGCATCTTGGAATCGATCACCTGACGATTTTTCTTGATTATCTTTCAAGGAATCAAGTCCCGCTAAACGAACGTATCCCCCAAGTGGTATCAATCGAAGGGAAACGAGCATACTTCGCTTTGTTTTTATCTGAAGAAGCACAGGTCCAAACCCTATCGAAAACTCATAGACTTGAACACCACATATCCGAGCTGCCCCATAATGGCCAAATTCGTGAACCATGATCAATATCGAGATGATAAGAAGCGAAAGAAGAATGATCATGCGCGAATAATCAGTCGATCAATTAAGTCATGCCCTTTTTCAAGGCGGAGTCCCGTTGTTTTGGCGTCTTTCTCAACAAAACGAAGCGGACTATCGCCCTGCTGCGTGCTGTCATAAATGATATACGGAACCCAATCATCGGCATGGGTTTTGATCTCAACAGGAGTAGCGTGATCTGGCAGTAAAAGGAGGCGAACATCCTGACCTTTTATCCCCTTAAGTAATGTCGCAATGACATCATGATCCACATGTTCTATCGCTTTGACTTTCAAGTCAGCGTCGCCCATATGACCCGCTTCATCGGGAGCTTCAATATGGATAAAAACGATATCCATTTTCTTTAATGCCTCAAGGGCATAGGTCGCTTTACCCACGAAATTAGTATCCATAAACCCCGTTAACCCAGGCACATCGATCACTGATAACCCTGCAGCAAGTCCGATCCCTTTTATCAGATCCACTGCCGATATAACCCCACCTGTCAGCCCATATTTATCAAAAAATGAAGGGATCGTCATCTTTTTTCCTTGTCCCCACAGCCACAACTGCGTCGCTGGAGAACCGGCTAATATCGACTTGCTAGCCTCCATGATCTGCGAGATCAGCGATGCGCCATCCCCTTCTGGATAATGGGGCATTACCTCTAGCCCTGTTATATCGTGGGGCGCGATGGTTTTCATGTTCGCGTCAAATTCGTGGATCACACATAAATTGCGATAACTACTGCCTGCAAAAAGGTCGATCTGGGAAAACCGTGGCTTTAACGCCATGTTCAGCTTCTCAATTAAAGAACGAGCAACGTTATTAGGAATATGGTCGGCGGTGAAATCTTTCATTTTCCCATCTTTTACCGTGACGAGATTGGCTCGAAAAATCATATCCGTGGGTGCTAAATTAATACCCTGACTAACCGCCTCGATGGGGGCTCGTCCAAAATAATATTGTAGCGGATCATACCCAAAAATAGACAAATTCGCAACGTCGCTTCCAGGCTTCATACCCTTGGGCGTGTTACAAACGAGTCCCAACTCACCGTTTTTTACCAAATAGTCAAATGAAGGCGTTTTAGCCAAGGAAAGGGTTGTTCGGTTTTGATGCGTTGGCAAGGGCCAACCGGCCATCCCATCGCCGATGACGACGATGTATTTCATAAGGTGTTTACAAACATCTTAATACGACTTAAGGCATCTTTTAAGTCCGGTAAACTCGCTGCATAACAGCAACGAATAAAATCATTATTGCCTTCAGCAAACGCGGTACTTGGCACCACGGCTACGCGACCTTCGGTCAGAAGACGCATGGCAAAATCCTCTGCAGTCAAACCAAACCTTTTTACACTGGGAAAAATATAAAATGCCCCTTTGGGTTCAAGAACATCAAACCCTATAGACTTGAGTTCTTCATAAACGATGTTTCGTCGCATCTTGTAGGATTGACGCATTCTTTCCCTGTCCTTCTCACCATGTTTCAGTGCTTCGAGGGCAGCATACTGCGACATAATGGGGGCACACATTGTGGCATATTGATGAATTTTGACCATCTGATCCATGACGTCTTTTTCGCAGGCGACATATCCGATTCGCCACCCCGTCATGGCATAAGCTTTCGAGAACCCATTTAACAAAATAAGATTCTCCCGCATATACGTCGATGCAGAAAGGGGTTTGTCTTCATAAACGAGTTGATTGTAGACCTCGTCGGAGATAAGCCAAAGATTTTTCTCTTTGCAAACATTAACAATTTCCTTAAGTTGCGCTTCCGTTACCGTTGCTCCTGTAGGATTGTTCGGATAGCCGATGATAACGGCTTTGGTATTCGGGGTCAGTGCTTTCAGTATCTGCTCTCTCGTTAAAATAAAATCCGTGGGGCTGGTATCGATTTCGATCGCTTTTCCCCCCGCCAAATGAACCAAAGGTGAATAACAGACAAAGTTCGGGACCGGCACGATAACTTCATCGCTTGGATTAAGAATAGTACGAAAAGCCAGATCGAGGCCTTCAGATACGCCAACGGTAATAAGCACTTCGGACTCGGGCTTATAGAAGGCAGCAAACTCTTTTTCAAGTTGGGCAGCGATCTCACGGCGAAGCTCGATTATGCCATAATTGGACGTATAGGAAGTATACCCTTTTTCAAGTTGATAAATGGCATGTTCAGTAATGTGCCAGGGGGTCACAAAGTCGGGTTCACCCACACCAAGCGAGATAATATCATCGCTTTGCATGACCAGATCAAAAAACTTTCGGATACCCGACGGCTTAATGGATAGAACTTTTGAGGATAAGGGTAACATGGTTAGAACGCGACGTTAAGACGGTGGGAACGGTTCTCATCGAGACCCATAACGATACCATTTTCTTTGTATTTCTTGAGAAGAAAGTGGGTTCCTGTCGACACCACATTGGCGATCGGAGAGAGTTTGCTCGACACAAACGCGGCGACTTCGCGAAGATTTCGGCCCTTTACCACCACAAGCAAGTCAAAAACGCCGCTCATCAAGTATACCGATTGAACTTCGGGAAATTTTTGAAGCCGTTGGGCAATATGGTCAAAGCCCTGGTCACGCTCGGGTGCACATTTTACCTCGATAAAGGCCACCACACTACTATCATCATCGAGCAATTCGTCATTAACGACAACGGAATATTGAAGGATCACCCCTGATTTTTCTAGTTCGGTTATCTGAGCACGAACAACATCCTCTGTACTGCCGAGCATGGTTGCGATCTCTGAGGGGGTGGTTCGAGAATCCTGACGAAGAATATTAACAATATTATCGCGCATATTATACTCCGATCGCACGGATAAGCTCATCCATGGAATTCTTGATCTTTAGTGGTTTGCTTGATCTTAATATAGCATTATCGGGGTCTTTGAGTCCATGGCCGGTCAATGTACAAACAATGACATCACCATCTTTAAAAAGATGTTTTTTCTGCAACACTCCCGCAACTGAAGCAGCCGAGGCTGGCTCACAAAAAACACCCTCTTTTTCAGCTAAAATATTATAGGCATCAAGTATCTGTTCGTCGGTAACGGATTCAATAATCCCACCTGATGCATCTCGTGCGGCAAGGGCTTGTTGCCAACTGGCAGGGTTGCCGATACGGATCGCCGTAGCGACCGTTTCGGGATTCTCAACAATATGACCAAGAACGATCGGGGCAGAACCGGCGGCTTGAAAGCCGATCATCTTCGGGAGTCGACGGCTCTTCTTGGAGTTAAAGTATTCATCATAGCCCTTCCAATAGGCAGTAATATTACCCGCATTGCCAACAGGCAAGGCATGATAGGTAGGGGCATCCCCTAGCGCATCAACGATCTCGAACGAGGCAGTCTTTTGGCCCTCGATACGAAATGGATTAATGGAATTGACCATCTCGATGGGATAGTTTGCAGTCACTTCTCGCACCATGTTGAGCGCATCATCAAAGTTACCTTCAAGTTGCAACACAAGTGCCCCGTGCATCATCGCCTGAGCGAGCTTGCCTAATGCAATCTTTCCATCAGGGATCAGAACCACACAGCGAAGTCCTGCGCGAGCGGCATAAGCCGAAGCAGAGGCAGACGTATTCCCCGTCGAAGCACACATCACCGCTTTCATCCCCTTTTCAACAGCTTTGGTAATGGCCATGGTCATACCCCTGTCCTTAAAGGAACCGGTGGGGTTTAGCCCTTCGTACTTAAAGTAAACAGTGACATCTTTACCAATCAGTTTCGGGATATGAACAGCGGGAATAAGGGGCGTATTGCCTTCACACAGCGTAACAATGGGGGTTGTCGCACTAACGGGGAGATACTCGCGATACGCGTCGATTAGGCCCTTCCACATAGGGGGTATTGTAGCGGAAATAGTTGATTTCAGAAATAAGGAAATTTGAAAAGTTCTTTTCTAGTGATAATTAATGTACCCACCATGTTGTCCCGACTTTCGAAGACAGGTGTTAACTATCCTTGTAGTCCTTTCTTCGCTGCGGACAACGCTTTATCAAAACTTACATGAACATGACGACGTGTGATCTTTTTAAACAGATCGGAATGAACTAACACTTCAAGGGGTTGATGCTGTATCTCAGAGATAAAAAAAGCGATTTTCTTTCGTTTACATCGACCATAGGCAACATCCAATGCATGAAGCCCCCCTGCATCCATATAGGGAACATTTCGCATTCGAAGGATGACCACTTTTGCCGACTTAGCCCCGAGGTCGATCGTATTATAAAATTTATCGACCATGCCAAAGAAAAAAGGCCCGTTTATCTCAAAAACCTGAACCCCCCGAGGAAGATTCACCGTTTCGGACGTATCCACGCCATCTTCACTATCATTGATCTCATCTTTGATCGTCTTGATATCCGTGGCCTCAGCCATCTGTTTCATGAACATAAACGCCGCTAAGATCATCCCTATCTCAATGGCTACCGTTAAATCGACAAGTACCGTTAACGAAAAGGTAATGAGCAGAACAACCGCGTCCATGCGTGGACCTCTTATAATCGATAAAAAGGCACGATGCTCGGACATGGTATAAGCAACATAGATCAAGATCCCTGCCAAACTTGCCATGGGGATCAACCCGACCCAATCCCAAAAGAATAACATGATCAAAACCAGCACAACCGCGTGGATGATTCCCGCAATCGGTGTTCGTCCACCATTTCGTATATTGGTGGCCGTTCTTGCTATCGCTCCTGTGGCCGGAATCCCGGAGAAAAATCACTGATAAGATGTTCGCTACCCCTTGCGCGATAAGCTCCATATTCGAACGATGTCGTCCACCGATCATCCCATCGGCCACAACGGCAGACAGAAGAGACTCCACAGCCGCTAAAAAAGCGATCGTCATCGCAGGGCCAATGAGCACCCGGATCAGAGCCCAATCAGCATAAGGCAATGCAACATGTGGCATCGACAAAGGCAAATCCCCAAAGCGACTCTGAATGGTCGAAACATCGAGACCCAACACATGCGCCACGATTGTAGAAATAACCAAAGCCACAAACGCACCTGGAATACGACGACTTATACGAGTACAGATAAATATAATTAACAATGTAAGAACGCCAAGGGCTAAGGAAGAGACATGGATCGACGGTAGACCTCGAAAATAAAGCACCCATTTATCAACAAAATCGACCGGAACGTTTTTTAAATTAAGACCAAAAAAATCGCTCACTTGTGAAGAAAATATGATTAGACCAATCCCGCTAGTAAACCCAGTTACAACCGGATAGGGGATAAACTTAATGAGAGCACCGATTTTGGCTAACCCCATGAAGATAAGGATAAAACCGGCCATAATCGTCGCAATGACAAGGCCATCGTAGCCATATTTCCCGATAATCCCTACAACAATAACCACAAATGCCCCTGTAGGCCCTCCGATCTGAACACGACTTCCCCCGAGTAGCGAGATAAGAAACCCAGCGATGATAGCGGTATAAAGGCCTTTTTCAGGGGTCACACCAGAAGCGATAGCAAACGCAATTGCAAGGGGAAGTGCGACTATCCCAACCACAATACCAGCCATAAGATCGGCATAGAACTGCCGCCTATTGTATGTTTTGAGGGTCGTCCAAAGTTTCGGAATAAATATCACAGAAAAATTATACCACCAACATAGCATCGCCAAAGCTAAAAAAACGATACTCGTTAGAAATGGCATGTTGATAAGCACTCATGACAGACGCGCGATCATAAAAAGCAGAAACCAAGGCTAATAATGTACTTTTTGGTAGATGAAAGTTAGTTAACAATGCGTCAACCACTTTAAAAGTAAAAGGCGGGTAAATAAAGATCTTCACGACCCCGTCTCCAGCGACTAATTGCCCCTCACGGGCAACAATACCTTCCAATAAACGAACCACCGTCGTACCCACCGCGATAACTCGTCCACCCTGACGCTTCGTTTCGTCGATCAAATCGATCGTTGCTTCTGACAAAGAGTATCGTTCTGAATGGATAGGATGTTGCGTCAAATCGTCCGTTTCAACTGGTTTAAAGGTACCTAATCCAACATGCAACGTTACCATGGCTTGGCGAACCCCCATCGCAGATAATCCGGCCAACAATTCCGGCGTAAAATGCAGACCTGCCGTTGGTGCAGCGACCGCACCCTCTTGCTTGGCGAAAACGGTTTGATATCGATCTTTATAGAATGACATTAACTGCTCATCGTAGTGAATATAAGGAGGAAGCGGCATTTGTCCCATTTCAAGTAAGCTTGTACGAACAGAGACATCTCCGTCAAATATAAGCGCTCGAAGCCCTTCGCCTTGGTGTTCTATTACCCTTGCCTCAATACCTTTACCAAAGATTAGTCGATCCCCAACTTTAACTCGCTTGGCAGGTCGAACCATGACAGCCCAAAGATTAAGTTTCATCTCTTCAAGAAGAAAGACTTCAATGTTTGCACCTGTTGATTTCTTAGCATACAATCGAGCCGGAATGACTTTGGTATCATTCATGACTAGCAGATCCCCCGCCTTTAAAAATTGCGGCAGGTCAGAAAATAATTTATCTTGAAGTAATGCCATTTTGCGATTGATCACAAGAAGACGTGAATGATCTCTAGGGTCTACTGGTTTTTGAGCGATCCGCTCCCGAGGAAGCACATAATCATAATCTGAAATAGGGATCATGGAACAACAAACTGTCTAGCTAAACACTTTACGAAGCACTACGGTCACTGTTGCACCTTTTCCGACTACACTCTCAACGGTGATCTCACTTTGATGAAGTTCAAGAATTCTTTTTGCAATAGGCAACCCTAAACCAGCCCCATCGTAAGCTTTTGAAATAGAGTTATCTACTTGGCGGAACTTGTCGAAAATAATATCCAGATCATCCCGACTCATCCCAATGCCTGTATCTTTAACTTGAAACATAACGGATTCTTTTTCCGCTGTTAGAAAAACACTAATACCCCCTTTTGGGGTAAATTTTATCGAATTTCCGATAATATTAGAAACCACACTCTCAATGCGAACCGGATCGATGATCATTTTAAAAAGCGAATCATCTTTTACGGAGGGATCGATCATCAGATCGAGCTTAAGATCCTTTTTATCGGCTTGTATTTGGATTTGGGTAACGACTGTTTCAACTAATTGACGGAGGTCAACTGTTTCAAGGTGTAGCTTCATCTGCCCTGACTCAATCTCTGTAATGTTGAGCAGATCATTAATGATCTTATGTAAGGAAAGACTATTTTGTAAGGCTATTTGAAGGAAATTTTTTTGAGTAACGGGCATATTTTGATAGGTCAGTACAACATCAAGATAGCCAATAATACTGGTAAGTGGTGTCCTTAGCTCATGAGAAATATTCTGAAGGAATTGATCTTTTAGTTCATCTAATTTTTTAAGTTCCGAATTCTTTTTTTCTAAAGCGCAGTAGGCATCATTAAGTTTTGAGGTCTTTTCTGTAACGATCTCTTCAATATTTTCTATTTTATCCTTAAGGGATTGGGTTAATTCATCGATTTGCGCCATCATATGATTAAAGACTTCGGCCAATCGAATAAATTCCGCATTAGCGTTTGTTTGAACTTTATCGGAAAAATTGCCTTTTTCCATTTGACGTATGGCTCTTTCAAACTGAAACAAGGGACGACTTACATTCCTAAAGAACACCCACAATGTCCCCCCAAAACCTAAAACAATATAAAGAATAATGACGCCAATATAAACAAATAATAAATGCTCATAGCTACTCGTTCGCTCATTAAATATCGAATCAGCCTCGCTATAGACAAGGTCGGACATTTCATCAACGGCTGAGACCATTTGAATTTCTAAAGCACGAATATCCAGCATGATCTTTTCTCGTTCAGCATCAATAGGGGTAGAGAATAATTGATCGGCAAGATCTTTCATACGATTGTAGTATCGATATTGAAGGTCCAATGATTGTCGAATACCGTGACCGATATTTGCTTGTTTATTAAGCGTTTCGTACTGATTGGCTAGAATATGACTTAATCGAATATATTTTTCAGCAGCTTTGGGATCACGTGTTGTACCAAAGTCTGAGAGCAAGGCAAACGTTTGAGTCAGAACATCTTTGTAATTAAGAACATTCTTAGAGTTAGCAACATGGAATTCTATTTTATGATCGATATCATGGTCTTTTTGAATATTGATAAATAAGAATAGAGCGGTCCCTAAAATAACGAGGAAGATGGCAACAAGCATAACGGTGAGTTTGACTTGGAGTGAGTTAAATCGTTTAAGCATACCTTAGTCCATTATAAGGAGAAAAGCCAAAAAGGCAACGCAAAGAGAGTCGTTAAAATTGAACGAGTCGAACGTTTCCGTTAATTTCAGGTAAACTTTCAATGATGGATATCACTTCATCGCTGATCGTTTGATCAATATTAAGTAGCATAATGGAGCTTCCAGCTTTTTTAACGCGCCCCACTTGCATACTCGCAATGTTAACACCACTTTCACTCAGAATAGTACCGATCTTACCTACGATACCGGGTTTATCTTCATTCGGCACCACCAATATAAGGCCAATGGGTTTCAAATTGACTTGAAGTCCATTGATCAACACAACTACATCCCCTATGTCCTCAAAAACGGTTCCACCAATATCATAAGAGGCCTTTGATGTTTTAACTTTTAAGTGAATGAGATTTCGATAATCTTCACCTTTAGCGGACTTGGTTTCTTTAACTTTTATTCCGCGTTCATGTGCGACGGTTTCAGCATTAACAAAGTTAACGAGGCCTTTTTCAAGATAATTGAGAAGCCCTTTTAGTATGGCAAGATTAATGGGAGCAACTTCTTTGTCAGCTACTTCTCCGAAATAACTGATCTCTACATCGGAAATAGGTTCGTCTTTAATGAGTTGACTCATAAAAAGACCCAATTTCTCAGCTAATCCCATAAAGCCTTTAACAGGATCGAGAAGATCACGCCGAAGAGAAGGAATATTAACCGCAGCACTTGCCTCGCCACCGTTGAGAACCGAACAGACTTGTTGTGCGACATCAATGGCAACATTTTCTTGAGCTTCTGCGGTCGACGCGCCTAAATGAGGTGTTGTAATAATGTTTTTAGCACCAATAAGAGGATTTCCTTCGAGAATGGGTTCTACCTCATACACGTCAACTGCGGCGGCCTTTACCTTCCCAGACGCTAAAGCATCACGGAGATCGGCCTCAACAATGATACCACCTCGCGCACAATTAACGATGTAAACACCATCTTTCATGGAGTCAATTCGTTTTTTATTGATCAGGTTTTGTGTTTCTTTTGTTTTAGGAATATGAAAGGTTAAAAAGTCAGCCGTTTTAAGAACTTCATCCAGACCCATTAACTTTATACCCAACAGCTTGGCCTGTTCTTCACTCACATACGGGTCAAATCCGAGAATGTCCATTCCGAGACCTTGGGCATATCTAACGACTCTTTTTCCGATCTTCCCTAAACCAACTACACCTAACGTTTTACCCGCTAGTTCTACCCCTGTGAATTGACTACGTTTCCATTCGCCTTTTTGAAGGCTAGCATGGGCTTGAGGGATATTGCGTGCCATTGACATCAGTAGGGCAAAGGTTTGTTCCGCGGCAGCG
>CAIUCY010000194.1 GCA_903897765.1 uncultured Candidatus Marinamargulisbacteria bacterium | reverse complement strand
ACGGCGAAAATACAAGTCAGTGTTGAGATTAGTGCTGATTTCCCTGAGGGAGTCTCCGACCAGATCAAACGGGCTGTATCTGAAAATGCTGCAAGTCTGGGATTTAAGAATAAGACTTGGGAGTAGGGATTATAATTGCCACTTATTCAATTGAACACGAATAGGTTTGATTTTTTTAGCATTTAATTTCTTATAAAAGGTGTTCTATGACACGACCATTTAAAATCGAATCGAAAAACATTACTCTTCTTAGTGATATTCAGCTAACACTGTTGTTAGGTGAATTATTACATGCTGAGGCTTATAAATTTGGAATTTCTCAGCGTGCTGCTGAGGTTGCGCTGAATATTCGAGTTGGAGATGGCGGTGAAGATGGTCGTATCTTTTGGAATACTGGACTGGAATCCACTGACTATTTACCGAATCGGTTGACCATGTTTCAAAACAAGGCAACAGAAATGGGTCCGACAGCATATGCTAATGAAATAATGACAAAAAAAACAAAAAAGTGCCTTAGTGTTGTAAAACCAAAAGTAGACGAGGTACTTACACAAGGAGGAGCTTATATATTTTTTACGACCCAAGAATTAAATAAACAGCAAAAAGATGAACGCATCGCTGCCGTTAGGAAAAAACTTCATGAAGAGGAAAAGTTATATGCGGATACGAGTGATATTTCTATCTATGATGCATCTGATATAGCGGTTTGGACAAATAATTTTATATCTACAGTGGTTTCTGTCCAACATTGGGTTGGCCTGCCAATGGAAAGAGGTCTAAAAACTTTTAATCTATGGAGTGAGCATGAAGATTTATTGTGTATTCCATATGTTGCAGCCGAAAGTAGAAAACAGGTGGTCAAGTCAATTGGCGAAAAAATCGCTGAACCGAAATCGTGTTTTCGTATAGTCGGATTGTCTGGACTGGGGAAAACCAGAACGGCTTTTCAAGTTTTTAGCGAAAATGAAACAATTAGAAATCTCGTTATATATGTCGATGCAAATCATGCTTCTGAAATTGATGGTTTGGTGGCCGATTGGGTAAGCCTAGGTTTACAGGCAATACTGATAGTAGATAACTGTGACTATAGACTGCATGAGAGTTTGGTTCGAGAGGTGCGACGCGATACCAGCAAAATCAGCTTGTTGAGCTTAGATTATAATTTTGACTCCGTATCACGTTTAACTAATTGTTTTACATTGAGTCAGATGACTGATGAGGAGTTACTCCAATTACTGGGTCCTATCTATAAAGAGAAACTACCTGATTTGGATAGAATTGTCAAGTTTGCTCAAGGTTTTCCACAGATGGCAGTCCTTTTGGCAGAGGCACGATTGGCCGAAGATCCCAGAATTGGTGAGCTTACGGAAGATGAATTAGCAAATAAGCTTTTATGGAAGCGAAATGAGATCGAAAATCAAGAGTATTTAAAAATACTTCAAGCGTGTTCATTGTTTGATGTTTTTGGTGTTGAAAAAGAAGTGGAAAATCAACTTACATATATTGCTGATCTTGTTAATATCGATTTAGATACTGTTTACAAGTGTGTTCAGGAATATTCTGCAAGAGGGCTGATTGATCGTCGTGGCCGGTTTGGTCAAGTAGTTCCTAAACCATTAGCGATTCGTTTGGCGGGACAGTGGTGGACAAACTCTAGGGAGGCAAAGCAAATAGAGCTTGTAGACGGCATCCGTGAAGGGATGATTGAAGGGTTTTGCAGACAAGTGGAGAAAATGGATTTTCATCCAAATGTAAAGCAGTTGACTGAGAAATTGTGCGGGGTACAAGGCCCTTTTGGCCAAGCGGAAGTGATCTTGTCAGTTCGGGGTTCTAGGCTCTTCCGCTCCTTCGTAAATGTGAATCCCGAAGCCACAGCTTCAGCATTGTATACTGCTTTAGAAAAGAAAGACCATCAACAGCTTTCGACTATCGTTGGTGACGTACGACGAAATTTAGTCTGGTCCTTGGAAATGCTTTGCTTTCACGCTGATATTTTTCCGGAAGCCGCATGGTGTCTTTTACTTTTCGCCTCAGCAGAAAATGAAAATTTCAGTAATAATGCTACTGGGATGTTTTCTCAATTATTTCGAATTAGTCTTTCAGGGACTGCAGCCGAGCCAAAAGTACGTTTTGCTTTGCTAAACCAAGCCTTGGATTTGAACCAATGCAATGTTGATAGGGTAGTGCTTGAAGCACTTGAACAAGCAATTAGTACCTACGGTGGTACCAGAACCGTTGGAGCTGAATATCAAGGGACTAAAGCGCCCCTTGAAGAGTGGAGACCGAAGATTTGGCAGGAAATATATGATTATTGGCAAGAAGCATTCAATTTACTTCTTCGCCTGTTTGAAAGAGGTGATGTGCAAAAAGAGAAAGTGTTATCTGTTATTGGTTATTCTATTCGAGGTTATGTGCATAGGGGGCGTATCAATATGTTAGATGCGGTGATAAAGGATATTGTATCCCTTAATGGACGCTATTGGCCTGCAGCCTTAGATAGTATAAAAGATACTTTTGAATACGATTCAAATGGGCTGAAAGAAGAGATTAAAGAAGCACTTAATAGTTGGCTTGAATTACTGAGCCCTGATAATGCTGATTTATCGGAAAAACTAAAGATCCTGGTTGTAAATCCTCCGATAGAGCATCAGATTGGGTCTGATGGGCATTATATTGATCTGGCATCTGAGCATGCAAAAGCATTTGGTGTTGAAGTGGCAAAAGATATTGATGCATTAATTCCTCATCTTGACCTGCTTTTAAATGGTGATCAAAAGCAAGCTAATGCTTTTGGATGTCAGTTGGCTATGGATGTTGGTGATATAAATCATTTATTGGAGCAATCGTTTATTCGCTTTATGGCTGCAAATCCTGCAAATCCTAGTTTTATAATAGGTATATATCGCGGTATTTTTGAGCGCTCAAACGAATTGTGGCAGGAGTATATCGACAGGATTCTAGCTGATGATCGTTTGATATATCTCTATCCAGATATTATTCGAACTGGTGATATTAAAAAGTCGCATCTTGACATATTGCTTCAATTGATTCGTAGTGGCACTCTTTTGCCGAATAGTGCAAATATGTTGAGCTATGGCAGTGTTACATCTGGTATCTGCCCGGATATTATAGCTGAATTTTGCTTGTCACTGGCGGAAATCAATGAAGATGCACGTTGGCCCGCATTGAATATCATCTACATGTACTGCTTTGGAAAGCAGGAGAACATTGAGACTCTTCGGAATCCACTTAAACAATTAGTTTCCGTTGTGCCCTTACATGAAAAAAGGAAGGGAGTTGCAATTGATATGCACGAGTGGCGTGATTTAGCACAGAAGATATTGAAGACGCGTGATGAAGAGTTTGCTATTGCTTTGACGAATCAGCTTATTACTGCTTGCATGCATGGTTTAAATCATTCTGATATTTGGAATTATACCAAACCACTATTACTCGATCTAATGCGTGAGTATGGACATGTGCTTTGGCCAATATTGGGAATTGCTATTGTTGATGCAGAAGGTATGAAACGGTACTGGCTGCAGCAGCTCTTGGACCGAGAAAATAGTTTTGAAACCCAACTGCCGAGTGTCTTGTCAGTGCTTCCCGTGGATCTTGTAATGTCATGGTGCGAGGCGAACCCTGAAATTGGTCCAAGTTTTGTTGCTAACTGTGTAAATGTTTTTGAACCCGCTGATGAGCAAAAAAAACCATCTGATTTGTTTATAGCATTGTTAGAGTATTTTGGTGATAACGAACGTGTGGCCAGTGCTCTTGGCGCAAACCTGTGGACTCGGGGATGTAGTGGTTCGCTTGTGCCCTATCTTGAATCGGATAAAGCATCTCTTAGCATTTTATTAAAGCATGAAAACAGTAATGTAAGGTCCTGGGTGAAAAACCATATAAAATATATAGATAAGCAAATAGCTATTGAGTCTATCAGAGATGCAGAAGATGACTTCGGTTTATTTTGAAAATATGTAGCATTTTCTCTATTTGCCAGCTTTGCTTTGGCAGATTTATTTAAAACTGTTCGCGCTCAACAAAAAGATTTGTCGTAATGTCTGGCTGAGTTGTCTCAAAAAACGGTCGTTT
>CAIUCY010000193.1 GCA_903897765.1 uncultured Candidatus Marinamargulisbacteria bacterium | reverse complement strand
GATGAAGTCCAAAAGATCCCTGCGCTATTAGATGTCGTTCAATGGTTGATCGTCAATAAGGATATGAAGTTTATTCTTTGCGGCTCCAGTGCAAGAAAACTTCGACATGGGCATGGTAATTTATTAGGGGGAAGAGCCTTACATTGCGAACTGCATCCGCTTTCATTTTCAGAGATCCCCGATTTTGACCTCCAAAAGGCTTTAACCCGTGGGTTGCTACCCCGCCACTATCTTACTGACACGTATGCCCGACGGCTTCAATCCTATATCGGGGACTACTTAAAAGAAGAAATTATGGCCGAAGCGCTTACCCGAAACATTCAAGCCTTTAGTAATTTTCTAGATATTGCAGGGCTGAGCAATGGCGAAATAATCAATTTCTCGAATATCGCCAGAGAATGTGGTGTGAGTGCCCCAACCGTAAAGGAGTATTATCAAATCCTTTGTGATACCCTCATGGGACGATTTGTCCCTGCCTTTCGAAAACGAGCGAAACGTCGTACGGTAGAAGCTCCCCGATTTTATTTTTTTGATGTCGGTGTTGTTAATACGTTAACCAAGAGAAAAAATATCGAACAAGGAAGTGAGCTTTTCGGACGGGCTTTCGAGCACTTCATCTACCAAGAATTAGTCGCCTATTCTGACTATCGAAATGCCAATATTGAGATGACCTACTGGCGCACCACCTCTGGGTTTGAGGTTGATTTCATTCTAAATGAGCAGATCGCTCTCGAAGTAAAGTCAAGTACGACAATTCAGTCACACCATTTAAAGGGGTTGCGTGCAATAAACGATGACCACCCCGAACTGAAACGGATCATCGTTTCGCTTGATCAACGAAAACGACTCACGGATGACAATATTACGATCTTCCCCTGGAAGCCATTCTTAGAGGCCCTATGGTCTGGCGAGATCCTTTAGCTAAACGCAATACTGGCGTAACCAACAACATGTTGATCATCAAACGAGGTGCTAGCACTGGTGTCGTAATGTAAAAGGGTGGCCGAATAGGGGGGGGGAAGTGAGTTTAAGATCGCCATCCCAAGAAGAATGGGGTGTAGGCCGCAACACTCGGCGGCTTTGCGTTGATAGCTCCCAATAAGCCCATCGATATCGTTATGTAGAATATGGGTTAAGGTGGTGTTATCCAAGACCTGTGCTGTGTTTTTATTGTGATAATGAGATAAGTCGCTACTGATGATAAGAAGCGTTTTATCATCCATTAAATGGGCCAGTTGTTGTGACCCCAATTTGATGTCTGTGCCATTAATATCGCCTACACTGATGGGAAGAACTTGAAAGGGGGCGTTTAATGCCATTTGAATAAAGGGGTATTGAACCTCGATAGCGTGTTCCTGTAAATGAGGCGAATTATCAAGGATAAACGGTTTGCTTTGAGTGAGACTTGTAATGGTATCAGCATCAAAACGAATGTGACCAAGGGGTGTATCGACCCCCTTTGCGATAGGAATAGCCAACGCACGATGATAAAGTTGATGGCTTGGCGCTAAAATAATGATCCGCTCATAGGGAAGGTCTTCGATTTGTTTATAGGCAAATCCCGCTGTGGCTCCCGAATAAACGATGCCCGCATGGGGAACAAGCAGTGCTTTTGGGTGGGCTATGGTTTTCTGGGTTTGATCGAGATATTGACGAATTTGACCGGCTAACTGATGCGGGTTAGCGGGATAGAACGTTCCCGCGAAATTACTTCTTAGGTTGGTCATCCGCGACAGGGAATCGCTTCCACATCGGCCAGTATTTGCGAACCTTGTTATGATAGGTTTTGTAGCTATCGCCATAGTCTTCTAGTAAACGCTGCTCTTGTTGTTTGGAATTAAAATGATAGTAGACATAAAAAATGGAAAGGAATAGAAGATTGTTAAGACTAAGCGTTCTATCAAGAATAAAGAAAACGAGTAAATAAAAGAAAACAGGTTGGCGATGCCGCAGATATAACCCTTTTGGCTCAAAGGCTTTGTCACGAAGTCTGTTTCGCTTGAACTCAGCAAAGTCTTTACGCGTAATAAAGAACCAAATTTGCTTAAACCCGAGGAACTCATAGAGATCTAGCTCCCAAAGGGCTTCAATGATCAAAAACAGAGCAAGGAACCGAATGGTGTCTAAGATCAGAAAAATGACGTTACTAAACACATCTTGCCAATCGACAAGAACAAGGGTTTCGAGTTGAGTAAATAAGAATAAACAAACCCCATAAATAGCGATGGATACGACAGAATAAATAAATCGATAACTGGATTTAAAAAGTTTTTCACCCATCACCGAAAGGGCTTTATCTTTAAACGAATTTGTTCCTAGAACGACTTGTATTGACAATAAACCCGCCGAAACAAGGACGAAAATAATATAACTCATAACCCTATTATAGCAGACCCTTAGCTATAACGTAACTTCACCATAAGAATGATGAATACCATAAGACCAAGGCAAATGTTGGTAACAATAATCGCCATTGAATGCAAGATAAGGGCATAGCCTAGCCAAAAAAGATTCCCCGATAGGAAAATGATCAACATCCAGACTGACAGATCTTTAGCCGAACGTGTTTTTAACGTTTTGATCAATTGAGGCACAAAAGATCCGATCGAGCAAAGGCTTCCAAGATACCCAAATAGTTCGGCTAATGTCATGAGGTCATTTTACCGCCATCACATGATCCCGTCGATGACGCCAATACGGAAGACTGTGAAGAGTGCCAATGGCCGAATCCGGGAAATGTTGGATCGCTGGATATTGTTTATTAAGTATCCTTGTTTTTTTTAAATAAAATACACCTAGATCAGGGTTAGCTGATTTCCATATTCGTGACAATTCTTGATCGATCTGTTCGATTGAAAGTTGTGCCAAGGCAAATCGTACGGGAGTCATGGCAGCCAAGGTTCCTTGTTCAATAAAGAGTCCACACTCAGCAGATAATCGAATGGCCCTTAACATGCGAAGTGTATCCTCTTCAAACCGTTCAATGGGGTTCCCTATGGTTCGAATAAGTTTTGCGTCGAGGTCCGCTATACCCCCTGCCGGATCATAAAAGACGGAAGAGAGGGGATTAAAGGCCATTGCATTGATCGCAAAATCTCTACGTTGCCAATCCTCCTTGAACGTGGAGACAAATCGAACCACCGCAGGATGACGATGATCGTTATAGTTGGACTCTTGTCGAAAGGTCGTCAGTTCAAAACGATGGCCGTCAAGGATAATAAAGGTGTTTCCAAAATCACCTTGATCAAGATGGGCATCGGGAAACAGTTCTCTGATTTTTGTTGGGTACGCTGATGTGGCAATATCAAAATCAATAACTTTGCGTCCCAGAATAATGTCGCGTATCGCTCCCCCAACTATAGTGCTTTCGGTTTTGGCCTCTTGCAGTATCGACAGAAGCTTAAGGAGTGAAGGGTGGAATGGTTGTGTTGTAAGGGGTGTTGGTATTTCCATGGTTCTTTATTGCTTGAGCCACACTTTCTTTTTTAAAGATCAGTTCTACTCGTCGATTTTTTGATTTACCCGAGGGGGTAGTATTGCTTGCAATGGGGCGATACTGCGCAAATCCTTCTGCCGAAAACAATGCAGGCGACCCCCCTCGTTCAATAAAGGTGCGGACTACATTACAAGCCCTTGCGGTGGAAAGTTCCCAATTGCTAGGGTACCTCGAGGTTTGAATGGGCGTATTATCAGTGTGTCCCTCTACCCGTAAAGGATAGGGGAATTCATGAATAAGCCCGACCAAATAGTTAACAAAAATTTCGCTTTTTTGAGATAGATTGGCATCACCGGGAGCGAATAATAGATCGTCAGCGATTTTTATCACAACACCCCGTTCGTCGATGAATGTTGAGACTTTTGATCCTAAATTATGCTCATTGATATAAGCATTCATTTGGGTAGTGATAGCGCTTAGCTCTTCATTGACTTTGGTGTCATTATTTTTGTTTTTTGAAGCCTCTTTGGCTGTGCCGACGATTTCATTAATGTTGAGCTCTTTAGCGGGCTTACCCATGGCAGGTTTTCCCGTAAATGATTCTCTAAGTGCCTCTTGTAAATTTTGATATTTTGATGCGTTGACCGCGGACATCGTATATAAAATAACAAAAAAAGCAAAGAGCAATGAGACCATATCCGCAAACGTCATAAGCCATGGATCTTGTGGTTCAGGGTCATCCGGAATGATCAAGGTTATGGGATCGCTCATGACCTAAGGCTCGTTTGTATCTTTTGAAGCGGAATTTTTTCTCTGTTCGGTCAGGAAACTGTAAAGTGATCGAGACACGAACGAACTGAGTTTATCTTCCATGAGTGTCATGGATTCGCCAGCCTCTATGCTGAGTAGTGCTTCTTTGATGATTTGCATGGAGAGGAATTCTTGCTCACTTCGCCGTTTAAGTTTGCTTGAAATGGGGAGAAAAAATAAATTCGCTGAAACGGCCCCATAAAAAGTAGCTAGTAACGCAATACCCATTGCAGGGCCAACTTTGTCAGGATCTTTAAGATTGGCCATCATTTGTACTAAACCGATCAAGGTTCCGACCATACCGAAAGCGGGTGCATATTTGCCCATTTGAGCGAACATCTCTCGACCCACTTTATGACGAGTCATAGTGATAAGGATTTCATTGTCTAACGTGCGAATGATCTCATTTCGATTAAAGCGATCAGAAACCATTTGTGCCCCTTTTTGAATAAACGGGTCATCCAGTCTTTCAACAAAATTAGGAAGTTTAAGCAATCCCTCACGTTTTACTTTTGTCGCGATTTGCATGAGTTCGATCATAAGGAGAGTAGGGTCTTGGGAGTCATGACGGAAAACCTTTCCCACGATCTTAAAAACGCTGATAACTTCATTCAAGGGATAGCTAACAAAGGTGGCTGCCATTACCCCCCCAAGGACGATCATCAGTCCGTGAGTATCCATGTAAAGTGCAAGACCGCCCCCCTCACCAAGTATGATCGAGATGATGATAAGGCTCAATCCTGCAATAAACCCTAAAATGGTACTAAAGTCCATGCAACAACCTTCCGTATTATCAAGTTTAACATATGCTATAATAGGCGACCATGTCTAACCAAACTCTGACATTTGAGAATCGTCTGAGAAAATTGGAATCTTTAGTGAAAGACCTTGATTCTGACATTCCCCTCGATCGTGCGATCTCGAAGTATGAAGAGGGAATGAGTTTAGCCAAAGCCTGTCAAAACGATCTCGAAGAAGCAGAAAAGAAAATCCTTAAAATCGTTGAGAAGGATGGAGCAGCGGTTGCTGTTCCTATCGAGAAACATGAATTCCCAACGCTTTTTTAATGATAAAAAAAACATGCTTGAGGTTTGGCTTGACGAAATCCTGCCTCAAAATGATCCCGACGTTATCCCTCTGCTTGAAGCTGCTCGCTATAGTACATTAGCCGGAGGGAAACGATTTAGGGGGGCCATTGTATTATCCATGGCAGATTGGTTAGGGGAATCGCGTTCAATGCTTGCGTTGGCGGGAGGGGTTGAAATGATACACGCCTATTCACTGATCCATGACGATCTTCCTGCAATGGATGATGATGACTTGCGCCGAGGGAAACCCACTAACCATATTATTTTTGGCGAAGCTACAGCGATTCTGGCCGGTGATTTTTTGTTATCAGAAGCACATCGGTTGATCATTGAAGGTCTTCGAAAAGAGGGGTTTGATCCAGAGCGGATACTTAATGTGATGTCGTTCTTAGGCGAAGTGCTTGGTGCTGCGGGAATGGTCGGTGGACAAGAAATGGACATGAGGTTGACAGGTCGTCCAATAAACCAAGCAATTCTAGAAAAAATACATCAATTTAAAACGGGTCGTTTTATTGAATTCTCTTTTGTGGCACCACTAATATTGTCTCGAGGCATTCGTTCTCCAGAAATGACGAGTGATCTTGGCGCTTTTGCCTTGAAGTTAGGGTTATTGTTTCAAGTGGTAGATGATATTTTGGATGTAACGGCCGAAGAAGATATTTTAGGAAAACCCGTTGGGTCTGATACCGAGAACCATAAAACAACGTATGTGTCATTATTGGGTCTCGAACAGGCAAAACATGTTGCGCAGAATTTAGAGCATGAACTATTACAAGGATTAAGCAGCATGAAAGATACTGTTTTAAAAGCGGGATTGTCACAGTGGGTGGATCAGGTAGCACACCGTGACCGATAAAAAACTTCTCCATTCCTTGACCTTGCCGGATGATCTTCGTCGATGTTCGCGTCAGGATTTTCTTCAGCTCGCGGACGAGATCCGCTTTGAGATCATTGATATTGTATCTAAAAATGGTGGGCACCTGTCTTCTAATTTAGGGGTCGTTGAGCTGTCGATTGCTATTCACGCTGCGCTCTCAAGCCCAAAAGATAAGATCATTTGGGACGTCGGCCATCAGTCCTACCCCCATAAATTATTAACGGGACGGTATAAAGACTTTCATACGATACGACGAAAGGGGGGGCTGAGTGGATTTACCAAACGGGACGAGTCGCCTCATGATCCCTTTGGCGCTGGACACGCCGCCACCTCGATATCAGCCGCGATGGGCATTGCCAAAGCACGAGATTTAAAGGGCGAGTCGTTTGCGGTCATGGCTGTGATCGGGGACGCGTCTATTTCTTCTGGGGAGGCATTTGAAGCTCTCAATAATATGAACACCGTCAAAGGACCGTTTATTATAATTCTGAACGATAATGAAATGTCTATTTCGCGTCCGGTGGGTGGTTTATCCGATCATATTACGTCCATTCGGACGAATTTGGTTTATCGTGGGGTAAAAAAAGAGGTCGAGCGTTTGCTTCTTAAAATCCCAAAGGTCGGATCACCCCTTGTCAAATCGATCGATCGATTGCTTCGTCGGACCAAACATTTACTCATTAATTATGTAAAAGCGGGCGTTATTTATGAAGAGTTTGGTATTCGCTATATTGGGCCCATTGATGCGACGGACATTCCTCATATGATCGGAGCCATTCGTTTCGCGCAATCCTCCTCAAACCCCGTTATAATCCATGTCATTAGCAAAAAAGGGCAGGGCTTTAAGCCGGCAGAAGATGATCCGACGACCTATCATGGACTTGGGAAATTTGATACGGTATCGGGCGAGATCTTTACCCAATCAAAGCTACCTAGTTACACACAGGTTTTCGGAGAAGCGATGCTTGATCTAGCTGCAGAGGATGAGCGAGTCGTCGCAATAACCGCGGCTATGACAGATGGAACAGGGCTCGCTCGATTTGCACAGGCCTATCCGGATCGTTTGATCGATGTAGGTATTTCAGAGGAACACGCTTTGACCTATGCCGCTGGGTTGGCTACCGAAGGCAAAATTCCTGTTGTTGCGATCTATTCGACGTTTATGCAACGTGCCTTTGACCAAATAATTCATGATATCGCCCTTCAAAAGCTTCCCGTCATTCTTGCCTTAGACAGGGCAGGACTGGTCGGAGAGGATGGCCCAACCCATCACGGGGTGTTCGATCTTTGTTATTGTCGGATGATACCTGATCTAGTAGTAATGGCTCCAAAGGATGGCCCCGAGCTTCGAGCCATGCTACGTGTTGCTTTGGCATCAGGAAAACCGGTCGCTATTCGATACCCTCGAGACAGCGTTCCAATAGAGGGAATGCCCATGGCGCCAGTCGTAATCGGTAAGGCAGAATGGCTACTTCGCCCTCCTAAAGCTAAAACTCTTGTTCTAGCGATCGGTTCAAATGTCTCAACTGTTTATGGGCTTATTCAAAAAGAAAATCTGGAGGTGAGCCTTGTGAATATTCGTTCACTTAAGCCCCTCGATAAAGACCTTCTTGTTCTAGCAACAAAAGGGATGCGCCGTATTGTCACCATTGAAGAGGGCGTCAAACAAGGGGGGCTTTACAGCGCTATTTGTGAATGGGTTCAAGAGTCAAAAATGAATATTCCGGTGACAGGATTAGGTCTGGACTTTAATCGCTTCTACCCTCAGGGGAATCGGCAGGAATGTTTGCGATCTGCCGGGCTGGATGTCGAGACGATAAAAATAGAACTTAGCGCATAGTCCTTCTTTTTCTTGAGAAACTATTTTCAAAATCAGTAGAACTCCATACTATAAAATTATAGGTTTATTGAGATAGTATAAGGATGATGGCCATGTTTAGAATTAATGATCGTCCCGTACATTTTTTTGTTATTGAAGACAATATGTACATTGTGGATTCTTTTGTTTCGATCATCCGACAGGAGGGGGGCGTATTGTTGGGTTCCGCAGTCAATCTCATGGATGCTTTAGAACAAATCAACCGACTAGGAAATGAAATTGACATCATTACGCTAGATATAAATTTAGGAAAAAATACGTCATTGCCTGTTTTGGGACTAATAAAGAGCCAATTTCCCCATGTTCAAGTGATCGTTATTAGTGGCCTGTCTACTGAAAGCAATGTCAAAGAGTCTTATCTCTTAGGGACAAGCTTTTTTTTGGCAAAACCGTGTAGTTTTGAAAGTTTTGTAAAAACCGTTTTGGCTGCAATTTCTTCGATCCATGCTGGAATAGTTCAGAAAGAACCAGAGAGAATTAAAATCGCTATCTATGAGCTGAACGGCCAAATATCATCCTATATTTCCAAAATGAATATTCGTGAACTTTTTCAATGTGTATTCCAAAGTGATTCCCCTTATGAATTTAAAAAGAGACTGCAAGAAGCCCCCGAATTAGTCGACATCTTGATTATAGAATATGATAGCCACGATGAAACGTCTGCGATAGAAGAATTGTTTCTTTATGCGTCAAGTCAGCCTACGATCAATCAAGTTTTGTTAGCCCCAAATAATGATCAGTATTTCCGACAAAGTCCTGTTCTAGCAGACTTTAACGAATTAGTACGGATGACCTCACAAGATCTATTTTCAAGTGATCTTATCTCGCATGTTTTTGCCTATACAAAAAATCAGAGTCGATTGAACCCAACATGATATAATATCGCGCTATGGGTCTCATTATGTTGAACATATTGTGGTTGATCGGTGCTTATCTTTTAGGTTCCATACCCTTTAGTTATCTTATTGGTCTTTACAAAGGTATCAATTTACTTGAGGTGGGAAGCAAAAGCAGTGGTGCTACCAATGTGTATCGAACACTGGGGCTTAAGTATGCTGTTCTTGCCTTTTTGTTGGATATGTTTAAGGGTTTTGTCGCCATGTGGATGTGTTACTTGATCAATGGTTATGATAGCGCATGGGTTGTAGCGGCAGGACTTTCGGCGGTTATTGGGCACACCTTTACCCCCTTTTTACAATTCAAAGGAGGAAAAGGGGTTGCGACAGGGGTTGGATTGATGCTGTTCATGAAGCCTGAAGTCGCCATAATCGGCTTTGTCCTTGAAATGATCATCATTGCCATAACCCGTTATGTTTCAGTGGCGTCAATTGTATCGGCTCTGGCTATTCTCATCATGAGCTGGCTTCCCTTTTTTGCGATTATTCCGTCGTATCGACTCCTCATTTTTTTTGCGGTTGCATATGTGGTTTACAAGCATATCCCCAATATAAAGCGGCTTGCTGAGGGCAAGGAGAATAAAATCTAATGCGTACGGTCGTGGTCGGATGTGGTGCCTGGGGAACGACCCTTGCCCATTTAATGGCTTCAAAGGGTGGGCGTGTTAGTCTGATATGCCATGATGAAACGATCATCAAAGAGATCAACACAACGCATACTTTGGCGAAACTGCTCCCCCCATTGCCTTTAATCCATTCTGCGGTGAAGCCTTTACCTATGAGTGCATTGTCTGAGGAGATCAAACAGGCCGATCTCGTTTTTATCGTCGTTGCCTCCTCTTTTTATCGACAAACGCTATTGGAAGTTTTAAAAGATATTCCTTCCAAGGCTATATTGATCAGTGCAACCAAGGGGATGGAAACCCAAACGAATCGATCTGTGTTAGAAATAGCTATAGAGGTGCTTCCTCCGACCCTGATGAAAGAGCGTTTTGTTGTCCTTTCAGGCCCCAATCTTGCGAAAGAGATATTCCTCGGATTGCCGGCCGCTACGGTATTAGCCTGTCAAAATATTGACGTAGCAAAGGTCGTGCAGTCGGTTATGAGCTCAAACGCATTTCGGGCCTATGTCAGCACAGACGTGGTGGGGGTAGAGTATGGTGGGATATTGAAAAATATTATTGCGATAGCGGCAGGGATTTTGGATGCGAAGGATCTCGGGTCTAATGCGAAATCGGCGTTGCTTGTTCGAGGAATGGCTGAAATGCGTCGTTACGCCTTACATGAGGGTGCCAAAGATGAGACCTTGTACGGTTTGTCAGGATTTGGTGATCTAATTACCACGTGTCTAGGGCCACAAAGTCGAAATTATTCAGTTGGGTTTCGCTTAGGTCAGGGAGAGACGCTTGGAACCATACTAGACAACAGCGTGGCTGTGGCAGAGGGGATCAATGCTTGTTCGGTCGTCTCGCAGCGTTCGGCTGAAATGGGAATCGCTATGCCCATTACGCAAGCGGTCGCCGCTGTCCTTACGCAACAACTCAGTATCGACAAAGCCATCGAAGCCTTAATGACCCGAGCATTGAAGGAAGAGGACTAATGGAATCTATCCTGCTTATTGCTGTTAAATATCGCAATTATGAGTATGCGCTTGCTGAAATGATCTCGCTCATCGAGACACTTGATGCCCATGTCGATATGACGGTCACGATGCACAAAGACCTCGTGAGTAACGCTTCGTACTTGGGTAAAGGAAAGATCGAAGAGGTTCGGCTGATCCTTGAAAAGTTCCAAATTGAAACCATGGTGATTAACGATAATATCTCGCCGGCTCAAAAACGTGCGCTTGAAGAATCTTTGAAGGTAAAAGTCCTTGATCGAACGGAGATCATTTTGGCTATTTTCTCGTCCCGAGCGATCTCAATGGAAGCCAAGATCCAAGTCGAGATGGCCCAGCTTCGATATTTAATGCCCCGTCTTACTCGCATGTGGACCCATTTATCTCGACAAAAGGGCGGAATCGGCATGAAAGGTGTCGGGGAAACCCAGCTTGAAACAGACCGTCGCGTCCTGCGTCAGCGGGTTACCAAACTACGAGAAGATCTTGATGATGTTCGAAAGAGTCGTGATGTCCAACGTAAACAGCGTATACGAAGTGGTCTTCCTGTTGTGGCCTTGGTGGGGTATACGAATGCAGGGAAATCGAGTCTGTTTAACGCCTTTAATGGGAAATCAGTTTTAGCTAAAGATCAGCTTTTTGCGACCCTCGACACCATTACCAAGAAAGTAGTCACCCCGAATCAATGTCAATTCTATATTGTCGATACCGTTGGGTTTATTTCTGAATTGCCCCATTTCCTTATCGAAGCGTTCAAGGCTACCCTTGAAGAAGTATTGTTAGCGGATGTGTTAATCCATGTGATCGATCGCTCTAATCCAAGTTATATAGCTCAGATCGAGGCGGTTAATGAGGTGCTTCATGAGCTTAAAATAGATGAAAAACCCATTATTCTCGCCTATAATAAGCTAGACAAAGTCACCGAGCCGTTTGACCTTCCACCGAATGCTGTTGCGTTATCGGTTACGGTGGGAACGAATCTCGATCGACTGGTTGAAAAGATCGAAAAAGCTCTCGCATGAATCCTCGTAATTTTGTGACGTTTGATGTCGAGACAACAGGACTCAGTGTCGATACCAATGATATTATCGAGATCGGACTCGTCCGTTTTGAAGAGGGACAAGTTGTGGCTGACATGTCTCAGCTTATCAAGCCCACTCAGAAAATTACTCACTATGTTGTTGAAATGACAGGGATCACCAATGAAGCGGTGATGGATGCGCCTTCGTTTATTGAGGTTGCACAGGATATTTTGGCTTTTATTGGTGATGCAATGATCGTGGGACACAACATTAGCTTTGACCTTGGGATGTTGAACACATCATTGACGCGAGTGGGGTTGCCTATCGTCAAGAATCGATCCATCGACACCCTCGATCTGGCCTCGCTTATCATGCCTAAAGAGCGAAGCTATAAGCTCGGACATTTAGCTGAAATGTTCAATATTTCGGAAGAAAATGTGCATCGAGCTAAAGATGATGCCTTAATGACCGGTAATCTCTATTTGATCCTTCTAGATAAGATCGCTGCGTTTCCTCTCGATATCATCAATTTCATTTTCTATTATTCCAAAGCCGCTGGATGGATGCTTTCGGAGGCACTGGAGTATTTATTCGAAGATAAACTAAGTTATGATGAGTTCCCCTGGATATTGCTCTTTACGGAACGGATGAAGCCAAATAGCGCGGATGGCACGGAGAGTATGCCCGATTGGGCGATGCCGTGGGATGAGGCACAGGTTGTTTCAGAACTCTTTAAATCGTTTGGCCCTGATGGGGCGATCGGTTCTCATTTAAGGCAATACGAACCTCGAAGTAGTCAGTTAGATATGCTGGAACGTGTTTGGAGCGGGCTAGAAAAGGGGAAACATCAAGTCATCGAAGCCGGAACAGGGACCGGCAAATCCTTTGCATACCTTGTTCCTGCCATGATCTATGCTTTAGAGCACAAAATGCCGGTTGTCGTATCTACCAAAACAAAAAACCTTCAAGAGCAACTCATCGATAAAGACATCCCGTTCCTTCAGAAATCACTGAATGTCCCCCTCCATGCTTTAATGATCAAGGGACGCGATAATTATATTTGTGTGAATAAATTGGCCTATTTGTTTGTCAAACTTATTCAAACCCCAAACCAAGTAGATATTGTGGGTGTTTTATCGATCATGTTGTGGTTGCTTGAGTCAGAAAATGGCGATTTTTCAGAGATCCACAACAGTCTCGTTACGCGGTTTAAAACTCAAAGCTACTCAGATAGTTATTCTTGTTTGGGAAATAAGTGTCCCTTCAAAACGGTTTGTTTTATTAACAGGTTAAAGAAAAAGGCAAAGAGCGCCCATCTCGTAGTGGTTAATCACGCCTTGTTGTTTACGGATATCTTCTATGAAGCGAATATTTTGCCGCCGTTTGAGCATCTTATTTTGGATGAAGCGCATGCGGTTGAGGATGTTGCGACCAACTGTTTTGCTCGTGGGATCAGCCGAAAACGACTTCATGACGTTGCGATTAAGTTGGTTGAACAACGTGTTTGGGAAGGGAAACGTTCAGAGAATCCTCAGTTACAGCAGACGTTTGCACCTATTCAAGTTGCGGCACGATTGTTTATGGAAACCAATATTTCATTTTTTGAGATGATCGATGAACTCTTTAAACAAAAAGAAAAAGAAAACCTATTTTTTCGAAAAAGCCAAAAGAAACTCAGTTTCTCTCAGCTTTCAGAGGATGAACACCTCGATATTGCGGCTCAATTAGAATTATTAGAAGATCAAGCAGCTGAAATTGAAAAGATGTTTGAAGACCAAAACGACTTTATGCGAGCACAATTAACCAAGATCCAATACGCCTTTATTCGTAAGATCACACTGGAGTTGCGTTACATCATGAATGATCTCGACGTTTTGCGCCATGGAACGGATAACCATGTTCGATGGATAGAAGGGGTGGAGCTTAAAAAAGTTCGCTACTATGAGCTGAAGGTCGTTCCTATTGATGTGGGTCATGATCTTCAGAAATATGTATTTCATAATAAAACATCGGTTTTACTGACCTCGGCGACCCTATCCATAAAAGATAATTTTAACTATTTTTTATCCAGACTGGGTTATTTAAAAAGCGATATCAAAGTCGAAACTATTGCGCTGAGTTCACCGTTCGATCTCGAACGGAATATGTTGCTTTGTATGCCCCATGATGTTCCCGAATACGAAGATAGTCGTGAATACTTAGACAGGATCTCCGACTATATTTCATCGCTACTTTTGGCAACAAGAGGGCGAGCGTTGGTTTTATTTACCTCGCATAAACATCTCAACGATGTATATTTTAAAATTAAGGACAACTTGGCCTCTCATAAAATCCAAGTTTACTGTCAGAACAAAAAGGTCGCGGATCGAAATCTGATCAAACAATTCAGAGAGAATACGCACTCGGTGTTAATGGGAACCGATAGTTTTTGGGAAGGGATTGATGTTCCAGGAGAGTCCTTGTCCTACGTTATCATCGTAAAACTGCCGTTTGAAGTGCCTACCGATCCGGTTGTGATGGCAAGGATGGAAGAAGTCGCTTCTCAGGGAAAAAGTAGTTTTTTTGAATATGTGATCCCGAATGCGGTTACACGTTTTAAGCAAGGTGTTGGACGACTGATACGATCAAAATCTGATCGAGGCAGTGTGATCATTCTAGACAAAAGGGTTATTAGTCAGGGATATGGAAAAATGTTCATTCAATCGGTAGTGGCCGAAAAACAATATCCTCGCTCCTTGGATGATCTAAAAAAGACCCTTGTTAATTGGCTAAAGTAAAAATCCCGCCGAAGCGGGATTTTTTAAATCGAAACGTAATGAAACGAGAACGTTATTCGACAGGCATCAAAAGGTTAATATAGACACTATAGAACCCTCCACGTCTCTTTGCGAATTCGGTTGGGTCGGGCTTGATGTACATCGTGAACCTAGCAGGGGTATCACCCGTATTTCCGATAAAGTTCCCCGTTACTAAAGTATTTGAGACATTGGCCGAGACCGGCGCACTCACGGAATAATTTAGCGTAGTATAGTTCGCTGCGACAGGAGCCGTTGAATTAAACGAAACAGCATCGATCAACAGGGGAATGGTATGTCCGGTCGAATTGATCAAACCATTTTGACTCGAGGAATAGGCGATAACATGCCAATTATCGTAATTACATAAAATCGTAAAGTCGATGGTTGAAACAGTCCCAACCGTATTACTCATAATAGCCAACGTTACTCCAGTTGCGTTATGTGAGGGATTGCCAGTAATGGTTATTTCTTTAACACTCGGAACGGTCAGTTGCGTTAAAAACCCCGTATAAGAGTCCGCTGATGCCTGACCAACAATGCCTAAGACAAACAGAATGCTTAACAAAACGATCTTCTTCATAAGAGCACCTCCGTAAAGATTTATAAGATTATTATCTTACTCCTATATATCGAACGAATTCATTAAGAAATTTCATTAAAAAGCATGGTATTATTTGAATGTTTAAACTGAGAGGATATAGTGGATATTAGGTAAACTTATCGAAAAATTATTGCTGAGGTGCTTTGTTCTGGCATCATCATAAATGATGGTAGGAGTGATACTTCATGTTGATCCTCCATTTTAAGGAGATGAAAAAGGTCTTTTTGCATGCTTAAGTCTGGACAAAGGGGGTAGCCAAAAGAATAGCGTTCAGCTTGTCCTTTTTCTTTCCATTCTTCACGAATGAGTTGGTGATGATACTGCGCAAGTGCCTCTGTTAACCATACCGTGAAACCATGAAAATAAAAAAGCATTGAATAACGTTCCTCCAGTTCGAACTGAGCAATTAATGTTTCTAGAGATCTTCCTAGTGTAACAACTTGAAGCGCAATTTGCCCTCTTTCTGTAATAGAGCTTGTGATACAACGATTTCTGATGCGAGGGAATGACCACTTTATATTAGAGTCATTAAAAATAAGCGTGTCACCGATTGCTTGAACGTTAAATGTATCAAAATAGGCAATACCCTTGATGCCTGCATGCAAAATAAATTGGGTCAGATAGTCATAGATCGCGTTGAATTTTGTTAAGACCTCGGCACGATCTTGTTTGCGTTTACTCATCCCCCAAGCGAGACTAAAAACCGATTGTTTAAACATTAAAGGAATAACATTTTTTAAGTCGAGACGTCGAGTCGTTGCCATTTAGATCAGTCCTTCCAATAGCCGAAGCCCACTAAAGGCATCTTTAGCATAATATACGCCACCTTGATATTTTGCACCATTTGGTTCTGAAATATGTTGGGCAAAAGTATCATTTATAGCAGCCCCACCAATGAGAACGGGGATGTTCGATCCCGCTTTATGAAGGGCCTCAACAACCGAAGCCATTTGTTTCGAGGTAGTTACAAGCAGAGCGGAAAGGGCGATGGCATCAGCTTTCTCCTTGATAGCACAAGAAACGATATCGTTGACAGGCACCTGTTTACCCAGATCAATGACATGATAACCATTGTTTGAAATAATAGTTTTGACAAGATTTTTTCCAATATCATGAACATCCCCAAAAACAGTAGCAAGAACAACGGTCCCTTTGGAATGACTGTGTGTTTTATCCATAAATCCTTCAAGATAAGTCATCGCGACTCTCATGACCTCTGCGGATTCTAAGACAAAAGGCAGAATGATCTCACCACTTTCCATACGATTTCCCACCTCTTTCATGGCAGGCAAGAGAACCGTATTGATGATGTCAGGAGGAGACAGTGAATCCTTTAAGGTTTCAAGTAGAGGAATCAGCCCTTCTCGGCGTCGATCAATAATTTGAGCTTGTATTCGTTCCGGTATTGATTTTTTTTCAACAAGAAGGTCTTTCTCTTTTAGAATGGGCGGCGGAGCGAGATTTTCAAAAGCCGATATGTAATTGATCAATGCGGTATCATGCCTATTAAGGATAAGGTCAGTTGCGAGAGCAACAAGCTGCGAAGGGAACTCGCTTAAGGGGCGATTTTCAGCAGCATGGAAAATCGCGAAATCAAGACCTGCCTTGACAGCATGTTCGAGGTAGACACGATTCAGGATCTTTCGAGCGGGGGGGGTGAGTCCAAAACTAATATTGCTAATACCCAGAGTGATATGGATAGACGGGTATTTTAATTTAATTTGTCGGATAGCCTCTAAGGTTTCCAATGCACTTGACCGAAACTCCTCTTCTCCGGTTGCAAGCGTAAAAGTTAAGGGGTCGATCATGAGTTGATCTTCTCGAAGGCCGTAGCTTTCGGCGATTTTTACGATACGATCAGTGATCGAAAGTTTTTCAGCTGTGGTTCTTGCCATGCCTTTTTCATCGATAGAAAGGGCGATCGTGGTCAGGCCGAATTGTTTGACTAAGGGAAGAATGCTTTTGTATTTTTCATTTTCTAGGTTGATAGAGTTAATAAGCGGTCGTCCGGCATAGCGTTTGATCGCGGCCTCAAGAACATCCGGTTCAGTTGAGTCAAAACTGAGTGGTGTCGTTACGGCATAGGCAACAAGGTTCGTAAAGGTGGCGAGCTGCTCCTTTTCGTCATAACGTTCGGTCATCGCAAAGCAGAGATCAAGTAAGTCAGCCCCAAATTCGACTTGATCTTTAGCGATATCGAGTAGGGTGGGGTAGTCATTGGCCATCATGAGTGATTTTGATTTTTTTGATCCCTGAGCATTCAGTCGTTCTCCAATAATATAGGGTAGGGTTTTGATAGGTAAAGTTTCGATAGGGCTTGAAAAAGGAGGTAGATGCGTAATGGTTCGATGTGCGGGTTTAAGTGACGGGATCAACTTAGCCAAAGCGGCAATATGAGCGGGTCGTGTACCACAACACCCGCCGATCACTTGGACGCCAAATTCATTGACAAACCGTGCAACAAGGGTTGAAAACGTTTCGGGGTCGAGGGAATAGGTTGCCTTGCCGTGTTCATTATGAGGCATGCCCGCATTGGGTAACACCGATAGGGCGCAGGGGCAGACACTCGAAAGATTATTGAGCGTGGTCATCATCTCCGCAGGCCCTGTGCTGCAATTGATGCCGATAACATCAACCCCGAGGTCTTTGATAATGTTGATGGCACTTATGATGTCGGTTCCATAGAGCATGACCCCGTTTTGATCCACCGTCATCTGAACTTGAAGCACGATATCTTTTCCTGAAGAGGCAATGGCTTGTCGACATCCCATAATGGCTGCTTTGACTTCAAGAATATCGTGTTGGGTTTCGAGTAAGAGCACGTCGACCCCACCATCAAGGAGGGCAGTCGCTTGCTCGCCAAACACATCCACGATCTCATCAAAGGTCACACGGCCTAAAATGGGGTCAGTAGAGGAGGGGAGCTTGCCGGTTGGCCCCATCGACCCGACAACAAACTGATAACCCCCAAAATCAGTGATCGCTTCTCTAGCGATTTCGGCTGCGCGTTTATTGATGAGATAGACATCTTTTCCTCGGCCATATTCGGTTAGTTTGATCCGTGATCCGCCAAAACTGTTTGTCTCTATGGCCATTGACCCTGCTTTGAGGTATTCGGTATGAATAGCTTTGATAATTTCAGGGTGAGTGAGGTTGAGGATCTCATTGAGCCCCTCAAGACCCTCAAAGTCGTTAATGGTTAGATCATACCCTTGTATCAGAGTACCCATACCGCCGTCCAAGAGTATAACTTGGTGGGCATTTAATTGCTCTCGATACCCGTTCATCAAGATAGTCGTCTAACTGTTTGGGGCAACTAAAGTGTTTAGCTCATTGATCAGCGACTCTTTTTCCTTAATAGTGGATAATAATAATCGGCTATAGTGATCCTTATCGGACTGAATAAGGGGGTCAAAATGATCCCTAAGTCGTTGACGTTCGGCCTCGTAATATTGAATGAGCTGATCGTTTTTTTCTTTGCTATCCTGAAGGAGTTGATCGCGTTTTTCCTTGACTTCATGAAGAGTTTTTTGAAAGCGAACAAGTTCATTTTGAATGATGGGCTCGTACTGTAGACGGAACTTCTGGCGTTCACCTTCATAATATGATTGCATCTCTTTAATTTTGTT
>CAIUCY010000192.1 GCA_903897765.1 uncultured Candidatus Marinamargulisbacteria bacterium | reverse complement strand
AACGGAACGCAATCATCAAAACTGCCAAGATCCGACCATCCGATATCTCCTTTTATGACGGCAATGTTTTTGGAGTGTTCCAGCACCGCATAGTCGAAACTGTTTGAGGGAATACGCGTCATTGCCTCTAAGGGGATTCTTGTCGTGGCAAGGTTTTGCTCTGTTAATCGTTGTTGATAAGCTGTCTGGGCTGCCGTAAAGATCTCCGGAGCGAATTGCTCCAATTCTGATAAAAAGACGCCTGCTTTGAACATAAACATGCCGCTATTCCAAAAGAAATTACCTTTTTTCACATAGTCTCCCGCAGTCTTTTCATCGGGCTTCTCCTTGAAGCTCAGCACCGAAATCCCATTTGCTTCAATGTAGCCATAGCCTGTAGCGGCATATTTGGGTTGAATTCCGAACGTAACCAATTGATTCTTTTTCGCAAGCAATTGACCCTCTTTAATGAGGACTTGGTAGGCCGATTGGTTTTTAATGAAGTGATCCGAGGGAGTGATGAGCATAATATCATCGCTTTCAAGGCTAAGGGCAGCTAAAGCGATCGCCGGTGCAGTATTTCTCCCAATAGGCTCTAAAATATAGTGAAATCGGCAGTGGGTTGTTTTGGCTTGATCGCTAACCAAGAAGAATTGTGACTCATTGGTTACAACAATAAACTGATTAGTAAAGGGTTTATTTCGCTCAACCGTGAGTTGAAAAAGACTGTCGTTATCAAACAAAGGGATAAATTGTTTGGGGTATTCGGTCCTAGAAAGGGGCCATAATCGTGTGCCACTGCCACCCGCGAGGATCACTGTTTTGATCATGCTGCATTCAAACATGAGGGGCAGACGATGTCAACTTTCGAGGCCTCTTGTCATTAAATTTTAATAGTGGATTTAAATAGGCTTTTCAAAAAGTTGATTTTTGGGTATCATTATCTTGTTTCCTATATAAGTTATTATGAAAGGAGGGGATTTTTGATGAAAAAAGTATGGTCAATTCTTATTGCTATGGTTCTCGTAATCAGTGTAATGGGTTGTGGTAAGGCGAAGGAAGTTGCTCCAGTAGCTCCTGAGGCTGCTACAACAACTGAAGAAGCTGCTCCAGCCGCTGATACAGCTGCTGTTACTCCAGCTGCTGAGGTTAAGTAATTATTCAATTCATTTGAATGTAAAAAAAGGGGCGATTTATCGCCCCTTTTTTATTTAATACATAACATTAAATCGACGAACTAATTGATCGAGGCAAAGATCTCTTGATAGCCGACGAAGGGCCAAATATCCCGAGAAACAAGCGTTTCTGCTTCATCTACGAGGTTTCGGAGTCTTATCAATTGAATGCGAGATAAGTCTGCAATGGATGCTGCCACCGTTGAAAGCTCATCATTAGCATCTATTTTGATTAGACTTTTCTCTAAACTGTCACTCTGTGAACGAATTTGACCATAAAGTGAATCAAGGTCTTCAATCTCTCGTTTAAGAATGACACTGGGCGTTCCCGTAAGGGCTACACTTTCAAACCCACGCCCCACCCGATCAAGCTGCAACAAAATGGCTGGAAGCACATCACCCGCGACCATGTTAAGCGCGATACCGATCTCGATCTGTTTCGATTTGATATAGGTTCGGTATTTAATATATTGTCGTGCCTGTAATTCTCGCTCAGAAAGAATTTGATATTCGGTGAACAAATGGGTGTGTTCGGGGGTGATCATAAGCGACAAGGCGACCGGCGTATCCTTAATATTCGGAAGGCCTCGTTTAGCCGCTTCTTTATGCCATTCCTCTGTATAACAATTCCCTTCGAAATGTGCTTTTTTAGTTTCTTTTAGTAAGTCCTTGATAACCATCAAAGCGTTGACCCGTGGATCACCCTTCATCTTTTCAAGCTTGCCATAAATGAGGTCATAACCTTCTGTCACCATAAGGTTAATGAGTGTGGCTAACTCCGACCCATTTTGACTCGATCCCAGTGAGCGAAATTCAAATTTATTTCCCGTATAAGCGATCGGTGAGGTGCGATTGCGATCCGAGCTATCTTTTGTGACTGAAGGAAGTTGACGGATGCCAAGACTTATCTCGGCCATTTTCTTTTCACTGATCTTACTAAGGGTTTCAATTTCAGTTAGCATATTGGATAGATAATCTCCTAAATATACGGACATGATACTAGGGGGGGCCTCACTTGCACCTAAGCGGTCGTCATTGCCTGCATCAGAGACTGCCCCACGAAGGAGGGCGCCATATTTCTGAACACCGAGCATGATCGCGACCACGGTCATTAATAGGGTGACATTGCGAAGGGGGCTCGCCGAAGGCTCAAGATAATTAACCCCCGTATTATCACCAATGGACCAGTTGAGATGTTTTCCGCTTCCATTTACTCCATCAAAAGGCTTTTCGTGGAGAAGGCTAACAAACCCATGTCGATCCGCAACATCTTTAAGCAACGTCATTAATTGTAAATTATGATCAAGTGCAAGATTGGCCTCTTCATGAAGGGGGGTGATCTCAAATTGATTGGGGGAGACTTCATTGTGGCGTGTTTTGGCTGGAATGCCCCGACGATAAAGCTCTTGGTCAAAGTCTTCCATAAATTGAAGAACCGATTGTTTAATGGCACCGAAATAGTGATCTTTCATTTGTTGTCCGCGAATAGCTGGATTGCCGAACAAGGTTTTTCCACAAATACGAAGATCCATGCGGTTTTCAACGAGGGCTTTTGGTAATAAAAAATATTCCTGTTCAATGCCCAACCAGACCTGAATACGCTTAGCGTTTCGATTGCCCAAGAGTTTCTGGATTTTCATGCCTGCTTGATTAAGGGCTTTTTTTGATCGAAGAAGGGCTGTTTTTTGATCAAGGACGTCCCCAGTCCATGATAAAAAGACAGAAGGGATAACCAAGGTCTTGGATGTTTTTCCTTCCATAAGAAAGACGGGAGAGGTGGGGTCCCATGCGGTATAACCACGCGCCTCAAACGTGGAGCGGATCCCTCCCGACGGAAAGGATGAAGCATCGGGCTCGGACTGAATAAGTTGGTCTGCGGTTAAGCGCTCGATGAGCTCGCCGGCCTCATTGTAGCTAATAAAGGCGTAATGTTTTTCAGCAGTGCCCTCACGAATAGGTTGGAACCAATGGGCAAAATGAGTGGCTCCGTTTTCAATCGCCCACTCTTTAATGCTATGCGCGATCTCGCCCGCTATTTCTTTGTCGAGGGGATTTTCCTTGGTAATGATTTCCATAAGCTGAGTATAGGCATTTTGACTGAGACGCGTTTTCATGACCGTTTCGTTGAAGACGAGTTCACCATATTTTTGCATCGTAACCGACATAAAATACTCCTTATTCCTTATTAATCTTTTTGTATTGTATATGACGGCATGGGGCGGCCACAAGTCTCTTTTCCTCTCTCCCTTGACAGGCGAAAAAAATCTAAGCTATCTTGAGGGTATCTTTTAGACACTCAATAAGGGGGCACTCGAATGGCGATATTAAATTGGACTGAACAACTTAGCGTAAACGTAGTCGATATCGATAATCAACATAAAAAACTAATTGATTTAATCAATAATCTACATGAAGCAATGAAGCAGGGTAAAGGCAAGGATATCATCGGTAACGTATTAAATGAGCTTATTGACTATACCGTCTATCATTTTGGTAAAGAGGAAAAATATCAAATTCAATATAATTATCCAAACTATATTGCTCATAAGGCAGAGCACGATAAATTTGTAAAAAAAGCGTTGGATCTAAAAAAAGATTACGAATCAGGGAGAATGGTCATTAGCATGGAGGTGCTTTCTTTTCTTCAAGATTGGGTTCGGGATCATATTCAAAAGACAGACAAACAGTATTCTGCTTATTTCAATGAAAAGGGTCTTCACTAAGACAAAAATTTGGAATAGAGGGGGTTGGTGCGGGTGAAGGGACTTGAACCCCCATGCCTTGCGGCACCAGATCCTAAGTCTGGCGTGTCTACCAATTCCACCACACCCGCGTGTGAATAACGGGTATTATAGCAAACAACACAATAATCGGATACAAAAGTTAGTGTTAAAATGCCGTATTATAACTGGTGGGCTAATGCTGTGTATTTTTGTTAAATAAAATATATTTAATTTTGGTTGGGATGATTGAGGATTTTGAACGATATATTATTAAATCGTTTCAAAGAGGGGTGAACAAAATGAGAGAACGTGTCTACCATAAATCCCAACCCAAAACATTAACTGTTGATAGTCATTTCTGGGAAGAGTATCACCGCCGAGGGTTCAAAATGGATCCAACTCAGGGCGGAACCTTTCATGAAGAAATAGCGAGGGCTCATTTTATGTTAAAAGGTAAAGGTCAGTATGAGATCGCTGTTGATGAAAAAAATAAATTTAACATTGTTTCAGCTGCCATGTTTATGAAAACCGTTGCGCAGATCGAAGGACTTGTTAAATATAAGCTTTTTAAATAAGAGGGGATTTTAATGATCGGAGCAATTGGTTCATCTGGGGTGTCGTCCTATGGTGCTTATGGCACACAAGGGTTAGGCGTAAATGCTTCTTCGGATATCAACCTTGGGCAATTTAACCCTGTCAAACTGCGCAACCCCAATGCACAAGAAAAGATCCAATCTCCATCGATTCAGCTTTATCTGGTTCCCGAGGTCTTGCAATTTTTAGCGAATGAGATAGAAAAACGATATAAGATCAAAATTAGAAACTCTGACATTCCTTTTACAGAGGAAGAGCTAAGGTTAATCCTTTCTACATTAGGCGATATTCCGTCTGAACATTTGTTCGGTGTAAAGATGATCGTCAAAAACCGAAGCCTTCAACTTAATCTTCAAGATGCACCTTCGAATGTTTTTGCTAAAACATTTAAGCAAAATGTTCTGGGAGCGTACGACAAAGACAATAAACGAATATATCTTTTTGAAATGGAAAACAAAGCCCAGTTATCTACTGTTTTAAAGCATGAGATTGGTCATGCTGTTCATAGCTATAACATGACGTATGAAAACTTTTTTGCGTTTGCGCTTCGAAGTGGTTGGAATGTGGCCTATCATGAACAGCAATATATTCCTGGTAATACCTTATATAATCTGGGTATGCGGAAAATGGTCCTATCGAAAGAAGACGCTCTTGAGGTGATGACCCACTTCGATTGGGAATCAATACGACAGAATAAAGATCGGTTCAATAAATATATTCTTTCCGCCCCTGAGGGTCGACAAGATAATCCTGCCTTTAAAAATCCCTACGAGACTTTCGCCTGTACCTACGAAAAGACACATTGACCAAACCGAGGCCTCGGACTTATAATTCCTCCGGTTATTTAGACGTATTAGGAGGACCCGATTGAAAAGGACCTATCAACCCAATAGTAGAAAGCGTAGCAAAACCCACGGGTTTTTAGTCCGCATGAGAACACATGCTGGCCGCGCTGTCATTAAGGCAAGACGGACAAAAGGAAGGGCTCGGTTAGCTGCTTAAAGCACTGACCTTTGGCCGATCATTTCGATTAACTCATTTTCAGGATTGTTTTGATGCTAATCATAAAATCATCGGAAAGGGAGTCGTCGTCTATTTTCGGCCGAGCGAAACATTAGAGATAGGCATTATTGTTAGCAAAAAAGTGGATAAACGTTCAGTAAAACGAAATCTACTTAAACGTCGGTGCCGTGAAATAGTGAGATTAAATCGACCCCAGCAGGGGCAGTATATTATGATACTGAGGTATCGGGCTTTGTCGATGAGGTATGAGGCGTTAAAGCAGGATATAGAGGGAATACTGGCAAAGACGGTTCAAAATGAAAAGACTTACTCTCAACGCAATCCGTTTATACCAAAAGCTTTCGCGACATCGGCTTCCATCGTGTCGATTTGAACCAACGTGTTCCCAGTATGCGATAGAAGCGATTGATCGGTTTGGTCTTGTTTCAGGGGGTTGGTTGGCCATGAGGCGCATTAGCCGATGCCATCCGTTTCATGTGGGAGGGGATGATCCCGTCCCGCTAAGGAGGTAAGTAAAAATGCATCCTATAAAATATCTTGTTGATCATTTAATGATGCCCGTCTTGCATTGGGCCTATTTAGTTACCGGTAATTATGGTTGGGCGATTGTTCTCGTTACGGTTATTCTGAAACTGGTATTATTTCCCCTCACGGTCAAACAAATGCACTCGATGGCGGGGCTTAGGGTTGTTCAACCTAAAATGAAAGAACTTCAAGAACAATACAAAGACAATCCTACGCTGATGCAAACCAAGCTCATGGAATTATATAAAGAGAATGGTGTAAATCCCTTGGGCGGATGTTTGCCCACATTAGTTCAACTCCCGTTCTTCTTGGCTATATTTGCATCGCTCTCTAGCAAGCAATTTCATGCCATTATTTCATCGCCCGATGTTTCAGCTTCTTTTCTTTGGATATCGCATCTAGGGGTTCCTGATAAAACGATGATATTGCCAGTTTTAGTAGGGGCATCGACTTATTTTTCACAGAAAACTATGACGCCTACAACGGGGGGGCAAGATGATCCGATGACTAAAATGTTTGTTTATATGCCCTTCTTGATGGTGATGATCGCCATGAGCATGCCTTCAGGGGTCCTGATTTACTGGGCGTTTTCACAGTTTATTACCGCCGGTCAACAATTATTGCTGAACCGCGTGATGAAAAAAAAGTCCTAACGAAAGGAGTTAATAATGGGTTTATTCGATTTGTTTAAGTCAACGGAAGAAAAAATAAAGCAAGACGATGTATTGGTTGAAGAGGATTCAGTGGGGAATACAATAGAGGATGATTTGCCGGAAGCCGCAAAAGATCAATTAACAGAGATCCTCGACTTAATGGGTTTCTTTAATGTCGTTAAAGTGACTAAACATGATCCTGGCTTTGTTTCGCTTGAGGTTAAAGGCGATGATCTAGGACGAATTATTGGTAAAGAAGGAAATACACTGTATGCCCTTCAACTCATTCTCAAAAATATGTTAAGTCGAAAGTATAAACGCCCGGTTAATGTTCAGATCGATGCAAACAATTATCGAGATAAGCGTTCGGCGACAATTCGAAACATAGCGCTTGAGGCTGCAGAAAAAGTTATCAAAGATGGTGAAGAGGTTGTTCTCCAAGTGATGAATGCTTGGGAGCGACGTGTTGTTCATACAACCCTAATGGAACAAGAAAAAGTCAAAACTGAAAGTATCGGAAGGGATTCTGAGCGTAAAGTTATTGTTTCGTTAAAGTGATCCTCGATCATCTAACCGAGACGATCTCGGCGATCGCTACACCTCTTGGGGTGGGCGGTGTTGCGATTATTAGAGTAAGTGGTGCTTTGGCGTCCTCTATTGTTTTGAAATCATCGTCACTAAAAAAGCTTGATCCTAACTCGATTCGATTGGCACGCATTCTGGATGATCGTGGTCATTTGATCGATGAAGCCCTCGTTGCTTGGTTTGCATCGCCCCATTCGTATACCGGCGAAGATGTTGCCGAGATACAATGTCATGGGGGCCACGTGGTCGCACGTCAGATTCTTGAGCGAACTGTCCAACTCGGTGCTCGATTGGCCTTGCCAGGTGAATTTACACAGAGAGCCTTTGTTAACGGCAAAATTGATTTGATTAAAGCAGAATCCATTATTGATTTGATCGAAGCAAAGACCGAAAAAGCCACCACGATTCAAGCTCGTCATCTTGAAGGGGATCTTTCCCATGCGATCGGTGTACTTCGCCAGGATCTGCTTGCCTTGGTTTCACATTTAGAGGTTCATCTCGATTATCCAGAGGAAGAAGCTTTGGCTCCCTCAACTGAATATGTCGATCAACTCCAACACCTATTGACGGGGATAGATCATTTGCTTCATTCCTTTCAGACGGGACGAATTTTGCAAGACGGGTTAACCCTTGTGATCGCAGGCAAGCCAAATGTAGGCAAATCAAGCCTTTTGAATTCGCTGATAAAAGAACACCGAGTGCTTGTATCTGATCAACCCGGAACAACACGAGATGCCATTGAAGTGTGGATGAAAATTGCCGAGGTTCCCGTTCGGATCGTTGATACCGCGGGTATTCATGAAACCTCGGATATAGTTGAGAATATGGGGATCGATAGAACGAAAACGTATCTGAAAAAGGCCGATCTCATCCTGTTTGTTGTGGATCAAGTTACAGGGATCACCTCGGAGGATAACGCGGTGATGGATCAACTCCCAGAGGATAAGACCGTGGTCGTTGTCAACAAGATCGATCAGGTAAAAGGCGAGGCGTTTACGCTTCCGTTTTCTTCCGAGGTGAATGTTTCAGCCAAGACCGAGCAGGGAATGCCTGATTTATGGGCGGTTCTTCAGCAACGGGTTCTCCTATTGATGGGCAGCCCCGACACCTCACAACCGGTTTTGTCTAATGAGCGGCAGAAGGAGCAGCTATTTCGGGCAAGAACGCATCTCCTAGAAGCCACTCAGTCACTTGAGGAGGGTTTGTCAGAAGATTTTTGGCTTATCGGTTTAAGAGCGGCACTACGCGATCTTTCCGAGATCCTTGGACAAGATGTCTCAACCGAAGTCCTTAGCAACATATTTTCGAGGTTTTGCGTCGGGAAGTAATGGTGCTATAATTCGTGCGCTCGGAGAGGTCGCATAGCTGGTCTAGTGCGCACGCCTGGAAAGTGTGTAAACCGCAAGGTTTCGAGGGTTCGAATCCCTCCCTCTCCGCCATACTGTCCCAAGCTGCGAGACTAGTAGCAGTAGGGCTTCATCGTATTTTGCATTCCAGAAATCATTTAAAAGTTCGAACACCTTGAGTTGCTCCAAGGGCTTATGGTGTGTCCTCCAAGGGGATCGTGATTGGCCATGGCAAGGCTTTGAATTGTAGCTCTAAATGGGTTTTGTTAAAGATGATCTGGCTCAGGTGTTTGGAAAGAAACGATTTGTGTTCTGAGACAGAGAATTTTTCTTGATCAGATCGATAGTTGATGAGCATTTGCTTGAAATGACTGGTATCGATTGCGTCATCCTGTTTCTGGCCGAGGTCAAAGGTCAGCTTAGCGATGAGGCCTTTTTGTTGCTTTTCCTTGATTTCCATATCGTTGATCTTCTTTTTCTGAATGTCTTTGACCAGCTTTTGATATTCGGGACGGTTGGTGTTGCCAGCAACAGGACGTTGCTGGCTGGGCTCGGGGGGCAAAATTGGCTTTGTTCCGGTCGTTGCCCATACTTTGTCTTGATACAAAGCATGCAAAAATCAAGTCCCCGCAAAGGCTCGACTCGCTTCGCATGGGAAAACGCTAAAAAGCCCTAGGAAATAGGGTTCTTTTTGACGTTTTCTAGGCTCAGTCTCGTCTCAAACATTTGCGGCGACAGAGAGAGACTGAAATATATGTGACCGCGAACCGTGCCCCACACGGATCCCTACCCATAACTGGCCTCCTTTGTGCTTTACCGCATGCACAAAAAGCATCGGCAAAACATCGGTTGTGATGCAAAAGCGCCACCAGAAAAACCGAGAGCCTGTCTAGCGAGAAAATAGGTATTTTTATTGAATATGCAGGGGGCTGAGTTAGTGGACGTTCCTCAAGCAGATTGTCGTTACACTGTCACGACAATCTACTTGAAGTTATCCGGAATTTCCGGATAACTGATTTCAGAATCGGCTACCGGCCTACCGCCCCTTCATGATCGAGCAGAGACTTCGCAATTTGCGCTTTCAACTCTTCTTTGCTTGGCAAATAGAGCTGGTACTTTGACGCATAAATATTACTGTCATTAGGCAGAGTCAGCTCGACCAAGGCATCGCTTTTTCGGTGACAAAGCAGAATTCCCACTGTTGGTGCTTCTTCGTCCGTTTTTACATAACGGTCGAAGTAATTTACATACATTTGCATCTGGCCCAAATCCTGATGGGTTAGCTTATCGCGTTTCAGGTCAATCAAAACATAGCATTGCAACAGGCGGTTATAGAAAACCAAGTCAACGTAAAAATGATCATCATCAAAGGTGAATCGTTTTTGCCGCGCTTCAAATATAAATCCTTTGCCCAATTCTAAAAGAAAGTGTTCAAGTTTATCGATAATCTCAGTTTCTAGCTCATGCTCAGAATATGCGTGTTGCTCCGACAAATTCAGGAACTCAAGCACGTAGGGGTTCTTTATAATATCGGAGACCTTTTCCACGACCAGACCTTGAGTAGCTAACTGGCGTATTTCTTCTTTGTTGCGGCTCAGCGACAACCGCTCGTAAAGGGACGCGGCGATTTGACGTTTTAACTCACGAAAGCTCCAACTGTTTTGGGTAGCTTCGATTTCGTAGAAACGGCGCTCTTCTTTATGGCTGACCGTGATTAGGGTTACGTAATGCGACCAACCGAGCTTGAAATAGGTGGTTAATTGTTCGATCAACGAATTGGAGAAAGATTTAACGGACAGTATCTGTTGGATCTCTGAATAGGCCTGATAAAACTCTCGACACTTTCGCAAATTTGTTTCTGACAAACCCTTCATCCCACGTTGTTTAAGTTCATCAGAAATACGGCTTATCAATTTTTTCCCGTAAAGCTCTTCTCGTTGAGCTCCACCATTTTCAAGCTCGACGATATACCAGCCAAAAAGCCAGTTGCGAACAACGAGGGCAATATCGACTGATTTAGCGGCTTGTTTCTGCAACTCAAGATGGGTTTGCTCTAAGACTGCGAGCAGTTTATTAAAGTCTGATTCGTGGGTGGGTATTAGAAGGAGAGCAAACGTCGGAGCGGATCGCTGACGTCATGGGACATCGAGCCAGTCAGGGACTCTTCAACGGTGGCCGGCGACTCTTTGGCTATTCCATTGTCGAAAAAGAGTTGGTTCCGTATCCCAAAGAAAAACAGATCGTTGAGATCGTCTTTCACAAAACCCAATTAGAACTACAGTTCAAAGCCTTGCCATGGCCAATCACAATCCCCTTGGAGGACACACCATAAGCCCTTGCCCCCCCAACATTTGAGTTGAGGGGTAAATGAGAATAAAATAAAAGAACGATGAGCTATCCTACCTCGCGCATTATCGCAACAAAAACTTGGTACCCAGAAATGCTTGAGCATATTCGAAAGAACTGGAATATGGACTTTGACTGGTTGGATTATATTAAGTTTGTGAAAAGCCTCAATAAGATATTGGATAAAATTCGCAAAGAGGGTCATGCAAAGCCAGCCATGTTTTTCTGTAAAACTTGCAATAAGCGGCATGAGTCAAATTTTTCGGAAGTTTCAGTCGGAATTCGTTTGTTTGAAACTTTCTTTAAATTCAAATTGCTTGGCATCAGGAGGCCTCCTTGCTTAGTTGAAAAATATCCTTAAGCTCCTTATTTGAAAGCTCTCCAATCCACTTCTCCCCACTAGTGACAGCCAGATTGGCCAATTCTTTTTTCTTTTGGATCATCTCGTTAATCTTTTCTTCAAAGGTTCCCTTGGTAATAAATCGATACACTATCACATTTGATTTTTGACCGATACGAAAAGCGCGATCGGTGGCCTGAGTTTCAATGGCGGGATTCCACCACAAGTCAAAATGAATGACATTGTTCGCTGCCGTCAGATTAAGCCCCGTACCGCCTGCCTTTAAGGACAAAATAAACACTTTCGGATGGGGCTGTGTTTGGAACACATTGACCATCTCGTCACGTTTCTTTCGCGATACCCCCCCATGCAAAAACAACACCTCTGAATGGTGGTGCTTCTGGATCATCGTTTGCAACAGGCTCCCCATTTCTTTATATTGAGTGAAAATAATAACCTTTTCTTCATTTTCCTTGAGTTGATCTAAAACATCCAATAGGAGCAGGGTTTTTCCTGATAAATCAGCCTGCGCCTCGTTCTCTTTCAGATAGTGAGCCGGATGATTGCAAATTTGCTTCAGCTCCGTCATCAGCTTAAAGACAAGGCCTTTTCGATCAATACCCGTAGCGTCTTCGAGCTTCTTTAGCATGGCATCAACGGTGTTTTGATACAATGCGGATTGTTCCTTGGTTAAGTTCGTATAGGTATCATTTTCGATTTTGTCAGGAAGGTCATTAATAATAGACTTGTCTGTTTTAAGACGCCGAATCATAAAGGGCGCGGTAATCTTATGAAAAAGACCTAATTTCCGCTGATCACGATTGATTTCTATGGGAAGGGTGAACTCTTGTACAAATGTCTTGAAATTATAGAGAAGCCCTTTATTTAGAAAATCAAAGATGCTCCAATATTCGGTGAGTCTGTTCTCAACCGGCGTTCCCGTCATGGCAATTTTTATGTCTGACTTGAGAGACTTAATCGCTTTGGTTTGATGGGTATCCGGATTTTTAATGTTCTGAGCTTCATCCAAGATGAGCAATGCCCATTTTTGTTTAACAAACGTTTCGTGGTCGCTCCGAATAAGGCCATAGGTGGTCAGTAGCACATCACATGGTTCGTCTTTAAAACGTCGTTTTGACCCATGATAAACATGATTAGATAGTTCCGGTGCAAATTTCTCAATTTCTTTTGACCAATTTGTTAAGAGTGTCGTAGGAACAACAATGAGAGCGGGAGTCTTTTTAAGCATATCCTCTTCTTTTAGCTTCAAAAGAAGAGTAATCACTTGGATCGTTTTCCCAAGCCCCATATCATCGGCAATTAAGCTCCCAAACCCCATCATCGCATTTTTATAAAGCCAATCATAACCCCGACGTTGATAAGGTCTGAGTTCGGCGTGAAGATTCTGTGAAACGGGGATTTGCTTAGCTTCAAAGAAAGCTTGTATCTGATCTCGAATGTCGGCACTGAGTACGAGGGGTGCGCTATTGTACTCATCTGCCAATAGGGTTCTCATCTTCTCCTGCGTCGATAATTGAGGCTCCGATTCTAATGCTTTCAATATTTTAGACACATCCTGGTCATGAATGTAGACGTACTGGTCTTTAATTTTGACGAGACCGGAACTCTGTTTTAGGAGTGTTTTAAATTCATGGGGTGTCATGAATGCATCGCCAAGAGCAATGGTCCAGTCAAAGGAAAGCATGTCTATCAACGACAAATAGCCCTTGCCCTCTTTAGATGCCTTTTTATTTACGGTTAAGCTAAGCTTTGGTTTAACAAGATAGTCTAACGCTTTTGGCAAGAGCATCGGGATCCCAAGCATCCGAAGAATGGGCAGATAATTAAACAACACGTCGCCAAAATCTTTAAACGAAAACTGGATCGTCGTCCGGCCTTTTTCTTTAATGATTTTTCCCAATTCAGGGAAATAATCGGCGAGCAACTCCATGTCTTTGAGTATGGGCAATAATAGTGGCATCAACTTTTTGTCTTCGAAGAATCGATATAGTGGCTCAGGTGCATTCATGGGCTGAGATGTTTGATTAACAAACACAGAGACCTCAAACCCTGCGCTGACTTCCGAAAACACAATGAGGGGGACATAATCTTTATGGGTAATCGAAAACTTGCTCAGCCAAAGAGCAATGGTTGTTGGGATCTCTTTTTGTTCAAAGCTTCGCGGTTCATATAATGTATTGAAAAAAAACAGGTCGGTGATAGTGCTTCCGCGCCCATTAAAACTGAATACGCTCATCCGAACAAAGTATTCAAGAAAAATTGAGACGATTTCTTTCAGCTCTTCTTCTTTGTGAAACCGTTTGTTATCCGCGGTTCGAATAATGCCCTCTGTCGGCAATGCATGGATCAAAATCGTCGCAATGTCCTTGACCTCTTGGTTCAACAGAGCCGGAACCCAGCGAATGGCATAGTTCGAGCCCACAGCAACAATCTCAGGCATCATTGCGCCTTGTTCCACCAACTTGGCTGAAAACAGAACAACGTAGTAAAGAAACTTAAGACGTATTGGCAAAAACTCAACTTTCTTTAAGGGAATCTTCAAAATGATATCGGGGACGAAGGTTAAGGGGCTGAACGTGAGGGTGGGAGCCGAGCCATTTAAAAATTTGCAGTTGATCTCTTTTAGGATGGTATTTTTCTTAAGCGTAAGTTTAATGTCTACATCATCAACGGATAACGCAACAATCTGCTCTTCATCGGGAAGCTGAGCCTCAAACGATATCTTTTTGACTTGAGTGGCTGCATGTTTATAAAATTGATTGAGCGTGGCTTTAAAATTTTGATTCGGTTCAAATAAGGGCTCATCACTCAGTAAGCTTAATAACTGATCTTTGAGGAAAGGAATCTTGGAAAAATCAAGCCGATCAAGTCCGATATTTTCCAAAGCATGGCCTTCTCCTATTACCTCCGTTACAAAATCATCGTAACGTTTTATGGTGTGGTTTTCGGTTTCGAGAAAGTATTGTCGATTCGATAATTCTTTAAAAATATCAAAACCGTGCAAATGAAATAGTGTGAAGGGGTTTTTATCGATTTCATTTGCGATCATATAGATGACCGCTGCGAGATGTTTGCAGCAACTCGCCCAATCGGGACAAGAACAATTGGCCGTGATTTCTTTCCATTGTTTTGGAAATAGATGGATCCCTTTTGCCTCAAAAAGAGAATACAGTTCTTCAGGAAGTTTCCTGTTTAGTAGCGAAGATAGGTATTGCGGGTTGGCGACAATCTCATCAACGATAAGCTGGATCTCTTTTTTGCTAAACGTTTTTAAGCTAAGACTAATCTGGTAGGGTTGACGTCGACTTCCTTGAACAGCAGCCAAAACCCCTTGGTACGGACTTACAGATAAGGATAAAACAGAGCCATTTCGAGCATAACGTCTACCGCGTGGAAGCCGATTGCTGTAATCCGTATGCATGAGCGCATTCAGCCATGAATTTCCCCACCATGTTTTACCAAAAGCTGTAACGGCCATATTTGTTTAATTATTATAAAGGATTTATCAAAATCTAGGCATAGCAGAAAATTGAAGCGACTCAACTCAAGTGTTGGGGGGGGCAACTCAACTCGATGGGCACTCTTTGCGCTATCAGAAAAGGGTGAGTTTTGTGGACATGACAGCCTAGATCGGCGATTTGCCGGACTTGCCGCTTTATCGGGAGGCACACTTGTCCGCTTCGAGCGGTGAGCTGGTCGGGAGAAGAAACGCACCGCTTGGTTTGGGGGGCAGAAGAGGCCAGACAGAACCCGTTGCACCGTCTAGGTCGCCGAATCCGCCTAGGGCGGTGAAGGCGGGCGGGTCAGGTTACGGGGCGTCGCTTCGAGGGGTTAGGTTGCGCCAAGCTGAAATATGTTCACATGAGAATCAGAATACGGGGGCTTAGAAAACCATTGCTGGAAAAGGTTGTACAGCCTAGCTCAGACAAGTACAGGTCCGGTCTTTCAATGAAGGCGAAGTATCTCTATCTGATCTGTTTACTGGAAGCGTCGAAGTCTACCAAGTACCCAGAGTGGTTCCGTTCACAACAAGACATGGGCAAGCTGTACGGGATCAGCGGCGACACGATCTCAACGGGACTCTTGGAGCTGGAAGCTAAAGGACTGATTCAGGTTACGAGAGACAAGCCACAACCACCAGACTATTCAAACCGCAACGCAAACGTCTATCGAATGATGAACCTTTAAACAACGAATGGAAAGCAAAACCAAATCCTACGTTCTGGAGAAAGCGGGCCTAGTTAGAAAGTGCGAGTTCGATAGTAATACCGGTCTTCCCGCCAGTCTTAATAACCCACTGGGATTCGAAGCCAAATGAACGCCGACCTTAGGGAGGATAAGCGAACAGGAGGTGAGCGTCAGTGAATATGGCCGGCCCAGAGAGAGTCCGCACGATGCGGACGAATGGTGGGCGAATCCCTCCCTCTCCGCCATTTATTGTGATATTATCTAAACATGATCCGGCCCCTATGGCGCGTCCACCTCTTGTCTTTTTTTTTCATCCTTTGCATTCCTGCATTATCGACGGCATTTGTTCATCCCAGTCAATTCGCAAAGAATAAGATCAAGAACCAAGAAGCGCTTATAAAACCATCTGTCGCTGATTTCGCTTTTTTTGATCTGACCTTGGGGAGTCATCCCATGACAAGCTATGTTAATCAAGATGGGGGGATTGTTTTTCACTTTGGGTATGTTCGACCGCAGGGAATAAGCACCCGTATTGATGCCGGATATTTCACCAACCGCGATTATAACGGCACATTGATAAAGACAATGCCCTTAATGATGAATATGTTGATCGGCTATCCCATGCAGGCACGTATTGATGCCTATTCTGGAATTGGAATCGGGGCAATAGCGTTTCAGGATGTTGCTTTAAAGATAGGGCTTGGTTATCAATGGTTTACAGGAATTATGTTTGGTTTGTCACCCGAGATGGCCTTGTTTACTGAGTACGGCCGTCAGTATTGCTATATTGATGATCAAAACTTTGATGCAGAAATGGTCAAATTTGGCTTGACCTTCAAGTTCATTCCGAGGTAGAACTATAGTAGTGCTATCCGCATAATCCAAGAAGGGGTGGACAAACATGGTTCTTGACTTAAATGTTTCGATTCGAGATAGAAGTAATATTCCAATTATTGATTTGGAAGGTGAAATCGACGTTTATACCTACCCCAAACTTAGCGATTCACTCAAACTTATTTTTGAAAAATACCCCGACACTAAAGACCTCATTATCAATTTAGGAAATGTTCGCTACATTGATAGTACTGGGTTAGGGGTAATTGCTAATGGAGCCAACCAAATCGCACGTTTATCGAGCGGGGTCATCTCCATTATTAATGCAACACCCCAAATTCGAAAAATATTTGATGTTTCTGGGCTAATGTCCACTAACTTTGCTTTGTATGATAACGAAGATACGGCTATGAGCCGAATTCAGCCGCAAGGCTAGGGGGACTATCCGATGACTCAGTCTATTCAGATCACACTTACGATTCCTAGTTTGTCCGATTATGTGGGGGTTGCCCGCTTGACCGCTTCGGGAATAGCTAGTCGGATGAAATTTACCCACGAAGACATTGAAGACATTAAAATCGCTGTTTCAGAGGCCTGCACCAACGCGGTTCAGTACGCTTATGGTGATTCCCTCGGTGATATTACACTGGTGTTTACGATACTAGAAAGTGCGCTTGAGGTTAGAGTGAAGGATCAGGGAAAAGGGTTCGAGTCGAGCGTGCCAATTGATTCTCAAGCTGCCTTGAATGATCCAGACAAAATTGGCCTTGGACTTGGTATCGTTTTTATGCGTAGCTTAATGGATCATGTCGAATATATCTCAACACCTGAAAGCGGAACCAATGTTCTTCTGGTTAAAAATCTGACATCTCGCACCGATATAAACTAACGAACGATGCTCATTCTTATTGGACTTCTAAACCTAATAGCCATTGGTATTGGAACGATGCTCATTAATCTTTCGGAAGGCGAATCCACCATCAGCACCATTTCCTTTTGGATAGGGGTCTTGATCATCATTGCCAGTTTATATTTTTTTGGGTTGTCAGTGTTCGCCCCGAATGTGGCCGGGATTTCGTAAGCGCTACTTAATGAGATCGATGATCAGGTAAGAGACACCGGCAAACATGGCCGCCATCGGAAGGGTAATGATCCAAGCCCCCATAATGGTTCGTGCCGTGCCCCAACGAACATTCCCTGCCCTCTCGACGGTTCCGACCCCCATAATCGAGCCTGCGATGACGTGCGTCGTGCTGACGGGGATGCCTGCATGAGCGGTTCCGATGAGAACGAGCGCAGCGGCTGATTCTGCGCAAAACCCTTCCATTTGACGGATTTTTGTAATATTGGTTCCCATGGTTTTAACGATCCGCCATCCACCAAAGACAGTGCCTAAGCTGATGGCTGTATACGCGGAGATGATAACCCAACCATCTATAACAAAGGATGAATTAACATGGGCAGTATAGAGAGCGAGGGCGATGATCCCCATTGTTTTTTGAGCATCATTTGTCCCATGTCCAATACTATAGAAGGTGGCCGAAACCAATTGAAGGTAACGAAACGTCTTTTTTGATTTATGGGGGTTGGCATTTCGAAACATTCTCATGACAAGTGTTGTGAACATCATGGCACCTATAAGACCTAAAAGCGGGGCGATGACGATAAAGGCAACGATTTTAAGAACACCGGGGATCATGATAATATTTGGCCCTGTTGATGCTAACCCAGCTCCGATGAGGGCGCCGATCAGGGCGTGGCTTGAAGAGGTTGGCAGCCCAAGAACCCAGGTGATCAAATTCCAGATAATGGCGCCAATGAGGGTGGCAAGGATAATTTCAAGAGAGATAAATTCTATATGAACAACGCCTTTCCCAACCATCTTTGCAACAGCGGTTCCGAAGGTGAAGTAGCCAACAAAATTAGCAAAGGCAGCTAAAACCACCGCCTGAAGAGGCTTTAGTGTTTTGGATACGACGACGGTTGAGATGGCGTTTGCGGCATCGTGAAACCCATTAATGAAGTCAAAAACTAATGCGAAGAAAACTATAATAATGACAATAGTCATAAGGGATTAGGCCTGCTTAACTTTGATTCCGCGAACGATTTTGCCAACATAGTCAACGGAATCTACGATATTTTCCATGCTTTCATAGATGTCTTTAAAGCGAATAACATCAATTGGATCAACTTTTGAGTCAAAGAGTTCAGCAATACAATTTGAGAACAGATCATCGGCCTCATTTTCAAGAATATGCATCTGGGACTGTATTTTCTCGACATTTTTTGAATGATCGAATTCTTTCATCAACTGAACCATGAGCTGTCCAATGGTCAAAATAATATCGGTAAATCGATTGACCTTTGAAGGGAGTTTTTTAATTTTATAAATATCAAATTTCTTGGCAAGATTGTTCAAAATGTCGATCGTACGATCAATCTTTACCGCTAGATCATGGATATCTTCCCGGTCAATGGGGGTGATAAACGTTTGGTTCAATTGATCGATAATTTTTTTCTCAATGTTATCAGCGGTTTGTTCGAGTTCCTTGATCGCTAGCAACTTAAGTTTTTTTTGATCCTCTGGAAGCGTATCAAGGTTGGTGACCAAGTCTTTGAAAATACAAGCCGCATCTACAAAACATTGAGCTTGGTCTAACATGTACGAAAAAAAACGCATTTCTCTGGGGAGAAAAAAGTCCAACAAATTAAATTTCATGGGGAGATCCCTGCTTTCTTGTGTTTATTTGGAGCGGGAAAACGGGTTCGAACCGTCGACCCCGACCTTGGCAAGGTCGTGCTCTACCAACTGAGCTATTCCCGCTTAAATTAACGAACGATGATTATAATACATAGGGCTTCAAGTGCCAACCCATTTTTTGACTTTCTCTAGTCGCTAGGGCTTGGCTAAACACCACCAAAGTGTTAAACTTACGCCCAATTACACATACTTGTCTAAAGAGTTGTTGATGGGTGCCCTACAAAGGGATTCGACAATGTTCACAAGTAGAGGAATAACCAAACAGGAGGATCCCATGGACGAAGCAACAGTAGCCGTTACCCCAGAGCCAAAGTCAGAGAAACCTAAAAAGAGTGCACCGGAGCGCGTTGTTACCATGCGCCAACTCCTCGAAACAGGGGTTCATTTCGGACATCAAACACGTCGTTGGAATCCAAAAATGAAGCCCTATATTTATACAAGTAGAAACGATATTCACGTTATCGATCTTCAGAAAACCTTGGTGTATATCAATAAAGCCTACGACTATGTTCGGGATCAAGTCGCTAAGGGTGCTGTCGTTTTGTTCGTAGGAACCAAAAAACAAGCGCAATCGGCCGTTGAAGAAGAGGCCAAGCGCTGCAGTATGCCTTATGTTTCCAATCGATGGCTGGGTGGAATGCTGACCAATTTTGAAACCATAAAAAAGTCCATTCATAAAATGAAAGAGATCGAAGAATGGCAGAATAATGGCATTTTTCAGTCATTTGGCATGAAGGAACAGTCCATGATGCAAAAACGACTAACCAAACTACAATTTCATCTCAATGGCATTCGGGATATGGTAAAACCCCCGTCGATTGTTTTTATTGTTGACACCAAAAAAGAAGAGATCGCTGTTCATGAAGCGAATCAACTCAAGACCCCCATTGTTGGGATCGTCGACACCAATTGTGATCCTGAACTTATTAGTCATCCTATCCCTGCTAATGATGATGCAATACGCACCATTAAATTGCTTGCTAGTATCATTGCGAATGCCGTTCTAGAAGGACGACGCAATCTTTCAGATGCTGAAGGGGTTTTGATCACAGAAGAACTTAAGAACGAATTGATCGATGGTGATATTGTTCTTACAGATGAAGAGCTTGAAAAACATCTTGATTTCCAAGAAATGTACGAAGATATGTTAGTAACGGAGGAGTAAACGATGGCGATAACCACAGCAACAATACAGGCGTTACGAATAAAAACAGATGCCGGCATGATGGACTGTAAGCGTGCCCTTGAGGAAGCAGGGGGCGATATGGATGCCGCTGTTAAAATTCTGCGAGAAAAAGGGATTGCAAAGGCGGCAAAGCGTGTGGATCGTGTTGCCAACGAAGGTCTTGTGAAAATTAGTATATCGGGCACATCCGCTTCTATGTTAGAGCTGACGTCCGAGACTGATTTTGTGTCTCGGAGTGAAAAGTTCAATGTTTTAGCTCAAGAGGCAATTGGGTTTTTAGCTAAAGAACAATCTGCCAATCGTGACGAATTTATTCTTGCAAAAAACAGTCAGGAAAAGACGATACAGGATTTGATAGATGAACTAGCTGCCATCTTGGGTGAAAAGCTAGAACTCGGTCGAGTCGTTACCCTTCAAGCGACAGCAAATGATGCGATTGGTAGCTATCTACATTCAAATAATAAAATTGGCGTCTTATTGGTTATTGAGAATGGCTCGGGCCAAAATGATCTTGTGAAAGACATTTGTATGCATATTGCTGCGGCTAACCCAAGCGTGATCGGTATATCTGACGTTTCTGTATCCGATGTTGCAAAAGAAAAAGAAATTCTTCGGCAGCAAGTGATCAACGAAGGTAAACCAGAAGCCATTGCTGATAAAATCGTAGAAGGTAAAATTCGTAAGTACTATGAAGAGATTTGTCTTTTAGAGCAAACGTTCGTTAAAGATCCTGAAAAAAAGATCAAAGATGTCGTTGACACTGCGGCTAAAGCAAGCGGAAAGGCGCTTAAGATCGCAAAGTTTGTTCGATTCAATATTGGTTAGAAAGGACGGCAGCATGGAGACACTCAGCAAATATCGTTCAGTTAAACGCGCATATGGGCTTGATGAGATCGCTTTGGTGCCTAACCGTACGACCGTTGATCCTGAGGATGTCGATATTTCATCTGTCATTGCAGGCATCCGACTAGAGGTTCCCATCATTGCCTCTGCTATGGATGGGGTTGTTGATGTTAAAACCGCTGTCCTCATGTCCAAGCTAGGCGGGCTGGGCGTTTTGAACCTTCATGGTGTGCAGACTCGATACGAAGATCCTTCGGAAATCCTAAAAAAAATCGGGTCAGTTTCTACCACAGAGTATGTCGAATTGATGCAAGAAATTTATAAAGAACCGATAAAACCTCATTTGATCGCTAAACGTGTTCAAGAAATAAAACAACAAGGCGGGAAAGCCGTTGTCAGCTCGATCCCTCAAGATGCAGAGACATTGGGGCCGATCGTCCAAGAGGCCGGAGCGGATGCTTTCTTAGTGCAATCAACGGTTGTTTCGGTTGGACACTTTTCATCTAAATTTGAATCCCTCGATATTACTAAATTAGTAAAAACCTTGAAAATACCCGTGATGGTTGGGAATTGCACCTCATACGAAGTGGCCCGTAGCCTCATGGAAACGGGCGTTTCAGCTGTTTTTGTCGGGGTAGGCCCCGGTGCCGCCTGCACTTCTCGGGGTGTATTGGGTATTGGTGTTCCCATGGCAACCGCCATCGCAGATGTGGTTGCTGCACGATTAGATTATTTCCGTGATACGGGGCGATATGTTTCGATCATTGCTGATGGAGGTATCGCGACAGGTGGCGATGTTTGTAAGGCTATCGCTTGTGGTGCCGACGCGGTCATGATCGGTTCTCCGATAGCAAAGTCTCAAGAAGCACCCGGACGCGGCTATCACTGGGGTATGGCTACACCCAATGCTACACTTCCTCGTGGAACAAGGATCAAAGTCGGGACGATCGGAACATTAGCCTCCATTCTTCATGGACCTGCCATATATGATGATGGAACCCAAAATATGTCGGGCGCCCTAAAAACATCAATGGGTACGTTGGGTGCAAAAAATCTCTCCGAAATGCAGGAAACTGAAATTATTATCGCCCCCTCTTTATTAACAGAGGGTAAAATTTATCAAAAAGCACAGTCTTTAGGGATGTATCACAACTAATGATCCTTATTTTAGACTATGGTTCTCAGTATTCTAAACTAATCGCTCGACGAATTCGAGAGTGTAAAGTCTACTGTGAGATTCTTCCGGGTGATGCAAAGCTTGAAGAAATAAAAGCCCATAAACCCTTAGCCCTGATCTTATCGGGGGGACCTTCCTCCGTTTATGATGAAGATGCACCGAAATGCCCCAAAGAGATTTTTGACCTAGATATTCCCGTTCTAGGAATTTGTTATGGTCTGCAACTCATGATGCATCAATTAGGCGGCGAGGTTGTTAATTTTAGTAAGCAAGAGTACGGCAAGACCGAGCTTGCAATCGACGATCGCTCCGATCTGTTTGCCGGCATAACCGAAAATATTACGGTTTGGATGAGCCATGGTGATAGTGTAGTCAAGCTTCCTGAAGGCTTCCAAAAAATGGCGCATTCGGATAATACGCCTTATGCGGCCGTCTCTAATCAGGCGCGTCGTTTGTACGGCGTTCAATTCCACCCTGAAGTTGTTCATACCCAACAAGGCATTGATGTTATTCGTAATTTTGTTTATAACATTTCAGGGATTGCCCCAACCTGGAATATGAAAAGTTTTGTTGATGAATCGATCGAAGAAATTCGATCTACCGTCGGAAAAGACCAAGTTCTGCTTGGGTTAAGTGGTGGCGTCGACTCTACGACCGTAGCGGTTCTACTTCATAAAGCCATCGGAGATCAATTGGTTTGTGTGTTTATCGATCAAGGGTTTATGCGAAAGGATGAAGCGCGTAAAATTGTTGAGCTGTTTAATCAAAGTTTTAAAATTCGATTGATCCATGTTGATGCTTCAAAACGCTTCTTCGAGGAAGTCAAAGGGGTTATCGATCCTGAGGAGAAACGAAAGAAGATTGGGCATGAGTTTGTTCGGACATTTGAAGCAGAAGCTAAAAAACTGCAAGGAGAAATCCCTTTCTTAGCCCAAGGGACTTTATATCCCGATGTTATCGAAAGCGCGATGAGTGGAAGTGGTGTCTCTAAGAATGCACATAAAATTAAAACTCATCATAATGTCGGCGGCCTACCTGAAAAAATGAACTTTAAGGTTATCGAGCCGCTTCGTAAACTATTTAAAGATGAAGTCCGATTAATGGGGCTTGAACTTGGGGTTCCAGAGGCGATAGTTTTTCGTCAACCTTTCCCTGGGCCAGGAATTGCTATTCGGGTAATTGGCGAGGTTACACCTGAACGTGTTCGCATTGTTCAAGAAGCAGATGATATTGTGATGGCTGAGATCAAAAAGGCAGGGCTCTATCGCAAAGTTTGGCAAGCATTCGCTGTTTTGCTTCCTATTCGATCTGTTGGAGTTATGGGTGATAAACGAACTTATTTACACACGATCGCTCTTCGGATCGTTACTAGTGAAGACGCGATGACGGCAAACTGGGCGCATATTCCCTATGATGTGCTCGGCAACATCTCGACCCGTATCATCAATGAAATTCCAGAGGTGAATCGTGTGGTTTATGATATAACATCAAAGCCACCCTCCACGATCGAATGGGAATAGTAACTAACAAACTTACGTCGCGAGAATATTTCCATCTAAACCAATAACGATGTTTCGAATAGCGATTGCTTTTCCTGATCGACCAACGGCTTCTTCAACTAGTCGAGCAAGATGTGAACAGCAGGGAACGGTCATGATGATAACGATTATTGAGTAAATAGTATTGTGTGCAATCGGCGGCTATTAGTAAGTCGCTTTTGTCAAAATAGGGTGCTGTTGGCGAAACGAGTTGAAGTTGTATGGGCCATTGGCGTAGCTCTGTAGGAACAGAGTCAACTCCCAGAACATGTTTGGCTGCTTCGGATCCCCTTGTCTGGACGACATGTTCTAGCGTTGCTACTATGTTGTAGGCTTCGCAGTCTCTTTCAACGATCGTTAAGGCTCCTGTGTCGCAAACATCCAAACAGGCGCCCATGCCATCACAATAAAGCCCTCGAACAATGATCGCTTTGTTCTCGGAATCAAGTGCAAGAGCTCCCTCAGCACAAGCGGTTGTACATCGGCCGCAACCGTTACAACGATCACGGTCTATTTCAATTATTTTTTCGTTTGACCAATTATGCCGCTTCGGCCCCAGATTCGATCTCTTGAAGAATAGCATCAACATCAAGTCCGTGAGCAGAAAGCCCTTCCCCGATGGTTTCAGAATGGGCCAACATGCATCCCAAACAACCGACCCCATTTTTTTGTAGAACAGGAATAGCACTCGGATACTGGTTTAATAAATCAACGATTTTCATGCTTTGATCAATCATATTAATCCCTCCTTTGCCGGTATTATAGCACATACGCTATAATGGTCATTCAAATGGATATTTTAGACAAAGGCAAACAATATTTATCACCTGTCATGGGGCACTATACAGAGCTAGAAGTCCTCTCAGCAAAAGGCGTATGGGTTAAGACAGCACAGGGACGATCCTATTTAGATTTTACATCGGGTGTTGCTGTAACGAATACAGGGCATAATCATCCGGTTGTCGTGCAGGCTATCAAAGATCAAGCGGATCAACTGATCCATATCAGCTCGGGCGTAGCATATTGTAAGCCAAATGTTGACTTAGCTGAAAAGTTGGTAAAGATAACGGGCTATACTGATGGCTCTGTGTT
>CAIUCY010000191.1 GCA_903897765.1 uncultured Candidatus Marinamargulisbacteria bacterium | reverse complement strand
TGCATGCCCAGGATGGTTTTATCGTCTCGGCCGAGATCGTGGCGGGGCGGCCGGCCTGGGTGGCGATCACCAGCAAGCAGGGCAAGCCATGCCGGGTGGCCAATCCCTGGCGCCGGGCAGTGGTCTATGAAAACGGCTGCAAGTTGCTGGAATGCAAAAAGAAGCAAGTCGAATTCCCCACCGTGTCCGGCCGGCACTACCTGCTGGCGCCGGACGCGGCGGTGATGCGGGACTGGCAGACCGTGCCCGCCCGCCCGCAACCCAACGCCCAGCCCAAGACCCACGCCTCCCACTACGCGACCCTGGGCCTGCCCCGGCGGTTTTGATGGGGGCTGGATGAATTTTGAATTTTGAAATAAAACGGGGCCTTCGCCATTCAAAATTCATCATTCAAAATTCATCATTTGCCCGGAAATGGTGCTTCCCTTGCGGTCTTCGCGATCTTCTGTTCAAAAAACAAGAAAATTCCCCGGCCATCGTGACCGGAATGCCCCCCGTCCGCCCGGGGACGGGCGGCTCCCAAGACCGCTTCCCCAAGGTCAGGCGCACCAAGCCCTCCTTGAACGCAACCTAAAAAAAAGTTTCCCGCCCCTGTGAATTGACTACGTTTCCATTCGCCTTTTTGAAGGCTAGCATGGGCTTGAGGGATATTGCGTGCCATTGACATCAGTAGGGCAAAGGTTTGTTCCGCGGCAGCGATCGTGTTTCCTTCAGGGCTATTACAGACGATAACCCCTTTTTTGGTTGCGGCTAGAACATCAATGTTATCTACACCTACACCTGCACGCCCGATGATCTTAAGTTTATCGGCTGCTTGTAAAATTCTAGCCGTTACTTTTGTCTCACTACGTACAAGCAATGCATCATATTGGCCAATAATTTTAACGAGATCATCTTCTGAAAGCCCCGTTTTAACATCAACTTGAAACTCTTTTAATATTTCAAGTCCTTTATTGGATAGTTTATCAGAAACAAGAACCTTATAAAGCATTGGATTGGCCACGTCTTTATCGCTTACGATACTGCGTAGCTTTTCTAGCCTTTTTGAGGTTATATTTTTTTCGTTCAACAATTCGAGCATCTCGACTAAGCAAACCTTCTGCTTTTAATATCTTTCGATATTCTTCAGAAACGGTATTCAATGCTTTAGCGATCCCGTACATGATAGCTTCCATTTGTCCAGCTTGCCCCCCACCTTTTACATGAGCTAAAACATCGTAACGACCTTGAGTGTTTGTTAGGATCAATGGTTTGATCATATTCATTTTGAGCGTTTGTGGACGATTCACACTGTCGATCACTTCATTATTTATTGAAACGGCTCCAGTACCTGAAACAAGCCAGACTCTAGCTATGGCTGTTTTTCTTTTACCTGTTGCATAATAGCGCGCTTTTTCCATTTATATCTCCTTATTTCTGAAGCTCTATGGGCTTAGGTTGCTGCGCAATTTGATTATGGGTAGCCCCTTCGTAAAGAAACAATTTCTTTAGCATTGCCCGACCCAAGGGTCCCGAAGGCAACATTCTTTTTACAGCAAGCGTTAACACTTTGTTTGCATTCTCTTTTTGCATTGTTGCAAAGTTACGACTTTTTATTCCACCAGGGAAACCTGTATGCCAAAAATAAAGCTTATCCGTTGTTTTACGACCACTCACTTTAATTTGTGAGGTATTTAAAACAACCACATTATCACCCGTATCCACACTCGGTTGAAAAGTTGTTTTGTGTTTTCCTCTTAACAGCGATGCAATTTGAGAGGCCATACGCCCCAAATATTGACCCGCTGCATCAACAAGAAGCCATTCATGTTTTACATCTTCAGGTCGCGTGTACGTTGTATCATATTTATTTCTCATTATTAAACTCCCTCGCTTCTTCATCATACCAGATTCTATTAAGATATAAGCCTTGTGGAGGTGCCATTTGAAAAGGATGACGCTTCCGAATGTTGATTATATCCTCAAATTCGCTTTTTGATAACTGCCCATCTGCAACACTCCAAATTAAACCGACCATTTTCCTTACCATATGATGCAAAAAGCTATTAGACTCGAACGTTAACACCATGGAACTTCCATGATAATTTATAATATTATAAGGAATGACTCTAGCATCAACACTAACGATATCTCTTTTTTTGGAAAGAATTTGCGGATTATGTTTAGACAAATAGCTAAAATCATGAACCCCTAACAATCCAGACATCGTATCTTTGATCAGATGAGTGGACACTTCATTTCGATGCCACATAAACCGATCTAGAAACACATGTTGATCTCCGAAATAACACCAATACTCATATTGTCTTTTCAGGGCTTGCCTTCTAGGATCAAACGTACTATCTGCTTCTTCAACAGTGAGGACTTGAATCCCATTTAACGCTTTATTCAACATAAGCTGAAGTTTAGAAACAGGGATATCCCCAGGATCTGAAATAACAACGATTTGTTTTTTTGCATGGACACCACGGTCAGTTCTTCCGGCATATCGAACGATTGATTTTTTATTAAAGATATCGGCTAAGACAGACTCTAACTCGGATTGAACCGTATGTTTATGAGGCTGTCTTTGAAAGCCGAAAAAACGATCCCCATCATACTCGATGGTCATACGGATCGTTCTCATGGTCAGTCGATAATTAAACTAATTCAAGTACTGATAAGCTCGCAGCATCGCCACGACGTATCCCAAACTTTATAATGCGGGTGTAACCACCCTTCATTTCTGCATACTTATCTAACATTCCCTTGCTGAACAATTCAGCTATAACAAGTTTGTCGGCGATCAACTTAAAAACTTCACGATGGGCGGTAACATCATTTTTTTTGGCTTTAGTAATGATCCGTTCAACATACTTACTGATCTGTTTGGCACGAGCATCAGTTGTTTTGATCTGTTTCTCAAGAATTAAGGCTCGAGCTCCATTTTTAATTAAAGCCAACCGTTGATCAGTAGGCAAACCGATTTTAGCATTTCCTTTGCGATGTCTCATTTCATTCTCCCGACTAATCTTCTTTAAGTTTCAATGTATATTGAGCTAATTTCTCATTAATTTCATCGGCAGACTTTTTGCCGAAATTCTTAATTTTCATAAGCTCTTTCATGGGTTTTTCGACTAATTCGGCTACTTTGGTAATGCCAGCTTTTCTTAAACAGTTTGACGATCTAGCGGATAGTTCTAGGTCCTCTATTGTTAAATCAGGATCAGCCGTACTTCCGGCGCCTAGTTTTGGTTTATCTGTTGAAATGGCGGCAGGAATAATATGCTTATAATCGGTAAAAAGACTAAAGCTATCGATTAATATCCGAGATGACTTATCAATGGCATCTTCGGCCTTTACACTTCCATTGGTCCATAATTCAACGGTGAGTTTATCTAAATCTGTGCGATTTCCAACTCGTGTATTAGTAACCGTATGATTGACCTTTAAAATGGGTGAAAAACTCGAATCCACAGGAATTGTTCCAACAGGCATTCCATCAAAATGATTATTATCAGCAACACGGTATCCAATCCCACGGTCGATCCGCAAATCCATAACGAAAGAAGTATTAGCCGCTGTTATAGTACAGATTTTTAATTCAGGATTAATGATTTCGATCTCATCATCATGTTGAATGTCCGATGCTAAAACATCGCCTTTCTTTTTGACGATGATCTTAACATTTTTCGGACTTTCAGAATGCGATTTCAGAACGATTTGCTTTACATTAAGAATAATATTTAAAATATCTTCTTTTATGCCGGGAATAGTACCAAACTCATGAAGGACACCCTCAATGCGTATCGCAGTAACGGCAGCACCTTCTAGCGACGATAACAGGACACGACGCATAGCATTACCTAAAGTAACACCATAGCCTTTATCAAGCGGATCCATGACTATCTTGGCATAATTAGCATCTTGGCTTTTGGACACATCTACTTTTGTATTCAATCTCACGGTCTGGGTCCTCCTTACAATCGATTATCTTGAATAGTACTCAACGATAAATTGGACATTTACGGGAACGTCCATTTCTTCACGACTGGGTACTCTAACAAGTTTATACTTATTGGCTTTTGAATCTGATTCGATCCACGTAACACTTTGTTTTTTTTCATTCTTTATTATGAGACTTTCGAATGATTTAGTTGAACGTTCACGTATGGAAAGAATATCATTAACTTTTACAAGATAAGCGGGTATATCAACCTTTTTCCCATTAACTAAAAAATGGCCATGATTAACAAGGAGACGTGATTGTTTCCGAGTATCAGAAAGGCCACAGCGGAATATTACATTATCTAATCTACGTTCCATAAGTTGAAGCATTTCTTCACCCGTATCACCATGCATATTGCTAGCTATATCGTAATAACGTCGCGATTGAGCTTCACTTATATTGAAAAATCGCTTCATTTTTTGTTTTTCACGTAAACGAATCCCATATTCAGAAAGTTTTATACGAGAGACAGGTCCATGTTGACCTGGTATATACTTACGTCTCTCTAATGAACATTTGGCGGTATCACAGCGATCGCTCTTTAAATAGAGTTTCGTTCCTTCCCGACGACACATTTTACAAACCGGCCTATTAGACAAACCCATGCGATTGAACTCCTTTCGTGAAACTAAACGCGACGACGTTTAGGAGGACGGCAACCATTATGAGGAATTGACGTCACATCCTTAATAGAAACTACATCAATACCTGCTGCTTGAATGGCACGGATCGCGGTCTCTCGACCAGGTCCAGGGCCTTTTACCAGAACATCTACCTGCAAAACGCCACAATCTTTTGCGGCAAGAGCTGCTTTTTCTGCTGCAGATTGAGCAGCAAACGGTGTTCCTTTTTTAGAACCTTTAAACCCAACATTTCCTGCAGTCGACCAACTTAGAACGTTTCCTTCTAAGTCGGTAATGGTGATATTCGTATTATTAAAGTTAGAGCTAATATGGGCAACCGCTAGGGGCACATTTTTCTTGACTTTTTTCTTTTTAACGACAGTTTTCTTCTGAGCCATTATTTGATGCTCCTACCTTAAAATTATTTCTTCTTGTTGGCTACAGTACGACGAACACCACGGCGAGTACGCGCATTTGTTCTAGTACGTTGACCCCGAACAGGAAGATTACGTTTATGCCTGATCCCTCTAAAACAACCGATCTCCATTAGACGTTTAATGTTTAAAGAAATATCACGACGAAGATCACCTTCAACAGTATAGTTCTTGATCTCATCTCGAAGTCTTACGACCTCTGATTCGGCTAAGTCTTTGGCTCTAAGATTGGGGTCGACATTAACGGTCTCCAATATTTTTTGACTTGTTTTAAGCCCAATACCATAAATATAGGTAAGAGCGATCTCAATTCTTTTGTTCTGTGGAACATCAACACCGGCGATACGTGGCATATTTCCCTTCCTTTACCCTTGACGTTGTTTATGCTTTGGATTTTCGCATATAATCATCACGCGACCAAAACGTTTTATTACTTTACACTTAGGACAGATCTGTTTTACTGATGCTCTGACTTTCATAACACACTTACTCTCCCTGTTTTATTTAGCCCGATACGTAATCCGGCCCCGTGTTAGATCATAAGGTGATAATTCAACCTTAACGCGATCTCCTAACAATATTCTAATAAAATGTTTTCGGATCTTTCCTGAAACATGAGCAAGTATCTCTTGCCCCATATCTAGCCTTACTCTGAACATTGCATTCGGTAAAGCTTCTAGAATTTCACCCTCAACTTCTATTACATCTTTAGACATAGTTTTTCCTTACAAAGCGGGCATCATTCTAACAGATGCCTCTGATACTGACAAATACTATTTTACTCTAATTGAGCTTTAACTTGTGACTGTATTGATTCTATGGGCTGTTCAGCATCAATTTCAGCGACAAGATCCTGCTTTTTATAGAAATCAAGCAACGGTTGCGTGCTTGATAAATAGGTTTCAAATCGACGTTTTACCGTTTCAGGCTTATCGTCATCTCGAATGACGAGTTTTTCGCCACAAAGATCGCAGATCATATCTTTTTTGGGTTGATTATATTTAGCATGAAAACTTGCACCACAGGCCTTACAGGTCAATCTTCCGGCCATTCTATCGAGAACCGTCTCAAGAGCAATGCTGAAATAGATGACTTTATCGAACTGGACACCCTTTTCAGCAATGAATTCAGCTTGAGGGATCGTTCGAGGAAAACCATCGAGTAGATAACTAACGTCTGAAAGTTCGGAAAGCTTTTTTACCACCATATTGTTCACGACTATATCAGGAACAAGAGCGCCATGATCCATATATGACTTTGCCTCAAGACCTAAAGTTGTTTTTTGTTCAACCTCTGCACGTAACAGATCCCCCATAGAGACGTGAATATAACCGAACTCAGAAGATAAATATTTAGCTTGCGTCCCCTTTCCGGAACCAGGAGCCCCCAGAAGTAATACCTTTTTTTTCATGTTTTTACCTCACTAATTTCTCATACTTATTTGAAATAAGAATGGTTTCAATTTGTCGAATGATATCATTTGCGACACCCACCATAATGAGCATAGCTGTTCCACCCAATCCGACAAAACTCGTAACATGGGTAATACCTGCAGCTAACATAGGAACAATAGAAATAAGGGCTAAGAAAGTAGCACCAACAAAGGTTAACCGAGAAATAACACTATCGAGATAATCAGCCGTTGGCTTACCAGGTCGAACACCTAGGATAAACCCTCCATATTTTTTAATATTATCAGCTAACTCTTGAGGATTGAAGGTAATAGCCGTATAAAAAAATGTAAAAAAGAAAATAAGTAACGCAAAGGAAATATTATAAAATGCGGAACCATAGGTTATGTACTTAGAAAATGATTGAAGCGCCGGCATTGCACCCGCGATCATAATAGGGACAGAAAGAACGGAGGAAGCAAAGATAATGGGGATAACGCCTCCTTGATTTATTCGCATGGGTAAATAAGTACTCTGCCCCCCATAGAGTTTGCGGCCTACAACTCGCTTCGCATATTGAACTGGAATATTGCGCTGGGCTTCTTGAATAATTACAATACCAATGATCACGATAAAGAGAACTAAAATAAGAACACCCACATTCCATAGTGGAATTCCACCACGTATTAAGGTAACGGTATTAGCAATATAGGAAGGCATGGCTCCTATAATGCCGACGAAAATAATAATACTCGCTCCATTACCGATCCCACGTTCTGAGATCAACTCACCTAGCCACATAACAAAAGTAGTCCCAGCTGTTAAAGCAATAACTGAAAAAAACATAAAAGCAAAGAAATTCGTTCCCGGCAATAACACACTACGAAGCCCAATGGTAATACCTACGCTTTGAATGACAGCAATGGCTAATGTAAGATATCGAGTATATTGTTGCATCTGTTTGCGCCCCGATTCACCCTCTTCTTGCTGCATCTCTTTCATCTTAGGATAAAGAAATGTTAGAAGTTGCATGATAATAGACGCATTAATATAAGGAATGATCCCTAAAGCAAAAACAGAAAAACGCTTTAACGCGCCACCAGAAAATAAATCAATGAATCCCATTATTCCGCCCGCGCCGAATAAACGATTTAACTGAGTCATATCTAGTCCAGAAATAGGAATATGAATACCTAATCGGAAGATAATAATAACTAAAAGTGTAAAACCGAGCTTCTTTTGTAGATCTTGGATGCCAAAGATACCTGAAACCGAATTAGCCATTAACGATCACAGCTTTACCATCGGCTTTCTCAATAAGCTCAATAGCCTTTTTTGAAAAATAATGAGCATTAATGGAGACTTTTCGATCAAGTACTCCGGTAGCAAGGATCTTGATTTTTTTTGTATCTTTTTTAAT
>CAIUCY010000190.1 GCA_903897765.1 uncultured Candidatus Marinamargulisbacteria bacterium | reverse complement strand
AATCAATGGATTCTTTCAATCAACTGCACAGATAATGGAATTTCGACAACCTAATCGTCAATTTCATAGGGGTAGTGATATGAATAATGACACTGCGAGCAGATCAACATACATTGATCCGTACACCCATGAACGTTGGGATCCGCTGAGAGATCAATATCGAGGAGAACTGATCAAACAATTGCAAGACATCTACATGCCTCTTGTCAATTTATTCGAAAAGCATGCCCTTAAAGCTCCTAAAGAAACAAGTTCTTTCATCTCAAATTTTTATACTATTCAAATAAATGAGGTCTATGACATTGTTCGTAATAATATGCCGCTTGACAATATCGACTCGCTTTTTGCGAGTCGAATTAAAAAAAATGCGATGGAAACCATCCGCAAGCTTTGCAACTATCTTGAAACCAGTGGCATTCTTGAAGAACTTGATGATGAACCACAAAAAACAAGCAATAAGTTCCTTACATCTCTTTTAACTAAAATTTCTTTTCCAATAACAAGGAATAATCAAATTAATTTAAACCACGATGAGCTTCGACTTGTTGGTTTAGGGTTTTCTCCCAATCAAAATACTGACTTATCTTTGGTTGGGAACTTCATGAATAAATTTAGAGAAGCGATGGAACTACCAAGCATCGAAGAAGAGATGAAGCTTGCCAGTTTTATTGCGACTATACTTAGAAATAACGAAATGAAAGACACCTTGATAAATCAAATAAAAAAACTACTGGATAACGGGAATCCATCAACCTTTGAAAAATTTTGTCAGGCAATGAAAAATGTCGACTCTTCAAAACTTATTACCGTGGTTAATCAAATTCCCCAAAACAACGGGAAACCTCTTTTCTCTTACGATAAAATCGATAATTCTTTCAAAATAGTTCAACGTGCTTTTTCGACTCCTTTAACACCCTCTCCAATCGACTACAGTCAGTTGGGTGACGCAGAACCCTATATATACTTCTTAACCAACGATATTGAGCCCCTTAAGGAAAAAACGATCGTTCTACCTAAAGGAACCGATATTGCCGTTCAAAAAGCGGGCATTCGGATATCACAAATTGCGAAACTTGAAGATGCACGGGAAAAAGAATCGGAAAATGATGACATTATGTTGATGAGCTATTTAGAAAATCATATAGAATCTTTACCTGATGCCTCGTTAGCAATGGAGTTAGAATTGCTCAAAAACATCAACGTTCAACGTGAGGCAGGTGCGTATGCTGCTGAAATTGCACAAAACTCAATCGATGCAACGCGAGATCAAGCGGATGGTGAACTTGTTCTTGATTATTACACTCAACGACTTGAGAATGGTGAAGTCGAATATATCGAGGAAGCCGTTGATAATGGAACAGGGGCTTTAGCCGAAATCGCTTTGATCATTCCAAAATCAACGAAAGAATCCGGTCAACAAGAAAACTTTGCTGGGTTTTTTGGTACTGGGAAATATACCCTGTTCGAAGGGGTCGACAAACTTGAAATTATCACCAAAAATAGTGACCGCGCCTATCTTTTTCGATATGAGGTCGATCGCGATGTTACCGGTGCCGCTACAGGCGTAAGACTCGTCGGCATTCGTCATGTTACAGATGAAAACGTAGCGCAAGGTGTTACCGTTCGACGGATAAAGAAAGTAACAAACACAATACCGGAGCTCGATCAAATGATCGCAAAAAGGAATTGGAAGAACTTTGCGGGTCTAGCTGAGAGCACCCACTTTAAAATTTCCGTAAAAGATTACTTCGGAAACAATCAACCCCTACATGTTGAATCCCAAATATTAAGCGAAAGTCGTTTTAAAGGCTTCGGATCGATAAAATTGATTAGCACAAAAGATATGCCACCTCAAATAGTGGATAAAAGAGGACTTCGTGTCGGTTCGATTAAGCCGGAATATCTAGCGCTCATCCCACCAAAGCTTAGAAAACATATTGATGAATTAGGGATAAATATTTCGATCCCTTTACCCCTCATTCGCAACCGAAGCGAATTCGATCATATTGACACGTATTTAGCTGATATACAAAAACATATTGCCATTCAATTTTATAAAGCAATAGCGCTTAAAACCATTACCGATCCTCACTTCGTTTTTGAAGGACTACCACTGGACTGGGAAACAAATCAAAATTACTTCAATGCACTGAGCTCAGAATCAGTTGACATTATCGATCTTGCCAACAAAATCAATCAAGAACGCTATGATGAAATAACGGAGAGGGATCTCTTGCGATTGATTATTGACGAACAAAGTTTAGACAAACAAAAAGCAATGGTTAAGCTCATCCTACAACTTAATGTAGCCGTAAACCCCGAAGAACCGAATATAAAAATTAATTTACTCGCCAAAAGACTCTTGGTACAAAAGTCCATCGACCCAGAGAAAGCTCAGAGAGAATGGGACGAAATTTCGAAGTCAGCTATTCCGCTTCCCTCAACAAGCCTTGAATCCCTTTCAGCCCAAACACATAGCCATGTTTTTCAAGGGGGTGAACTTTCAGAGAAAAGTTCTCTTGGGATATCAATCCAGAGCTCCTTAAACAATTGGAAGGATCACATTATTTCATCCATAGAATATACAGATGCGGACAAAGAACTTCACAATGAAGGATTAAATATTGCAAGACGTTATGGGATAACACAAGTCCTGATTATCGATGACTCATCGTGTCAAATCATTTAAAAACCTGACCGTAATGGCATCGGGTAAATCATTTATAACCTGACCATGCTCACCTCCTTTCTTTGAGAAATAATGAGTGAACGAGCGTGCATTTTGTTCAAGTAAGTT
>CAIUCY010000189.1 GCA_903897765.1 uncultured Candidatus Marinamargulisbacteria bacterium | reverse complement strand
GTTGATCGCCATTAGCTCGAATAACATTGATTATTTTCTCATATTCATCATAGAGCAATGCTTCAAGGTACCCTCCAGAGCAATCTGGCTCGTTGATCAGATCATAACCGGCAATAACGGACTCGTAATGATAGCGTTTAGATAGGCGATCCCAAAAACCCACCAGATCATAGCCCTTCCCTGCGATATCACCCTGCCAAAAACCATCCTCATGTTTTTTTCGAACGTCCTCTGCTTTACCCAAGTAATGGAGGTTCAATACAAGATATACCCCTTGTCGTCGAGCGGCTTCTATTTGTTCATCGAGATAATGATAAAGGGCTTGTTCATTTTTTGGACTCATCCAGTAATATTGTATATAAAATCGGGCTACATTTGCCCCTATATCCTTTATCGCCTTGTAATCAACCGACGTGATCTCATAATCAGAGTGTGAAAGTTTAGCTGGGTTCATTTCATTATAGACAGCGTTTGGAAGACCGAAACCACGAAGATCAACTTTTGCGTGTTGTCCGGTTCTTATGTCTCGACCATTGACCGAAAGCATTCGAGATAACGACCAATCATCAAAATAGAGACGAATAACTTGATTCGCTGACGAGATGCTAATGAGAATAGACTGAGACTGAACTGTTTTGTCTTTTTGTTTTCCAGTAGCTGTTAAAAGATAGTTGCCACCAAGAGGAAGCATAAGTGTTGTTTTCCCTTCTTTTAGGGAAATATTTGAAGTGACGAGAATTCGATCCAACCTTGCCTCAACGTCAACAGCCGTTACATCGGGACTTACCCCTTTTATCGATACGATCACAGGAACGGGGGGCCCCAACTTGAGTTGAGCCGGTTTGAACCACCAGAGAACAACACCTAATACAATAATTATGAGAATTAATAATCAGAGAATAATGGCAATCTGTTGTTTCATGGTTAAGGTATTTTACCTCAGTTTTCCCGCCATATCCAGTCGCAACAAATCATCGCAACCGCCTACGAAGTCATTATCGATCCAAATCTGCGGTAATGTATGCATGCCTGTTCGCTGTGAGAGTTTAGTGATCTCTTCGTTATCCCCCGTAATATCAATGATCGTCGTGCTGATCTGGCGACTTTCTAATAGTCTTTTTGCCCGTTCACAATAGGGGCAATGATCCATCGTATAAAGAAGGGCAATCGTCATACTGACACTTTAGCGGATTAAATCCTTTTTGACAAAGCTCATTCAAAATGGTTATATGATATTATCAATATTTAGGAGGCATTTATGCAGTTTTTACTTCCCCTTCATGGTTTATTAATGTTATTGGGTCTTATTCTCATTATTACAGCCGTATTTATCGCAAAAAAACGGAAAGGGAATTGGTTCAATACTCATAAAAAATTCGGGATTTCCGGTTTACTAGCAGCTCTCTTTGCTTTTGTATCGATTTACGCCCTCAAAGCAACACATCACTACCCTCACTTTAAATCCGATCATGGTCAATTTGGTCTAATAACCCTTATCTCACTACTATTGATCATCCTGTTAGGCATTCTAGGAAGCAAGGGGTTGCCGTGGTTCAAGAAAATTCATAAGGCCGCAGCTTGGCTTATCACTTTAGTGATGATCGGAGTTGCTGTCGTTGGGCTTCTCGCGTTTCTCAAAATCCTTCAACACTAGAAGTTGACTGACTTAGAGCCTCTTGATAGAATACGCACGAACATTTTTTTGATCTGGTAGCTCAGTTGGTAGAGCACTTGACTTTTAATCACGTGGCCCTGGGTTCGAATCCCAGCCAGATCACCACCTAATCTTTATATAAATTTCCTTTAGAACGTTGTGGTCAGCTTAAAGAGGAGTGTTTGTTCGGTATAGTTCTTGGATTTGTCTGACGCGTCGGCAAGTCTATCGCTAACCGTTGTGATCGTAACATCGACATAGAACTTGGTATCGACGAAGAATCCTATCTTTGAAGGGTATCGATATAGAGCTCCTAAGCCAAGCGTTGTCTTGTTCGTGTCGAGTCTTGCATCAATATTATCCCCATTATTTAGTCCTAATTGAAGTTGAATACTACTATAGGTCGACAGTATCTTGGGGATATACTCATAATCCAAACGTACACCATAGGCAGAATAGACAGTGGTATTTGGCGTGGGGCCTTTTGCGTCTTTGATAGAGTTTGAAAAACTAAAGTTGGCCTTAATAGGAATGAATTCCGTATCGATAGCGAAACCAATCCCTCTTTGATTAAAGTTGTTTTGGCTAATAATACTATCCGCGTAATTAATAACGCTGAAATTTGTGTTCAGTTTACCCTTAAATTTATCCAACTGGAGTTGAATATTGTTTAAAGAAAAAAGATCCGTTCGGGTTTGATTGTCTATTAATGCCACATCGTCCGTGGCATTATTGAGTCTCGAGTTAAAACTATAGTTATAACCAAAATAAGCAAGGCCGAACACGTCCATATTTACATTCGTTTGATAGTCGTCACCGTACGTGATATAGCCACTCGATGAATTTGGGTCAAAAATATTCATGATATTATCTCTGTTCTTTTGATAGGCACCTGAAAAAGACATGGCTCCGCGCCAAACATTAAGATTAAGTTGAGCCCCACCGGCTAAATCATCAGTTTTTATACTCGTATTACCAAAAGACTTGAATCCCGGTAAAGCGAAATTTCCATAGGTTTTAATAAGGAGTTCTTTAAGGATGATAGGTGTCTGGTATTCAATCATTCCAGCAGCACCCGCTGTCATACCAGCTCGAATAGGGATCGCGTTTAGAATAAACTCGGGGACTACTTTTTTTGTTTCAGTCGGTACTGTCAAAATGTCCCCCGTTGATATATCGGGATAAAAAACAGACCCTGCTAATTCAGACTTCAGATAAGTAGATTGATCGGGCGATAAATTCAATTTACTCTGCCAACCTAACACCCTATTTTCCTGAGGCAAGGATGTCCCCCAATTAGAGGTGAGGGACAATGAATCTTTATCGTCTTTGAAACTAACGTAAGAGATAGCGTTATCCCAACCTCCCGTTTTTGATGCAATTTGCCAACTAAATACTTTTTGAGAAAAAGTGCCATTCTTATTTATACTCGGATTTGAATCGCCTAAAATTGCGCGAGCTGACTCCCCTTCTACCATATTAAACTGCATAAGATTAGGCCAATTTATCTGAGCACCGATCCCATCGATATTGACACCGTTCAGCCCATAATATGAATAGACAGGTGCTTGATCTTTCAAAAATAAACGCACCCTATTATGGTCGTCATAAAGAACAAGGCGTGTACGGTTTTGATGTTGAAGTGAGTCGGTTTCTTCAGAAGTCCGGAAGTCATAAATATCTGCATTGATAAAGCCACTTTTCATATTCATCTCCACCATATTCCTGACGCGGCTGCCGGTTCGAGTATTCGGACTAACATCACTCGCATAAAGATCGATGAGGAGAGATTCGTTTCCTTTCCATTCGACGAGGCTTGGTGACTTGGACTGATAGATAAAGCTCGATTGTATCATATGGTCTTGTCCGTTTTTATCACTAATATGGAACTCCAATGAATGGTTATCTTCGGATAAAGGCGAGCTTGGAAGATAGCTGACAAAATGATCAACAACATGGGCATCTTTAGAAACATCATTTCCATCGATTTTTAAGGAAACCGTATTGAGATCGAGTATGTCATAGGGATCCTCGAACGAGATCAGAAAAACAGGTTGCGAGTCGTTAATAATCCCTTTATTAATGGGATTAAGAAGACGAATACTTGGATCAGATTCACTCTTTTTTACATCAGCGATAAACGCATTTTCCTCAGGGAAGATTTCAGGCAGGGTTAATATTGAACCATTACTCATACGAACCGAAAAATAGTATTGGAATTCTGATGCATCATTAAGCACGGGGGTCATGTTTAAAAGATAGGTACCCGGCGCGGTCGAGGTCATATTAACTTTTGTATACCCGCCATCAACATCCCCTTTATAAAACAATTCAACGGAATCAACCGAAGGTAAAAACACATCTCGAAGTTCAAGGTTAAAGAGTAAAGGTTGACCTTTTATCACGGATTCATAACGAGTATGAAGGAGTTGTGACGCCTGAAGTAAGCCAGAGAGCAAAACAAAAAAAAGCAACATTCGTTTAAGCATTATTTTAAAGAGTACTTCAGGTCGATTTGATGTTCTTTGAGATCTTTCCCTGTAAAACGAAGCTCAACCGTTCGCTGATTAGGGATCGGATCAATTTTGACGGGGAGATTTTGCCCTGTGATCTTTCGGCCCGTGAAGTTGATTTCATAATCACCTGATTGACCTTTGACCCAAAGCTCAGCTTTCCCATCAACAATATTCACTTCCAGTGATTGGGTATACTCATTATCTTTTGCTAGCGCAATATCCAAACCGCGAGAAAGCGACTTTACTGAAAGGAGCATCTCATCGGTAAAGAGTTTATCCGTTTTAGAATCTTTAAGCGTAATATTAACCTTAAAGGGTTTCCCTTCTTGTTTTTGTCCGGGCGAACTGAGGGTCAAGAGTGCTTCAGCTGAGAAATCGTTTTGCCAAACGGGAAGGTCTGAACGATTAACACCAATTTTATTCGGAGAAAAACCTTTCCGAAGACGGGTTTGAGTATTTTTTTCCGCAAGAATCTCACCATTGTCATTTTTTATATTAACTAATCCTTCAACAACCCATAGTTCCATACCATCATCATCGTTGGCGACATCGAATTCTGTACCCTTTACAGAAGCGACACCATGAATGGACTCAACGTCAAATTTATCACCTTTGCGAATTTGATTCCAAATTTGACCCACATTAATAAAAATACTTTTGGACTTCGTTTTTTCGTCACTCTTGAAGATAATCTCCGTCCCATTAGCGATACGAGTCTTTGACCCTGTATAGAAAAATATTTCGGCCTTCCCATCATCCTGTGTTTTAAGCACGTCTCCTTCATAAAAAGTCATGCCCTTTTGGACAGGCTGAAAATCACCGATATCATTGGACTTAAAAAATACTTGACCTAAATAAAAGGTTAATGTAGCCAAAGCACTACGTTTTTCAATTGAATAACTCAACGATATAAAGCATAGGATCAAAAAAAGAACAAAGAACTTTTTCATTAACGCACCTTTAAATATTTGATCTCAGCAGGATCATCGATCAATTCTTGCAATAAAACAGTGTTGATATTTTCTTTCCTTCCATCCAACAAAAGGTTTTGGAATTCCATCCCCTCCATCAAATTGGCGGCACCATTTGCCTTTAAATACTCTTTAACAAAATCGGCAAATCTTGAAACATCTTGAGGTGTTGCTTCTATAAAGGAAGGCTTAATATTATCGGTGGTTATCTGGCTGGAAGAAATCACTTTTTCATTGTCGAACTTGAATACAGCGATGGATGACATTAAAACATCTCGTCCTTCTTTTATTCCTACGACCTGCCAATTATAATTACCCGATTCTAGTCCGACTAATTCGAACATTTTGTCTTTCGTTTTATATTCTTTAACATCATCAATTCCTTTTCCTAGACGAATTTTGTATTCATCGAGACCTTCGATAGGGGTCCACGAAAAAAGCACCTTATCCCCTCGCATGTATTTATTATTTGGATCGGTCAAAAGAATATTGCCTTGCCATTGCGATGGAACGATCGTAAAGGATGCTGGTGTTGTTTTAAAAAGATCCACGCCCTTCCAAACACCCGTAACCTGCCAAGAATAGGCCCCTAGCTCCAAACCTTTTATATCCATTTGTTGCTCTTTTGTTGAATACGTTTTCGATTCATCTTTATGGGAATCATTCCACACGATAACTTTGTATTCACTATATTGTTTATCACCCTGCCATAATAATTTGATGTCTTTTGATGATAAGGGTTTGCCTATTGGATTAAGTAGTTTTATAGACGGAAGAGGAAGGGTAAAAGAGGTTTCTTTGCTCCTCCCCAAAAAAGCTTTACCTGCTTCATCGAGTGCTTGGACAGAGACTCGACAGGTTTCTCCTGGAGGAACAGCCCCCAATTTTGATAATTCAACTTCAGTCGTTTTAACGTTCATTTTTGACGTTGAGCCATCACTTGCCGTGTTTAATATTACCTCATAACTGTCGGCACTAATCAAATCCGTCCATTTAATAATAGGATTTGCGTCATGAATGTTCCCCACCGGATAAACGATAACCGCCGGCTTAGGGACAGAATTATCTTCATTATTAATAAAAAAGCTGCCATCATTTGACCGCGATCCATAGATCTGACTATCCTTGTCGATGGCGTTAATTCGAACGATATATTTTGTCCCAGATTTTAATTTATTGGCTTGAATCGTAAATGGGGGTTTTTCACTGTAGAAAATAGTCGCATTCTGAAATGAAGGGTCATCCTGACTTAAAAGCACCTGATATTGGGCCGCCCCTTCGATCGGCGTCCAATTGATAAGAATATCCTTAACACTATCGTAGATATCGCCTAAAGGACTTGTCATGTCAATATTGGAAATAGGTTTCGATCTAAAGGTCATGATATCGGATTTAACGCCATACGATTGCCCCTGATCATCAACAGGAATGACTTGCCAATAATACGTTTTCCCAAGACGAACGAGCCCATCGTTTTTCCAGCCAAACGGTGGAAACGCATTAATGATCAAGGGGTGATCCATTTCTGGGTTATCCGCGATAAGCAGTTGATATTTGGAAGCCCAAAGTGGTTTGTCCCAATTAAATCCGATCATAGAAAGATCTTCGATCTCATCACCTAATGGAGCGATCAAAACAGGGGCTTTTCTGGGCATCGTTTTAAATAAACTCATTTCACTTTTTTTCCCAAAGTTATCCTTATTGTCATCATATGGAAGCACCTGCCAATAGTAAGTTTTGGCCCATTGCATCCACCCATCCGTATTTTGAACGAGTAAAGGAGAAGATGTTGACTTAAATGTAATAGCGTTTTTCATGTCTCGATTATCGGCAACTTGAATATCATAAGACTTGGCCCATCCAGTATTCTGCCAATTAAATTGAACTTGCGCTATATTTGGCAACTCCTCACCCATAGGGGAAATCAGAAATGGAGATTCTCTCTCAGGGGACTTAAAAGATCCGATCGAACTTTCGGGGCCCCATTCACTCCCTGCACTCGATAAGGCTTGAACTTTCCAATAATACGTTTTATCGAAAACATAATCATCTGAGGCTTCAGGTTGAAAGCTGGTTTGATCGATAATGAACTCTTTAAAGTGTGAAAAAGCTAAATTATCAGCTATTCTTAATCGGTAAGCCTGTGCTCCCTCAAGATCACTCCATTGGAACTGTGGGGGGAGAACTTTCACTTGTGTTTCTTGGGGCCGAACAAGGTTAATCTGTTTATGAAAGATAAATCTTCCAACTTGTGGATCAGGAACAAAACGTAAACCCATTTTGTTTATAGGTTCAACTTTCCAATAATAGGCTTTTTCCGGCTCGAAAAAGGAGTCATAATTTACAGAATAGGCCATTCCATCTGTATCGTAGACCTTGGGATCCGAAAAGTCCTTATGTATAGAGATGCTCAATTGATATCGATCAGCACCCATTACCCCCATCCATGAAAACAACACAGGGAAATGAGTCACTTCATCCAATGGGGCGTTTAAGCGCACTGGTTGAGGCACTTCATATTGGAACCAATCAAAGGCAGTCGAAAGGAATCGATCCGTTCCATCATAAGTTTCGATCTTCCAAGCATACTTTTTGCCCAATTCAAGCGAGGGGCCATCATAAGTGTAAAATTTTGAGTTGATGATCTTAGTTGAATATTTCGGAATACCACTGATAACACCAACAAGACTATCCGAATCTTTGAAATCATAAAGGGAAAAAGTATAGGTCAAATTAACCCCTGTCCTAATTTCATTTCTCCATATAAACGTGGGATTCGAATTTGAAAAGGGGATTTGCTCCCCCGTTGCAGGAAGCGATAGTTCTGTTTTCCCTGACACGCCGGGTTGATAAACACTGGCTTGAACACTATCATATAGGGTCTCATTGCTAGCGTTTACCACATTGACTTTAATAATATAGGTTCGAGGAGGAACGAGCTCTCCTGTCTGAGCATACTGGAAAATAGCGGCATTCTGTAGGGCATCATATTTTGATTGATCGGCTAAAGAGGTTGTACTATTGGGGTTGATCCATGAATCATTAAGATTATATACCTCAACACTATCCAACACCCGTGTTCCATTGGCGGGTACAACAACATTAAAAACAGAAGGATCGGTCTTGAAACGGATCAAGGGGCCTTCGATACTGGTCGCCACTTCAATGATAAATTTAATACTAATATTTGAACTTGAAGCATTAGTCAGAGAGATTTGCCCCAATGTCCCTAAGTTTTTAAGCAGGGTATTCCTATCAATACTGCTTCCATTGATCTTTCTTATATCGGAAAAATCAAGATTTTGTCCTGTCATTAGATCACTAGCCGTATAACGCGCACGATCAGAAGCATTAATTTGAGTGATCAAAACGAGACCATTACCTCCAAAAAGACGGGTATAATTGAGAACTCCAGTAAAAGAAGTATTAATAACAAGAATAATGAACAGTAAAAGAAACTTTTTCAAATAGATATGCCCCTGCGAGATGAGTATAGACAATTATATTAAATTGTCAAAGGGTTCCGAGAAATGGTAGCATAAGCATATGCCATGGAGTGATGTGCTTACATGTTTAAAAACTGGCGAGGGCTCTCAAATCGAGTTTCTACCCTCAGTTGGGGCAGCCGAAGATCTTCTTAAGTTTTGTGTTGCCTTCTTAAACGAGACCGGTGGTCGCATTATTGTCGGTATTGACGACAAAAACAGCCATTTGCTCGGCAGCAATGTTTCCAAGCATTTTGTCGAAACCATCATCCAGAAAATCACCCCCCCTGCCCCTATTTCGATCGAAGAGATTCAACGTGGAGATCGTTTAGTTCTTTTGATCACACTCGCTGAAGGGAAGGAAAAACCCTATGCTACACGGAATAAGTTTTATATGAGAAACACCCGTGGAGAAGTTAAAAAAATCGCTAAAGACCTCATTCGACCGATGGTAGGCATAGAAACTGTCCTGAAATGGAATACTCGACAAAAGGCAGTTTTAGATTATCTGAAAGCCAACGATACCATCACAAATCGGGACTTTAGAGAGCAACATAAGGTAAGCCATAAAACTGCTCATATCGAGTTGACCGGATTGCTTAACGCTAGTCTTATCATCAAGACAGGCCAAGGCCGCAACACCGCTTACAAAATAGCTAAATAACTTTTGAAAAATAAGGCAATAATTGTTCCCGTGCGGCTTTTTCACCCATGTCGATCAATTCAAGTTTTCGATTGATCTCCATCGAAGATATCCATGTTGTGACAGGTTCAAGCAGCAAATTACAATGTGGACTAACCGGCTGACTTTTAAGCATGAGGTCGATAGAGCGATCCATCACCTCGAATAAATTATGAGGTTTATTCGTTAACTCGGCTTTGGGTAAAACATCAATACCGATAACCATATCAGCCCCCATTGCTTTAACCGTTTCAACAGGAAGATTTGAGTAAAGCCCTCCGTCCATCATTAGTGAACCTGCCAGTTCCATAGGCGAATAAATGCCAGGAAAGGTTGAGCTCATCCGGATCGCAGCTGACAAAGATCCTGATTTTAAAGCAAAACTATAGCCTTTAGTAATATCGGTAACGACTGCTTGGAAAGGGACTCCTAATTTCTGAAAAGAATCATGGGGTATCACTCGCTTTATGAGTCGCTCAATGGGTTCTCCGCTACTCATTCCTGCTGGGGAGGAAGGGATTTGGAATAAATGTTTCCAACGAATTCGAGAGGTAATGGAGATAAGCTCTTTTACAGAATATCCTGACGCATATAAGGCACCAATAATGGCACCAATGCTTGTACCAGCGATCATATGAACAGGGATCTTATATTCATCGATAACTTTTAAAACACCTAAATGAGCGAACCCTCTAATGCCGCCACCACTGAGAGCGAGACCTATTTTTACGTTCTTAAAGGTTAACACTTAAGCGATTCTGAAGAGTCCAAGTAAATTGACTATCTTGAAGCGTCATAAACTGCGCTTCAATACTATAGGTTGTTGTTGGTGTGACCTTATTATTCAAGCCTAGCGTTAATCCAATATTTCGATTAATTAGAGCCGAAGCTCCTGCATTCGCCCACTCAAGGCGAACGGCGAGATCGAGAGGTTGACTTAATGGGATATCTACCCCAATATTTAAAGCGGTAGCGTTTTTATTAGGTCCCGCAAGTTGACGATAAAGATCGATATCGACGAGTGAGCCTTTAAAATTAAGCAAAGACATGGCATGGATATCGATCTTATCAGACCTTAAACCATTGGCATCAAATACTTGGTCATAGAGAAGGGATTGCTGAAAAACAATTTCTGGACGTGGAACGATCTCTGTTTTTACAGAAAAGCAAGAGAGCGCATCATTAACCCCATTATTAAATGCACCGAAGTCAACGGCAAACGCATCCGTATAGACGAGTCGACTTGAAACACCAATACGGTTCACCTCCTCAAAAGAGCGAGTCCAGACATCCGAGATGGTCCGAGTTTTATAGCTCCCAAAGGGAGCGTGATGCTTCCCGATTTTTGATTCCCATTTTTGAAAATAAGCCTCATAGAATAGATCGGTAGGGCGGATATTGAGCGATGTTGTATCAGGAAATGCCCAACGAAACACACCGATCGAATCTTCATTTACCTTTCCAACAACGTTAACATAGGAATGATCCCACGATAGCTGTTGAGAAAGAACCTCTTTATGATTGCTAAGACCACAACGAAAATTGAGATCAATAGATGGCGTCCAATTTGAGGCATAAGAAAATAGAGTCACACCCATTATGAGTATAAGTCGAACAATATTCATCACTGTGATAATAACATGTAAGCAAGTCGCTATGCTATAATAACCGCAATTATGAAAGGGACGATTCTTGATCATATCATCAGGTCTCATGCGTTGGTTGACCACGTCAACCCAGATGATGTCATCCCCATTTCTATCGATACGATCATCATTCCAGACAACAGTGCAAAGCCGGTTTTCGAGTTTTTAGAAAAGGAATATCTCCATCCCTCTCACAAACAAGTCTATCTTGTTCTAACCCATTACCATTATCAGTTCGAGTCTCGTTATGGAATAAATCAGCGGCAAATTATCGACCTTGCAAAAAAATATCAATTCAAAATTCTCGATAACTATCATGGCCTTTGGAACACGCTTCTTTGTGAACAAGGGGTTATTCGTTCTGGCAGCACCGTTCTTGCACGGGATTCGACCGTCAATTATTTTGCCCCGCTTAATAACCTAAATATCAGCTCTGGTATTCATGACATGATCTACGCCATGATGACAGGAAAATACGATCTTTCGGTTCCTGATATTATTCAAGTCGAATTAAACGGCATATTATCGGCTTATGTGACAGGCAAAGATATTGCGCTATTTTTAAAGAAAGAACTTTCATCACTCGTGATCCATCGACCCTATATGCTTGAGTTTACTGGGTCAATTCTTGATGAGATGACCGACCAAGACTTGTTCAGCCTCTCGTTGCATCACTATACTATGAACCGGTCTGCCTTTATGTTCCCTCCATTAAAGCAATTCTTTGGCAAAGATTCGGGAATTAATCCGTCGATCAATGCTGAGTACAGCCGAGTATTCCCCTTTGATCTATCTAACCTTACACCCTTAGTTGATGTTGATGGTCGGATCGAAGAGGTCATGGATGTGGCGGGGAAAATCATTGACTCTGTTTATATCGGAGGACATATTGGGGGGTCGATAGATGACTTTCGTATAATGGCTCACTTGCTCGAGGGGAAACGGGTTGCCGTTCCGACTTTTATTATTCCGTCTTCTGCAAACATCTTGCTAGAAGCTACCCGTAAAGGATATCTTGTCCCCATCTTGGAAAGTGGATGCATTTTAAAAACTCCTGCGACCGGCATATGTAGCGCAATTAACGATATTATTCCATTGGCTGGCGAGACCATTCTTTCGACAGGTTACAATGACCTATCTATTCAGATCAAACAAATGATCCCTGCCTTTTATAACGCGTCCATTTACACCTGTCTAGCGAGTGCCATTCGCGGTTATCTTGCCCCTATTGATGAAGTGATCGGGCTATGATCTCAGGAAGAAAAGATATCATTCGTGGGCGTAGTCTTCGAATCCGGGGGCCAGTCTCGGCCAAAGACATTGTTTCAAATGACTTTACAGAATCGTATCATAATATTACCCAAATCGTTGCCTTTGAACGAACGTTTCCGAACTTTGCAGAGGAAGTTTTTTCAAAAGATATTCTCGTGGTAGATGATAATTTTGGTTCGGCATCTTCAAAAGAGTTGCCTTCACTTGTCCTTCAAAAATTGGGGGTTAAAGCGGTAATCGGCAAATCATTCTTTAGTGGATTCTACAAAAATGCCTTCAATATCGGTTTATTATGCGTTCAGGCCAATACCGACTACATCGATGATGACAATGACCTTATCATCGATTTACGACAAATATATATTCAAAATAGAACGCGACAGTTAGGGATCAAGATCAAACCTATTCCCAAATATTACTACCATTTGTATGAAAATGGCGGTCTATTACACGCATTATTTCAAGAAGGAGATTCTCTATGATCAATGTCGATGGTTTTTTATTTGCGGGTATTCATGCAGGCATTAAACAAAAAAAGAAAGATCTCGCCTTGATCTATGCCGCTGATGGTGCCGAGTTTGCAGCGGTTACTACGACCAATAAATTTGGCGCAGCGGGCGTTCAATACACACAAGCCCTGTTAAAGAAAACAAATATGCTACAGGCTGTCATGGTCAACAGTGGTAATGCAAATGCCTTAACGGGGGATAAAGGTATTCAAGACATTTCAGATCTACTCACCTCTTTGGGACAGTCTCTTCCCAAGATCAACATGAACAACAGTGTTCTTTTGTCGACAGGCATCATAGGTAAGCATTTGCCTATCAAGACCATGACTCAAGCGTTACCATCTCTTGCCCATTCACTCAACACGGATGCGACCCCCTTTGCGGAAGCGATCATGACTACCGATCTCACCATGAAAACATCGATCAAGACTCTTGATATTGATGGAAGATCTATCCAGATCGTTGGCATCTGTAAAGGCTCAGGGATGATACAACCCAATATGGCTACCATGCATGGTTTTATTTTAACCAATGCAGAGATTCCTTCATCCGATCTTCGATCTTGGATCAAAGATATAGCGGATAGCTCTTTTAATCGGATCACGGTAGATAGCGATGCGTCTACCAATGACACCTTAATGCTATTGGCGAGTGGAAAAGGTTCAACGATACCACCATCGAGGCAAGCTGAGTTTCGTGCTCTCCTTAAAGAGGTGGCGATCGATCTGGCTCAACAAATTATTCAAGATGGTGAAGGTTGCACCAAGTTTGTCACGTTTACAGTTGATCATGCTCTTAATCAGGGGGATGCTAGAGCCATTTTTTTTGCAGTCTGCAATTCTCCTCTCGTTAAAACAGCTTGGTTCGGGGAAAACCCCAATTTTGGACGCATTCTTTGTTCAGCAGGTAAAATCGAATCCTCTCTTGTCGCTGAAAAGGTCGATTTATGGATGGGACCTCATTTACTGGTTAAACAAGGCGCTGTTGTCCCCATGGATAAAGCTATTCTTGATGCCTATATGAAAAACCGTGATCTAACGTTTCGGCTTGATCTCAATCAAGGCAGTGAACGTTTTACCGGATGGACGACCGATCTATCCTATGAGTATGTAAAGATCAACGCAGAGTACAATTAATCAGCCCGATCCTAAACCTGCTTCATCTAATACCTTCTTTGCAGCGAAGAGTTGATCGTCTGTTGATGGTATGCCTTCGCTAAGTTGATGGTTCTTGTTAAGAAAACATACTGTTGGAGGTGTAATGTGTGAAAATTTAGATCGTGTACGATAATGTTCGCAATTTGAAGAAAAGAGAGATCC
>CAIUCY010000188.1 GCA_903897765.1 uncultured Candidatus Marinamargulisbacteria bacterium | reverse complement strand
CTTTTTGATTAAGTTTTTGATAAAGTTTGATACTTTAAGTTCAAGTCCTCTTGCGCTTCTTAAGTTTGGTTTGCCCCCTAAGTAACGTTTGGTTTTCGACCCCAGATACGCAAAGTGTCACGTTCGATCCATCTTTACGGATACGGCCACTCGTTTGGACTAATTTTGTTTCATCCGATAACGGAATATAGAGAATGGTTTTCTTAAGCCCTGAGATATCAAGCCCTTGCCCTGCGATTTCGACAGTGGCTACCCCAACCGCCATAGGTGAGCGATTCAAAGCCTCCAGATTTCTAAGTTGCTGAGTTGTTGTTTGGCCCATTAATCCTTTTTTCCCAACCAAGGTTATAACATCGTATCCAAGATGGTTTAAAACCTTCTCGATTTTAATAACCGTATACTTTGTTGGGGCAAAGATGAGTGTTTTATCCGTTGGGTCTGCTTGTAGTTCTTTAACAATGGCCTGAAGCTTCGGGTTTGATTTGAGCTCCTCCTCCGGATCGATCTTAGCACTAAGTTCGATCCGATCAAGGAAGTGTAGAAAAGTCTCGTAGTCTTTCGTACTAAACAAGCAGATCAGGGTCATCAGATAATGATCGAAATTCCAAGAGAGACTAAATGGTTCAACATATTTGGCTTTGCTGATCTTCAAAAGTTGAGGATAATCTCTTTTTAGGAAAAGCTTACCTATATTATCACCCGATTCTGCTGCTTTATTGAGTGTATAGTTCATGATACTGTCAAATCCATCAATAGGACTCGATGGTAGAATATGTGTACGTTCGATCTCTTTTATGGCTCGTTTGTAAGGATATCCGGTTAATTTACAATAGGTCTTCAATGTTTCTTTACGCAGATGCTTCCAATCATTTTTGGCTGTTTTCTTAGCAGGTTTATTCTCGTTAAAGGTTTTAAATAACCAAACCAAGTCTAACAAACCAACCGCCCCTTGATGAATGGCCTCTTTTAGGAAGGACTCAACATAGCTTTTGAGTTTTTTTGATGATTTTTGACCGAGGTGACAAAGGATCATCCCCCTTGATATCGTCGGAAGAAATCGATCATGGCCGATTAACAGCGGACGTTCGTAAGCTGCCTCGGACTTTGCGTGTTTCCCAAGCATTCGGAGGGCATGTGCTCGTGCGACATCAACACCTTCGAAGGAAAAAAGACGGTGAAATTCAATGCTGAAGGGGTCTTTGTACTGCTTGCTAAGGGTTGACAAGATATTCTTAGTTCCTAGGTTTTGCATGAAATGATCAAGGCTTGTTGTATATCCTGTGCTCTGTGAACCACTCCATTTTTTAGCGGACTCTCGCTTATTCTTAAATACGGTGAGCTGGTCCTTATTCATAGCAGAAAAACGGAGGTCTTGCAGTGGATTTTGTTTGTCGAAGGCGGCAAGCTCTTTGAGCTTCATCTGAACTCGATGCGCTTCTTGCTGTTGATTTAGATACAGGTGCCCTTCGAAAGATCCGTATTCAGACAAGGCCGTTTGTAAATAATGGTAACGGCCTAATGCCCCAATAATGGCCAAGGCTTGGTAGACTTTCTTTTGGAACCCGTAGATCAGATTGTTTTTTTTAAAACTAGTGACGATCGTTTGGGTCACTTCCTCCAGAACCCTTTTTGACACCTTTAGATCCGAAAAATAATATCGGGAGTTCTTTGTAAACATAGGAAAGGGTACCTTTGGAAAACCATTTTGAAATTGAGGGTACAGATTAAATAGCTCATAAAGTAACTTGCTTTTTATAGACCATAAATCGAAATGGGTCTGCGCATCCATGAGGAGAGGAATGTTTACAGTTCGTTGAGTCCTTTTGTATTCAGATGGTCCTATCTCCGAAGCAACGATGACAGCACTTGGGGAAATTTTGTATCGATCAAGAAGAATATTATTTTTATTCGCACTTCCGGGCGTTGCCGTAATTCCCCAAAGGTTAGTCTTTTTCGTGTCTAAGGCAGCATCCGTAACGGTTGCCATGGCATGATCTCCTTGTGCTAAATGAAATTCATCCACGATTAACAATTGGAATGGCTCCATTAAGGTGGGATCATGGGAACGCATTGCCTCGATGATATGAGCATTCGCGCAAATGATCTGTCGTGTGTTAAGCATGTTTTGCCGTTCATCTACGGGGGTGTCGCCAGAGAGGAATCCCACCTTATTTTTGAAAATATCCTCTCTAAAAAGTCGTTCAAGTGACATAGCCTGTTGGCCAAGGTGCGAGGCATGTCCGCCACTATAGTGTTGGCTCCCTAAAACAACCGTTGGGGTGATGATAAGGACTTTGGCTGCGGGATGTTGATGCAGGTATTGGATCATTGCGAGGAAAAAGACTGCCGTTTTTCCTTGTCCAGTATCCATAATAAGAACTGTCCGCGATTGTTTAGAGAGTCGTAGGGCTAATGAGGCTTGATATTCATAACCTGAATATCGGAGAACGTGATCGTAGATAAGGGGATGTCTAAAAAACTGTACCTCACCCTGATCATCATTTCTTGTGATCATCGATAATCCATTGGACATAAGCTCCTCCCAGTATTCCCCCAAAGGGAGTGGCGAGGGTAACGGAGCAGAGTCTTCAACCGAAAGATCCAAGAGAATTTGGGGATCAAAGTCAACTCTTTTAAAATGCGGCTCTAGCTGCGCACGAATTTCACTGGGGGTTTGGCTCTGTGTAAATAAGATGGGCGCACAGGTCACAAAAAGGCGGATGAATACCTCTTTGGTATAAGCAACGTCATGTTCTGTAACATGAAAAGGTTTCTGTGGGTTGTTCCAAATAAATAAATGCTGGCACAGCCCTTCTAAAGTGTGACTGACCACCCCTTTCAAGTAATTCTTAGAAAAGTTGAGTGTACAAAAACAGAGATTACTTATGGGTTTCAGTCCACATTCAGAAAATTGACGGTTGATCTGATCGATATCGTATTGAATATTATGCCCCACCATAACATGATCAGCCATAAACACCTTCAATTTATGGTAACTTTGGGAGTCAAATGGATCATGAATAAACGTTTCACTGTCATTTGATCGGAAATTAAACCTATGGGCAACGATCGAAAACTCAGGACTGGTTCCTGTGTCGATCACGACAAAAGTATAAGGATACTTCCTATAATATTCGACATGTTCAAGTACAAGGATGGCTTCAGCCGCTTCTTGACGAATGATTTTTGGGATTTTTTGATTCTGAACAACCTTTTTCAGATCTAGGATATAGGGTTGGGCAAAGGAATACTCCCTCTCACGGATGTAGGAGATCCCCTTTGCCATCCGATCACAAGGCCACTCGAGGAAATATGACAAACTGATAATTTTTCTTAACATTCTATAAAATATCGGCTGATATAGAGGGACGATTCACTTTCACCCGAAACGTCATAAAAATGTCATAATGCCTCGTATTGATATATTGAAGCATTGTAAGAATAAACTGATTCCCTTATAATCCAGTTCGAGAATTCAAACCAACCATGACAAACATCAACAACTTCGGAGTATTGGGGATTTTCCTGCTTGGGGGCATTGCCTTTGTATTGGTCTCATTGGCAATCAGTTGGCTTCTTAGTCCGCACAAGGGCAACCCTGAAAAAGAAACCACGTATGAATGTGGGCTGGACACAGAAGGCACCACTTGGGTTCAGTTTAAACTCCAGTATTTCTTGTATGCCCTTATCTTTGTTGCCTTTGATGTTGAAACGGTTTTTCTTATCCCTTGGGCTATTGCGTTTCATACATTAGGTCTTTTTGCCTTTATTGAGATCATTCTATTCATCGGGATCTTAGCCCTTGGTTTGTGGTATGTTTGGAAAGATGGAGCGCTTGAATGGAGCTAGAGAATATTCTGGTCACAACCGTTGATCGGGCTCTTGATTATTGCCGTTCCTATTCCCTTTGGCCGGTCACCTTTGGTTTAGCGTGCTGTGCGATCGAAATGATGGCCACAGGGGGTGCTCGTTACGATATTTCTCGCTTCGGCTATGAAGTATTCCGCCCCTCCCCGCGTCAAGGGGATCTATTGATCATCGCTGGCACTGTTACACATAAAATGGCACCCCTTGTTAAACGGCTTTACGAACAAATGCCCTCACCCAAATATGTTATTGCCATGGGCAGCTGTGCTATGACAGGGGGGCCCTTTGTTGATTCATATAGTGTTTTGGATGGTGTCGACAAGATCATCCCCGTCGATGTTTATATTCCAGGATGTCCTCCTCGTCCAGAGGCCCTTATCGAAGGATTACTTAAAGTTAAGGAAATGCTACACCTCGCAAAAAAGGATCGATCCGATCTAAAATGACCATCACCGAGTTATTTAACCTTCTAGTTCCTGTCTATAACGATAAACTCACTTTATCGACGGACTCAAACTCACTTATCATAACGCCAGACCAACTGATAGCCTTGCTCACTACCTTAAAGACACACCATGAGTTTGCCTTGCTCACTTTGCTTACAGCGGTCGATCAACCTGATCATTATCAAATGGTTTATCAACTCATGTCCATAAAATCAGCGGACGTTGTTTCGGTTCATGTCCATGTAAACAAATCGACCCTCAAGGCACCCTCGATCGTGTCGTTATGGTCTGCCGCCAACGTTCAAGAAAGAGAAGTTTACGACATGTTTGGGATTATATTTGATGGACATCCTCATTTAACACGCATCCTTAATCCTGACGATTACACCGAATTCCCTCTTAGAAAAACCTTTATCCTTCAATCAGTCGATAGACAGAGGCTTTCATGAGAACGGATCAACTTACTACCCAAGAATTCTCGCTTAATTTAGGGCCTCAACACCCAAGCACCCATGGTGTTTACCGCGTCATTTTGACCCTCGATGGCGAGAAGATCGTCCACGCTGAGAATGTCATTGGATACCTTCATCGCGGCATCGAAAAACTCGCGGAAACTCTCACTTATCCCCAATTCGCACCCTACACGGATCGCCTCGACTATCTTGCGGGGGTTCTAAATAATATTGCCTATGTCCAAACAGTCGAAAAACACATGAATCTGGTCGTCCCCGAAAGAGCGCAATACCTTCGCGTCCTGTTTGGTGAACTCTCACGTATAGCCAGTCATCTTGTTTGTGTGTCCAGTATTGCGATCGATCTAAACTCTATTACAGGGTGGATGTATGCCTTCGCGGACAGAGAAAAGATCCTCGACCTTTTTGAAATGACATTCGGCGGACGTTTAACCACAAATTATGCGCGGATCGGAGGGGTCTCAAAGGATATCCCTGACACATTCATGTCCAAAATCCGTTCATTCCTCGATGAGTTCTATGGAAGACTCAAAGATTTCAATACATTGATATCGTTTAATCTGATCTTTCAAGATCGCACAAAGGGTGTGGGCATCATTTCCGCAGATCAAGCCATAGATTACGGGCTCACAGGAGCCAATCTGCGTGCAAGTGGGGTTAACTTTGACCTTCGAAAGAAATCGCCTTATGGACTTTATGATCGTTTCGACTTCGATGTCCCTGTCCTTTCGACGGGTGATAGCTATGACCGCTACTATATCCGTATCCTTGAAATAGAACAAAGTCTTCGCATTATTGAACAAGTTATCAAATCATTGCCTGATGGGCCCATTATGGGCGATGTTCCTCGTATTATTAAACCCTTAGCGGGAGAGACCTTTCATCAGATCGAAGGGGCAAAAGGGCTTCTTGGGTTCTATCTGGTTAGTGACGGGGGCAAAACACCCTATCGGCTTCATATTCACTCCCCTTCCTTTGTCAACATTGGGATCATCCCTGAGATCGCAAAGGGAATGCTGATACAAGATTTTATTGCTTTGCTGGCTTCGATCGATTTTGTCCTTGGAGAGGTAGACCGTTAAAATGACTATTATTTTATTATACCTACTCTCACTACTTCACATAACCGGCCTCCTTGCAGAGGTTGTTGTTATTCTTTTCTATTTTGTCTTTATTCTTCTCTTTATCATCATCAATGTCATGTTCATCGTTTGGTTAGAACGAAAAATGAGTGCGTTCTTTCAGGAGCGAGTTGGCCCCAATCGAGTCGGTCCGTTTGGACTTCTTCAAAGTGTTGTTGATGCCGTTAAGCTATTAGGTAAAGAGATCATCCATCCAAAAGCTACTGATAAATGGGTATACCTGTTAGCACCTGCGATATGCTTTGTTCCAGCCTTACTGCTTTACCCTATT
>CAIUCY010000187.1 GCA_903897765.1 uncultured Candidatus Marinamargulisbacteria bacterium | reverse complement strand
TCTCACATTGTTTCCCAAAAATGGCTGGGGAAGAGCAACATTGTCGACCGTGCGAGGCGGAATGGCCCCCCTCTCACAGAAACAAACTAAAGTAAAAGTCAAAAAAGTCAGGGAAATCACAAGCTCATCACGATATTTAGGAATTCCTGATTCTTTAGTAGATGAATTGAAAGAGATTGCTAACAAGTCAGGTTTTCCATATTGGGATGTTACGGCTTTCTTTCTTAGTTACGCCATCGGTGAATACGAGAAAAATGTCTTCACACTACTCCCCCAACCAAAGTCAAAATGAACCTTTTGGAATTCTGTTTGGCCAATTTAAAAATATTTTTAAATTTGTGTGGTATTGACTACCACACGCTTACCACACATATACCACACGCCAATCACACAACTACCACACGTATACCACATGCTTATCACACACCAACCACACGCCTACCACATTAGCTTTTTATACGCTCGCTAGAACGTTTTTTTTATGGGTAGTGGTGTAATTTAACCTCTATTTTTAAAACGTTATTTGTGGCCCTTAAATGGCAATTTTTCAGATGTGATTATTTGTTATGATATCCCACTTGTACACCAAAATATCGAATCCTAAAAAAATGGGGGATGCTATTTTTTACCCAATATACAAAATACGGAGGTTACTATAGGAGAGAATAGAAGATAATAAAACAAATTGATTTTGTATTTTATGGTTAATTTACCAGGTCGCATTGTCATTTATCGAAAGGAAACAATACAGGTTCATGTTATGAAACGCGATAACAAGGTGATTTTGGACGGAGTTCTAACACCGATCAAGATCTATCCTGCAGTAGGTACAACCGCATTACACTGCGAACTCAAAACCTCATCCTCCCTTGGTGGAGAGCATCCTGTTTTGATTTATGGTCAGCCATCAGTCGAAACGCTCAGTTTTATGGTTGCAGCAAGAATCGAAGAAATATCCATGGAGGTAACAGCTCATGGGTGGTTATGGTCCAACCACAATTCTTCGACAACGGTTGTAGAAAATATCTCTTTCCATTGTTCTTCTTCCGTCCGGTCAACAGCAAAAAATATTTTGTCTCAGGTTTCCAAGGGATCGGATTCGGTTAAATTACATGGGGAAAGCTACTCGGTTAATACTATTATTGGACATCTCTATGAGTACGATGAGTCCGATGAAATGTATCTTTACCAGATTGCATCTCAGAAAGGAGCTCTTAATTAATTTTTTGTGACACCACTTATGGTTCCAATTACAGGATACACTATGGTTAGGTATTTATAACACAATAGTGTCTCAATTATTACAACACCATTGTGTTATTTAGCAATAAAAACAGTCAACACTCTGGACTTCAAATCCGGGGGGTTGACTGTTTCAATTCTCAGCGAAAGTCATTTGATATCCGAGTGTCTTATTTGTTCAAACATCCAGGCCCATTCAATCGCCTTGCGAACTGTAGCTGATCTTTTTTTTGTTCCCCACCAATTCTCCAGGTCTTTTAACTGACGGAGTGTCTGTTCATCGAATCGTATTGTTCTTGTAATACCTGACGCAGGAAAATCATCATATTCTATTTCTTCATCTTTTGAGCTCATAGGTCAGGGTCCTCAAATAGACTTTGTTGGGAAACTTTGAATATAGTAGGAAGCGGGCGGTTTATCATAATTCTTGACCATTCAGAGGCCAGGAATTCACGGGCAGCATCGTACTGGTCAGCGCGCAGTTGGTCGTATTTATTTACATGGAAGTGGCTATTCAGTGTGCGGTAAGCTTCCGCGGAGGCAGCGCCGTATTCTGTTTTGTTCTTTTCCCGGATCTGGATGGCAACAGCGTACTGCTTGATCATGTCCTGGATTCCCTTGAGCTGGGGCGGGGACATCAATCGTCTACCTTCCAATTCCCTCATCCGATTGAGTATACCGGTGATATTCTGTTTCATCACTTCCACATCGCTCATTACAGCTGCCATGGCACTGCCAATCTGATCCACGTCTTCTTCGATGTTTGCGATACGCGTGCTTTTAAGCAGTAGTTCACCGGCATCGTTGGCCAGTTTCGCTTGCGGCGGCAGGTAATGGTCAAGTTCAGCGCGGTATTCTTCAGGAATCATTTCAGAGCGGTAAAGGGCAAAGGTGGCGGCCGCAAATTCGCGTTTGAACTGGATGATTGTGTCTCTTTTTTCAGGGCCATACTCATTAGTTGACACTGAAGCCATAAAGGCCGGAATCCATTCCGACATAATATGAGCCGTATTTTGTTTCCGAGTTGTGGTTTGATAAGGCCGATCTACCTTGATGGTCTTTAGAGCATCGTACATGGCTGGTTCGCGCTCGATTCGTTCGGTAGCGCCTTCTGTATCAATTTCCATTGCAGCACAAATGTCTACCAGAGGAACATAGATATGCTTATCTTCCATGAGAACGGCATTATATGTCTTCCCGAGAAAGTTGAATTCCAGATTTAATACGATATCCACAGATGCCTCCTTGGTTGTTAGGAAATATGTTCAACAAACAATATTATAACACTATCGTGGTATTAACAATAGATGAGCTGGCATTCTACCGACTCATCTATAACACAATTGTGTTATAGTCAAAAAGATAGGTCGGTGATTCACCGATCTATCTTTTAATCATCTGTGGTGAATCATAAATTTGGGGCCAAATATTTTTCACAATATAAAGAATTTTTTTATCGCTCCGCTATGAGATTAAGATTCCTTGGAAAAAGTAGGCCAGCTCCATAATGTTTGACTCTATGTTAAAATAATTATTAAGATTAAAGAGTTTGCTTCCAAAGTTTTAGAATTGAATACCGGACACTTTAACAAATGACGATTGCCAAATGAGGTACACTAAGTTTTTTCCGCCAAGAAAGAACAGGAGCGAACCCATGAGTGACAATCGTCAAGTCTATATTACCATCAAAAAAGCGATGAAACAATTGTACCCAATCGAACCGAAAGGAAATCAAGCCCGAATGTTGAACACACTTGCCGGAATGGTTAGTGGGATCGTGCTTGGCAAAAGTTGTCAGTTGCCAACAATTGCACGAAAAACGCCTGACCATGCCAAAGCAGATAGTCGGATCAAGCGTTACAGTCGTTGGGTACAAAATGAGCATATCGATAATCAGGTATATTACCTTCCTTATGTGAAAGAATTGTTGATCCATCTGGCTGGAATTCGAGAATTGGTCTTTGTCATAGATGGAAGTGAGATGGCACATCATTGCATGACCCTGATGGTTAGCCTGATTTATGGTAAAAGAGCCATACCCATTACCTGGTTGGTGGTTGAAGGATGTAAAGGTCATCTGCCAGAACGCCTCCATTTGCAGCTACTCTCCCAATTAGCCGCCATTTTGCCTCAAAATTGTCAGGCTATCTTTCTGGGAGACGGGGAATTTGATGGTATTCAACTTCAGCAGGCTTTGCAAACCCTTGGATTGAGATATGTTTGCCGTACAGCCAAAAATACACAACTCTTTGAAGATGGGCTGCTCTTTTCCTTTGTTGATCTGCACATTGGCCCTGACGAGCAGATCAGTATTCCCAATGTCTGGTTTACTCAGGAAGGGTTTGGACCCGTCAATGTGATTGCCTGGTGGG
>CAIUCY010000186.1 GCA_903897765.1 uncultured Candidatus Marinamargulisbacteria bacterium | reverse complement strand
GTACCAGCTCACTAAACGCATGTATAAATATGACCAACAGCCTGAGATCGACCATCTTTACCGCTATGACGCGGCAGGGAACCGGACTCTGTTCAAACATGATTTCGCCACCCAAAAAGTCGACTATGCCCCTGACAGTCAGCAAGAGCGCACCCTATACGAATCCGATACCCTCGGTCAAGCCTATTGGTTATCGTATAGTCATGATGCCAACGGGAATCGCATACAGGCTTATACCTACTCTCCCGAAGGGTTGGTCAGCAAGATCGACTATAACTGGAATACGCTCGGTCAACTCACCCAAATAATAAAGGATGAAGTCGTCATTGCTGACAATAGATACGATGCGGTGACTGGATTACGATACAAACTCACCTCCAATGCACCCCCTCGCCCGTTGGGCACTCCCCCTACGATAGGGGGAGCTTATTTTGTTTATGATGAAGGGGGGCGACTTCTCTCTTCGTCAAAAGGGGGAGAGTGGATATCCTACCTCTATTTAGGGTCGACAAAGATCGGGACGGTGGAGCCTTCAGGAAAGACAAATTGGTATCTAAACGATGTACTGGGAACACCGGTCAAGATCACAACAGGCACAGGAACGCCTAACACCTATTTCCTCGATCCTTGGGGGAATTATGAACGCACCCTCGAGGCGACAGACAATGTGCAGCCGTTGCAGTTTACGGGCAAATTCCTCGACGAAGCCCCGTATTTATTCTACTTCCATGCTCGCTACTACGATCCGGTCCTGGGTCGCTTCCTTGGCGAAGACCCCGCCGCCTTCAACCCCGAAGCCCCAAAAACGCTGAATCCGTATATGTATGCGGGGAATGGACCCGTCACGGCGATAGATCCAGATGGGAGGGAAACGGATCTGGGCAACGGTATTGGTGGGGATTTGTTAAAGAATTTTGGCAAACAAATCAATGCAACAACCTATAGCAATCCCTATGGACATTGGCCAAGTGGACCTCTGGGACAATTCGGCGTTGATGTCTTGGCTTGGATTCACGGTGATATCGGCAATATAAACGCCCATAAAGAAAGTTTAGAAAATATACGACTTAACGCATCATCAAGTGCTGTAAATGGAAAAATGAATAATGTCGTTGCTCACAGTGCTGATGGTACATTCAGTTTTTGGAACATTTTCTTTTCAAATTTCAGTGGCCACCACGTGGATAATTTTATAACAAATGCAAGCCCCATGTTGCCAGGTTCGAAGGCCATCTTAAGCTTGCAAGGCACCAAGGTAACAAGTAAATATTTTACAGGTGACCCAGTATCATACTTTTCTGCAGCATTAGATTTAATTTCTCTTGATTGGAGGAACCTATTTAATAGCAAAAATTGGTACGATTCAGGTAAAGGATTTTCTTTCCAATCTCATGATCCAACAATTCAGCCTAACCTTGCAAAAGATATTAGAAAAATAACAGGGGATTAACATTTTGAACATTATCCATAAAGCTAAAACAATCGGAATAAAAATATTATTATTCTATTCAGGAATATCGCTTGCATGTATCTCAAATTGGATGCTACTGGGAATCTTCTATTCAAGTGTCAAATATTTCAAACAACTTCTGCTTATTCCGAAACCTGTCAGCTACATACTTTTACTAACAATCTACTTGGCATACAACTTAACAATATTACAATTATTGATAAAACCAACAAAAAGTGAATTTCTTCGAAAGTCCATCTATCTGGGATATGCTAGTGCAACTATTTTGTTCCTGTTAATGCCTCTAATCCCATTCTTTATTGGGAAATAATCAAACTGACGAAGAT
>CAIUCY010000185.1 GCA_903897765.1 uncultured Candidatus Marinamargulisbacteria bacterium | reverse complement strand
TGCGTCTACAAAATCCAAACTCAACGGCGCTGAATGCTCTGCAATTATTAAATACCTGAACGAAAAATCAGGAAGTAATTTTCGACTTGTCGATACAACTAAAAAACTAATTCAGGCTCGTTTCAATGAAGGGGCAACGTTTGCGGAAATGAAACAGGTAATCGACCAGAAAACCGTCGAATGGAAACCTGATCCAAAAATGGCAAAGTATCTGCGCCCCGAAAGCGCTTAAGTCGAAAGCCAAGGTAGCCCATGAGGGTAACCCCTGTCGCACCCGGAAGGAGTTGGGCAAGACTGAGCCCATCCATAAAGTCTTTCTCGGTAACCCAACCTTTCTTTTTAACAAAGATCGATTTCATGTGAGCCAAGATCGCGGGGCCACCGTAACCGGTAAAACCGATATAGAGACTGGTTTTGATAAGATCGAATAATTTAGGCATTAAAGGCTTCTTTCTTTAAGAGTATAACCTTTTTGATGAATAAATGTAGAAAAGGGTACAATATTATATCGTTACCATAATCCTGTTTCGTTAATCTTCTTGACTCATTATGAGCATATGCCCATAATGAAAATGTGGTAAGACCCAAGATTTGTCGAAGAATAAGGTGTAATCCAGCCAATCGCTATTTTAAGCCCCAGGGGATACCTTTACGAGAATTGCAGGAAATATCGCTAACCTTAGATGAGCTAGAGGCTATTCGATTGGTTGATTTGGAAGAACAGTATCAGGAAGAGGCCGCATCGAGTATGGCTATTTCTCGGCAAACGTTGGGACGAATTCTAAAGGAGGCTCATAAAAAGATTGCAAAAGCTCTTATTGATGGGAAAGCATTAAAAATTGAATCTCTCTCAAGTAAAATGGGTGAGGTCGGTCAAATTTAAAGGAGAACAATATGAAAGTTGCCGTACCAACAACAAAAAATGAAGAAGTAGATAGCCATTTTGGACATTGTGAGTTTTTTACTGTGTTTACGGTAAACGATAATAAAACCATTATTTCAGAAGATATTGTTAAATCACCTGTAGGCTGTGGTTGCAAGTCGGATATAGCTCAAACTTTGTCTGAAATTGGTGTTAAGGTGATGTTAGCAGGCAATATGGGAGAGGGAGCTGTGCACGTATTAAATCGCGCAGGCATTGAGGTTCTTCGGGGTTGTGCGGGTAACGTGAAATCAGTAGCCGACAGTTGGTTAAAGGGAAATGTCTCAGATTCAGGTGATTCCTGTCATGCACATGAACAGGAATGCCATTAAACCCGACATTCGACTAGATAAAAAGTGAGGCTTTACTCTGCCCAGCTTCGGCAACAAATTTGCCCACACCCGCTGCTTTGATGTTGGGGTAGTCGATCATTTCTTCCCATTTGTATCCCAAGAGATCCATGGACATTTGGCAGATGTAGATTTCGACGCCCATTTCACCCGCAATTTTTATAAGGTCACCTAATGATTTTACATTATGCTTTTTCATAAGCCAATCAATCATAATGGGGCCCATACCCATCATGTTCATGGTCGAAAGTTTGAGTCCTTTAGTATGTTGCGGCAACATGATCTCAAAGGCTTTAGAGATCGTATTTTTCTTGATCTTTTTCTTCGGATCTTTAAGCAAGGGGATCGCCCAAAAGGTAAAAAACATAACCACTTTGTCATACATGGCTGCTGACCCCGTGGCAATAATAAACGCGGCCAAAAGCTTATCCAAATCGCCACTCATTACGACCATGGATAGTTGATCTTTGGGCGCATTTGCTTTTAATATCTCTACTTCGCCGCGAAGCACTTCAATTTGTTTTTCCAGATCAGCTATATCGGTCATTTTGGCTCCTTTTGTATGATTGTTTGATGCAGATAGATCGCAAAAGGTCTTAAGAAAATATGGATCCACTTCGTAAAAGGAACCACAATGAATATCCACGCCATCTCAAGGGCCAAGTTTAGTTTAAATAAAATCTCAACGAGAGGATCCGTTGGGCCAGAAAGGATGTTCGCTAGATAGGTCGTTAGGGTAGAGCCAGCAACGAGAACCAACATGCCAACAAATAGCCAGTCGGAAGATTTTGAGAACATCGAGGAGGGAACCCCTTTAACCATGCGTCGAGCCACCATGGACAGTCCTCCAGCCAGAACGGCAAAGGTCGCATAGAAAACAAGTATCCCTTCAGGGCTTGTCCAGACGTATTGCTTACCGAGAGGGCTAAGAATATGAAAGATGGAAATGAACAGTGTCGTTAAGTACCCCGTAACAACCAATAGATGGGAACCTCCACGCCAGAGATCAACTTTCCCACAACTGATAAAGGACATTTGTTTCAGTATTTGTATGAGGGTTTCTTTTATGACACTGGGTGAAAAAGACAGATAGAGTTTTTTGAAACGATCCCAGATGGTATTTTTGTACATTTTAACCAGATAAGCGACGATGATCAGAGAGATGAAAGCAGGGAAAAGCATTTCTAGTGAGGA
>CAIUCY010000184.1 GCA_903897765.1 uncultured Candidatus Marinamargulisbacteria bacterium | reverse complement strand
GTCTGTGGTCCGCAAAATCTGATGAAGAATTCGGTTTTCAAATCTTTAATAATGGCGACTACGTCAATGCCTATCTCGAAAAAATAACAGATGAGAATATCACTAAAGTCCTTTACCCCAATGATAATATTTATGCGGGTCGTGAGTTGCGGTTAAAGCAAGAATACTTTTTTTCATCAGCGTCTCTTCAAGACATTGTTCGACGGTTTAAAGAACGAAAAAACTATAAACTGAAGGATATCCCTAAAAAAATAGTTATTCAGCTTAACGACACCCACCCTGCCATCGCAATCCCAGAGTTGCTTCGCATTTTGATCGACCAAGAGGGTATTCCCTTCGAACAAGCCTGGCAGATCACGAAAAAAACCTTTGCCTATACCAATCACACCTTAATGCCTGAAGCGCTAGAAAGATGGCCAGAGAAAATGATCGGGATCATGCTTCCTCGTCACCTAGAGATCATTTATCAAGTCAATGAATTGTTAATGTCAGAAATTCGTGAAATTTTTGGGCATGATTTCGACCGTATGCGACGCATGAGCCTTATTGAAGAGGGATCCGAGCGAATGATCCGCATGGCTCACCTTGCTGTTGTGGGTTCTTTTTCGATCAATGGTGTCTCTGAACTTCATTCTGAACTGATCAAAACCGATCTTTTCCCTGATTTTTTTGCTATTTATCCTGAACGGTTCAATAACAAAACAAATGGTATCACACCCCATCGATGGCTGTACAAATGTAATCACCGTCTTGCAAACCTTATCACGGCTCGAATAGGAACGGGTTGGGTAACCGACTTATCTGCCCTGAAAGAGTTGGAGTCCTCAAGCACCGATTCTAGCTTTCAAGAGGGCTGGAACATTATCAAGCGTAACAATAAAGTCAAACTTTCCAATTGGATCAATCTTCATCATGGTGTTTTACTCGATCCCGATAGTTTATTTGATGTTCAGGTTAAACGAATTCATGAATATAAACGTCAATTAATGAATATCTTTCACGCGATACACCTTTATTTGCAGATCAAAACTAATCCAAGTGCTGATATGACACCTAGAACCATCCTTTTTGCTGGCAAGGCGGCTCCAGCCTATCAAATGGCAAAACTTCATATTAAATTAATTAATTCATTGGCCAATTTAATTAACAACGACCCTGACTGCAAGAACAAGCTGTCTATTTTCTTTGTACCTAACTACAATGTTTCGTTAGCCGAATTGATCATTCCATCGACAAACCTTTCCGAGCAGATCTCAACAGCCGGAACTGAGGCCAGTGGAACTGGGAACATGAAGTTTGCGCTAAACGGTGCTTTAACCATCGGGACACTCGATGGAGCCAACATTGAAATCATGGAAGAAGTCGGTAAAGACAACATTTTCATCTTTGGATTAACAGCGGACGAGGTTCGCACCTACAAGGCAGGGAACAATCCTCCTAAGCGCATTATCGAGCATTATGACTCTCTTCGTGAGATCATGCAGCTTATCAACAGCAGTCTTTTGGAGCCGAGCCAACCCGATCTCTTTAAACCTATCTATAATTCACTCTATTTCGACGATCCCTTCCTTGTTCTTGCAGACTTTGCTAGCTATGTTGAATGCCAAGAAACTATTTCTAAAGCATTTCTAGATAAATCCGAATGGACACGAAAATCGATCCTAAATGTTTCTCGTATGGGTAAATTTTCAAGTGATAGAACGATTCGGGAATACAATCGAGATATTTGGAAGGCTTAATTGACCTGAATTCGACTTAGTTCTGCTTCACCCCGATCAACAAAGAGCCCTCTCTCGCCTACCGAAAGGGCAACTATTCTATCGGATGACGCCAATGGAGTATTTTTTCTGCATCGTTAAACCGTTTGCATCGGCTGCCTTCATAAAAAGAATATAGGCGCCTTTTGAGACTTTATCCCCAAGTTGATTCGTCCCATCCCAGACAAATGAATTGAACATTTTCTGTCCCCCCGTCGCACCCAATTGAAAATGCCACTTTCTGATCAGATATCCAAACATATCATATAAAACGAATTCTACATCACAGTCCGCACCCAAGGTATAAAAAAGAGTCGTATTTTGTCTACGTACATCAAAGGGATTTGGCGAATTATATAAAGCGGCAATAAGGAGTCCGTTGGTACGAAGGTCTAAAGCACTTACATCACTGAGTTCAGACCAGAGTCCAGCCTTATTTTGTAAACGTGTTGCATAAAAGTAAATGGCATCGTTTTGTTCTTCAAGATCAACCGAGGTGAAATTTTCAGTTGATACATTTCCAGAAATGATACTAACCCATTCCGTTTCCACTCCTTTTTTTTGAAATATTTCGTATCGCTTTAGTCCCGATTCTGGGTCAAGCCACGGGCGGGTATCAATGTTGAACTTAGTCCCAGTTGTATTAGAAGAACTCGTTTTCAGCGTTTGGACTTTTAATTTATTCGGTGCTGTAGGTGGCGTAGTATCGACCCTAAAAACATTGGACGTCACCCAATCACTCATTAAAGGACTGAGTATTTGGGCCGCAAGATTATAGTCATGCGCATGAATAAGAGTGAAAGGCCGAATAACATTCGGGGACAAGGAATACATATCTCCTGAGATCAACAAAGGAACAAAAGGAAGGGAAACCGGTGCGAACCTATTCATCGACGTGATATCCAGTAGTTGATAGCGAAACTGAGTCGGTAATGGGGGCAATGTTTCAATGCTATAATTAACCGTAATATCCGATGTTACCGCTGTAAAATCATCGACATGTAATAGAGTAACAAGATCAACGATCGTTATAATGCCTCCGTCAAGAGTACCCAGAATATGAATATAGCTACCGACACTTCCAACTTTATGGCATCGAATAGCATTCATTTTTACATTAAAAGTCGTCCCCACTGGTGCATTTGACTTGACATCAAGTCTCAATTCAAGGCGAGTATTCAAGGATGTCACGCTTGTCATTAATGAAATGGGCAAAAAGAAAGTTTGATTTAGAGAAACAACGGACAAGCTAGCGATCACTTCGTTCGTACTCGGATCGACTAGATATAGGGCATCAAATAAACTCGAATTAGCTGATGAATCAATATTGATTGAAATCCCATCAAGTAAATACTCATAATCAGGAGCCATCAAATCAAAGACAAGTGAAGAATAGTTCTTCTTGCCTGGGCGAACCAGAGACGAAATATCTTCGGTTATTAACGTTTGAAAGATCTCATCCGCTCCCCCGACCCTAAGTATAAAGTTGATCGTTGAAAGCCCTATATTCCAGCCCATATCAGCCATACTTAGACTCATTTCAATTAATTGAAACCCTTTCATAACAGGTGTGTAATCGATCTGAAGGTGATGATCATCATACACAGAATTGAGTTGAAGGATTCCGTTAATACGAATGACCCAGCTGCTTAGCTCTTCACTGGTTTCAAGATCGATCAAGGTTGACATACCCAATGAAACCGATGAGGAGTTGAGATTATAGGTCACAATGTAAGGCAACCCACCATAAAGTGACGACACCATCAATTGACTAAACATTGACTGATAACGTCTAGAAGAATGAATATTATTGCTAGGAATGTCGACTCTAAAGCGTGTTTCTTGGTCATCAAGCATCGCAAAACGATTAAAAGACACGGAGATGTTTTGGCTCAAATAAGCAGGGGTTTTTATCGTATCAAGGATAAATCGAGGACTTTCAATGGCCCAAGTTGATGTGGCCATGAGGAATATGAAAAAACTCATCGAAAGCCAACGAATCACTAACAGTCTCCCTCATGGGTATAATATAAAACTTAGAATACCATTATTCACAAAAAATTCCATGGACTTTTAAATTCTTAAGTTGTTTTTTTGGTTAATTGAGACAGACTTTCAGAGATTTCTTTATTATCAGGTTGAAATAGATGCGCTCGTTCATATACCTCTATGGCCATTTTTTTGTCGTTGAGTAAAACATAGTTATCCCCTAATTGTTTGAGCGCCTCAATATTGTTAGGCTCAAAAAATACAACCGTTGAAAGGCATTTAATCGATGATTCGATATGATTTACGAGTCGTTCTTTTTTAGATAGTTCCATATTGAATTGGACTAGATCAACCCCTTTATACCTCGAAACAAGTCCTGTTGCATTTTCCAAGAGTTGTTTATAGTTAAAAACTTGAATGGAATGATTTCTTCGAGTTAAATATTCCGCAATATCCACAGACAAATCATAGTCACCATTAATACAGCGATGTATCGATTCATACAGCAACCGCTGTCCATTGCTATCTTTGATCAATCGATTAGCTAATATTTCCAAAATAAGCCCGATTTGCTGATCCAATATCTGCATCTTTTGATTATTTGGATCTTGATCAAGATTGAGCTTAATATATTGTTGGGCCACGGAGAAATCATTTTTATCGATCGCATCAAACACTTTTTGTGTCCATTTTTCACTTTCATAAGCATTATTTTTGATCGAGGAGTTTTCTAGGCTTATTCCCATTGAGAAAAGATGTTCTTGGCTAAGCGGACGGATCAAGAAAGCATAATCAAAATAAATAGGCGCCGTCAATATCCCTAACCCTAAACTCACTTCATTACTATTGATCCCCCCTCTAAGTTTGAGATCAAAGTTATCTTTGATGCTCAATGCAGAATACTCAACCCCCAAGAAATAAGAGGTATCCTTTCGAAGAAATCTTGCAATATCAAAACTAATTAAAAGATCTTTCATTTTGAGACTCGTCCCACAATCGAAATCAAGTTCGTAATTATCATCTGTTTGCTCACCCAATTTGATGGCTACGAGATTTCGAAGCGTTCCTCCTACTTGAAGATCGCCAAAATTCGCATACGTTCCCGCATCCACTGCAATCACGCTATCTTGACTGTTATAGACTCGTCTACTGCCATATTTCCCTGTGAAACCAATATTTATTGATGGGCTCATTTTATGACCATAACTCACCATCAAAGCATTCTTTTGAGTTGAGAAATAGCCTTCAGGGGTTGGGGTTGAGTCAGTCTTAATACCATGTAGTTCCATTTGATCAACATTAAATCCTATATAAGTACCTGCAATGACGTCAGTTTCATTAAGAGGCATGGATAATGCAAATTGATTATATTTAGTTACTCCAAGTAGCGTTGTTGTCATCCCCGTTAAACTGATATCATGAACACAAGGTAATAGCGCGGGATTCCAATAGCCAGCATTCGCATCTGTTGCGATCGTTCGACCTACGCTGCCCATTCCAAGATATCGAGCCCCTACACCATAATCTAAAAAATCACTGGTATAGCCTCCAATAATCTCAGCGGAACTAAAAAGTCCTATAAGAATGAAAAAATAAATAGAAAATCCTAAACGAATGAGCCCCCACTCCTCTCGTTTAGGATTATTCCCTATTTAATAATTGATAAACATTTATTTTTTGATCATACGATTAAAGCACGATTTATAGCCCTAACAACCCGATGTTATCCTGAATGATCTGAGCTGACTTTTGAAGTTGATCTAAGTCGGACTGCCCCAACTTAAGCTCGATGATCCTCTCAACACCATTGGAACCTAAAACAACAGGGACTCCAACGTAGGCATCATTGATCCCATATTGAGATGTAAGGTGAGCAGAACAAGGCAAAAGTCTCTTCTGATCTAAAAGAACCGCCTTGACCATTTGAACAGCCGCCGCAGATGGAGCATAATAAGCTGAGCCTGATTTTAGAAGATCGACGATCTCGCCACCCCCTTTTCGTGTTCGTTGCACAATATTGCCAATAACTGCTTCGCTCAGTAACTGGCGAATGGGAATACCCGATACCGTTGTACAATCGACTAAGGGAACCATTTCATCACCATGACCACCTAAAACCATCGCAGAAATATCGTCTGGAGCAATCCCTAATTCAAGCGAGAGAAATGTTCGATAGCGGGCAGTATCCAGAACCCCTGCCATCCCAAATACTTTATGAGCGGCGAATCCCGTCTTTTTAAACATCAAATAGGTCATAATATCGAGTGGGTTAGTTACAACGATGACCATGGCATCAGGAGCAAAACGTTTTATATGCTCCGCAACACCTCCAACGATCCGAGCATTATCTCGAACCAGATCCTCGCGGGTCATGCCGGGTTTACGAGGCAAACCTGCCGTCATCACCACTATTTGGCAACCCTCAATATCTGCCATATCATTAGATCCAATTATTCTTGAGCTTGAACCCGTTATAGGACATGCTTCGAGAATATCTAAACCTTTCCCCTGAGGGATACCTTCCATAATATCGACTAAAACAACATCCGCTAGCTCAGTCTCAGCAATACGCTGGGCTGTTGTAGCCCCTACAAAACCCCCACCAATAACTGCTACTTTATGACGCATATCAACCTCCGCATTCCTAGTTTTTTAGCTGTTATTGTAACATATTACTTAATTTTTATTGATCATTACGTAGTCGAATGGAATGGCATTCAATTCAACTCGATCACTTAGAATGGTGATCAATCCGTCGTTTGAGTTAACATTCCAAAGCCCTAGAGGTGTCAATGATCCTCTAACATTAAGATAAACCAGTGTATCACTTTTACAAAAATCATCCACGATATTGATCACGGTTTCACCGGCTGAAAAGGCACCTGATCCTCTTTTGAAATTTGATGCATTAAGAGTTGGAACACCTGATATATTTGACCAGTCCACATGTAAAGCCGAATTTGCGGTTGTTGATAGGTCAGAACGAAGAGATCTGTCTGCAAGTATAGCCCGTGCATGATAAGCGATCAATTCACGGCTTGGAAAAGTATCTCCATCTACCTCAAAGCCCATATAATAATTCTGACTGCTTACAAGCACATTGCTATCCAGTGTGGGTTGAGGTGAAGAACCCAATCGAACTGAATAATATCCATCGTTTACTGACACGGTCATAAAACCAGAGTCCCAAATCGGTGTTCCACCAGTGGCCTGAGTATATATTTTGTACTTCATTTGAAGGATCGCGGTCATCGGTTGACCGTAATGATCACGAAGAAAACCTGTTTCTATCAATTCCTGTGCAAATACCGTTGATAATAAAAAAATACAAATAATCAGAAATCGAAATAACCAAGTTATCATTAAACACCTCTTCATGGGCAAGTATTCCCCATTTAAGATAAGTTAAAACATATTGAAAAAATAGATTCAGCATCCTATAGTTGGAAGACATGGATTTTTCATCTTTATTTCTATACCTCTCGACCATCGTTCTGATTCTTGACCTTGTAATTTGGGTTCTTTTTTTATTCCAATATCGAGGAAAAAGCATCTCTATTGGCGCCGTATTAATGTTACTACAAATTGTCTTGACCTTTGTGACCATGTATTTAGGCGATCGTCATTTTAGTGTGAACCTCATTTCAACTGTAGAAAGATTTTTTCTATTAACAAGTCTTGGCGTAATCGGCATGAAGGTCTTCGCCCAAGGGTTCATCTTCGATAAAAAGCGAGAT
>CAIUCY010000183.1 GCA_903897765.1 uncultured Candidatus Marinamargulisbacteria bacterium | reverse complement strand
TTTATCTAAGATATCCTTAATCGTTTGCTGTTGTTCGCTGATCAATTTCGTAAGTTTACTAATCAAACCATTCATATATTTTCCTCCAATAATTTATTTGATTCACCTTTACTAACTTTTTAAATGAGTATACTTTATATCCTTATAACATGTGAAGGTCATTTCCTGGAAATAGAGAGTGAACGATTATTGATATAATTAGGGAAAACAATGTCTATATCGCTGAGGGGGCCATTATACGGGGTCACGTCTCCCTCCAAGAGGGAGTTTCCATTTGGCATAACGCTGTTATACGGGGCGATATTAACACGATCCAAATTGGAAAAAACACAAACATTCAAGATCTATGTTGCTTACATGTTGCCGATGAGCATCCCGTTGTTATTGGTGATGACTGCGTAGTTGGCCATCAAGTATGTATACACGGCGCCACAATCGGTGATCGTGTCCTTATTGGGATAGGCGCTATCCTCCTGAATGGCGTTAACATTGGCGATGACACTATCATTGCTGCGGGAACCCTTATCCCAGAACGAACGCTTATCCCTGCCGGTAGTTTGGTCATGGGTTTACCTGGGAAAGTGATTCGGCAAACCACAAACGATGAGCGAAAAGAAACGGTGCATCTTGCCGACAAATACGGTAAACTGGCCCATCATTTAATGCATTCTGAAGGAGTCAAATTGTGAACATTCGTCAATATTTGTCATCGTCTCTCGGTAAAAAACAACTCATTTCATTAACCGGGCTTGGGCTTATCTTAGGGTTTTTGACACCCCATTTGATGGGGAATCTTTTTCTTTTAAAAGGCCCTGCGTTTTTTAATGGATATTCTGATCATCTTCATTCATTGGGGCTTATTCTTGTGGGTATAGAATGTCTATTCCTCTTGCTTTTTATCGTCCATATTATTCTTTCTATCCTTGTTGTCATCGAAAATCGAATCGCAAGAGGGAAGCCTTATCAACGTCCACTTGTCGCCGAAAAACGCTCTATCGCAGCCAGAACCATGCCCTATACAGGCACCCTCATCTTTCTCTTTTTGATCATTCATTTATTTGATTTTAAGTTTGCTAAACACTCACCTCCTACGTCGGTTATCAATGGTCACGATCTGGGTTTATATGGCGTGGTCATTAACGCATTTAATAGTCCCCTTCGGTTATTGAGTTATGGATTGATCATGATCATGGTCGGCATTCATTTAAGTCACGCGATACAAAGTGTTTTCCAAACCTTTGGGTTAAAAAACGAACGTATTGCATTTTGGGTCAACCTGCTTAGTTATGCGGTGGGGACTTTGCTTTCTATTGGTTTTATTTCTATACTGGTATTCGTATGTCTCCAATATTAAATGCGCATGTCCCAAGTGGGGCACTTCATGAAAAATGGACAAATCATATTTTCGATCAAAAGTTAGTTAATCCATCTAATAAGAGGAAGTACACGATCATCGTTGTTGGAACAGGGCTAGCAGGTAGTTCCGCTGCCGCCACTCTTGGCGAACTAGGTTATAATATTAACGTATTCACGTATCATGATTCGCCTCGACGAGCCCATAGTATTGCGGCACAAGGCGGAATAAATGCTGCAAAGAATTATCCCAACGATGGGGACAGCGTCCATCGCTTATTCTATGACACCATTAAAGGCGGAGACTTCCGTAGTCGAGAAGCCAATGTCCATCGTCTGGCTGAGGTCAGCAATCTGATCATTGATCAATGTGTCGCACAAGGCGTTCCCTTCGCACGAGAATATGGTGGTTTATTGGATAATCGCTCTTTCGGTGGCGCTCAGGTCTCCCGCACCTTCTTCGCTCGGGGACAAACTGGACAACAGCTCTTATTGGGCGCTTATGGGGCTCTGATGAAAGAGGTCTCTGCTGGTCATGTCAAAATGTTCCCTCGAAGGGACATGCTCGACCTTGTTGTTATCGAGGGTAAAGCCAAAGGTATTATTGTTCGCAATTTATTGACGGGTGAGATCGAATCCCACTGTGCTGATGCGGTCATTCTTGCTACAGGCGGATATAGTCGTTGTTTTAATCTTTCAACTAACGCTCAAAATTCGAATGTGTCTGCCGCATGGAGTGCGCACAAAAAGGGCGCTTTTATGGCGAACCCGGCTTACACTCAAATTCACCCGACCTGCATCCCTGTTCATGGCGATTATCAATCAAAACTCACCCTAATGAGTGAAAGTCTTCGAAATGATGGTCGTGTTTGGGTTCCTAAACAAAAAAAAGACCCTCGCCCTCCTGACCAAATTCCCGAAAGCGAAAGAGACTACTATCTTGAAAATAAATACCCACGTTTCGGAAACCTTGTCCCTCGAGACATCGCCTCAAGAAATGCAAAAGAGCAATGTGACGCAGGGCGTGGTGTTAGTGAAACCGGCTTTGCGGTTTACCTCGACTTCAAAGATGCCCTAGCTCGAAGCGGCAAAGCCATCATCACTGAAAAATATGGCAATCTGTTTGATATGTATCAACAAATCACAGACGAGAACCCCTATCAACAACCTATGAAGATCTACCCTGCCATCCATTATTCAATGGGGGGGCTATGGGTTGATTACAATCTCATGAGCAATCTTCCTGGTCTTTTTGTTTTGGGAGAGGCCAATTTCTCGGATCATGGTGCGAATCGTTTGGGCGCGAGTGCACTGATGCAAGGGTTAGCTGATGGTTATTTTATCATTCCCAATACCATTGGACATTATCTTGATACCGTCACCCCGAACAAATTCAACACATCCCATGACGCGTTCAAAGATTCAAGTCATCAAGTCAAACAACGCATTGACACCCTCCTTTCCATAAAGGGCAAGCGAACGGTTAACGATTTTCACAAAGAGCTTGGGCATGTGATGTGGGAAAAATGTGGAATGGCTCGTAATGAGACAGGACTCAAAGAGGCGCTTACGCATATCTCAAAGATCAGGGATGAGTTTTGGCAAAATG
>CAIUCY010000182.1 GCA_903897765.1 uncultured Candidatus Marinamargulisbacteria bacterium | reverse complement strand
CTTAAATCAAATCCCGCTCTATATACACCACTATTGATATCCGTTTCTTTAAATTGGGTCTTTATTTGATATTGACTGTTGCCATTGGAAACGGCTATAGCCGCGGGAAACACATCTATTCGTGTAGGGTCTTTATCAACACCTATAATTTGGGCAAAATTATCTTTAAAGAATATCGGGCCCTTTTTGGGGATCTCGACAGAATAGTTGGGATCATAAAACAAAGCAAGTCTCGAAACCGACTTGGGCGCAGATTTCCCAAGATGATAATTCCAGTTTGTCGCATAAATTCGTCCAATAACAAACGATTTATTGGTTTGACCTTCAGCATCAACAAGAAATTGAACGTTTTGAACATGGCTAAAATCAAACGTATGAGTCACATCCCCATATTGTTGAACTACGGGATCCCAGCCCATCCAAAACGATCGTTTACGAATTTGATTAAGATCTAACAATCCATTTTTATAGTCATGCCCGATCCCGTCACTCGCGTTATAGGTATACCAACCTGCCCCTTTGGCTGCATCCCAAGGATTATAGCCATTAAGTACAGCCAACTTCCCTTTTTCGTCTTGTATATCGACACGAATTTCACCCGGATCTTTATCTAGGTATAGCGTCATAATAAAATCTTCCATTTCGGACCAATTCGCGACTTCTCCTCGAAGCCCCCACGCACCAAAGTATGGATAAAGATTACCATTAAAATTTTTATTCACCCTCATCACGTTGAAAGCTCCAGCTTTAACCACTGAAAGTTGATAAGACTGGTCCTGCGGCTTATCTCCAGCGATCCACCATGTAACAGGGAATTTATCGTCCACTTTGCCATCTTTAAAATCATCGACAATATGAATAAGATTGATCAATCCGACTTGGAAGGTTTTTTCGAAAGGAATGTCAGTGATCGGTTTGAGGATCAATCGACTATGCCAAGGGGCTGCAATAATATTGTCTTGCTCATCAGACTCCATCCCAACATGAAAAATACCTCGATATATCCCTGTGTTAACGCCCGTTTCCTTTAGGGGGATCGTTATCTTTTTTAAGAGATCCAATTTATCATCGGTCTTCACTTCTAGAAATACATTATCTTGAGCATTTCTATCTCCATCGATACCGATCAATTCAACATAAACATCTTGATTTTTTATCTCTTTATATATCTTTTTCTGATATTTCGGGTCACTGAAAAGCAAAACCTTTTCTGTTCGCTTTGGCCCCGAATTTCCAATATGGCGATTGGGTCGGATCAAACATAGGTCATCTACATTGATAAGAGCATTCCGTTTCTCACCAGAACCCACACAAAGTTCAACATTCAAGATCTTGTTAAGTTTTACCCGTTGAGTCACATCGATATCTCGTTCTAAATGGGTGTCATAGGCAGTCCAGAACTGACGATCTTTAAGGGGTTTTAAGTCAATTTTACGTTCGGCTAGTGCGATACCCGAAGGATAAGCGGAGGTCCACTTATACCAACCCGCTCCACGTTTTGGATCCCATGGATCATACTCGTGAATGGCCGTTGCTTGTCGATTTACATCCTCAATATCCACACGAATATTTCCGACATCTTCCCGAAGGTAAACCCACATGGTAAATTCGTCTTGCTCGTCCCAACGCATTAACTCTCCACTCAGCCCCCATTTCCCGATATAAGGATAAAGTTTTGAAAAATAGTTCTTCTGGATCTGCATTGAATTGGGGGCTGAAACACATAACTTATCAACAACATTGAGTTCATAGGATTTTGTTTTTCCATAATTCATCACCTTAAAAGGAACGGTATAAGCCTTATTCCACTCATTGGGTCCTACATAAACAAGGAAGGGGTATTTCATGCCATCAATGAGAATATCAAAGTCAACATACTTCGCGGAGGTTTTAAAATCAAAACCATCTTCTGCGAAGGTTTCAACCGTATCAAACTTAATTTCGGCGGGACTAACTTGCGTGATCGTATCCCCACTCTGTTTGAGTTGATTAGTAAGGGTTAAGGCTCCATCTGACTTAAGAACACCGGTAAAATGATGTTGTTTCTGATCCGAACTAAATCGAACACGCCAAACACCGTCTTCTTTCCAAATAAAATAGCCCAACTTAAATCCAGCCGGATAAATAGGCCGGCCTGACGTTGGATCGAGGGTATCCACCCACCATGAACCCGGATATTGTCCAGCGGAGAGATTGTCAAAACGATCAATATACGTTGACATCCTAAAGGAACCAATGCTCATTTTTTTCCTCGTAAAGGTAGCCATTAATGGCTTAATAACGATAGATTGTCCTTCTGCAGCACCGATCACGTTATACGCAGGATCACTCTGAATCCCGATCTTGAAATGCCCCCGATAAATACCCGAACGCTCAGACGTCTCAACAACATCGATTTCGATAGGACGACAACCCGGATATCGATCGCTACTCTCAAGTTTAAGTCTAAATTTATCGATCGTAGAGGGTGAACGGTCTATGCCTTTAATCTCGACATACACCATTTCTTGCCGGATCGGCACATTAGAAGGAAAAGGTTTTGAATAGTTTTCATCACGATATAAATTTATTTGATGGATCCACCAAGGAGCATGTACCCCATAATTATAATTTATACGCTCTAAGGTAAGATTATCGATAAGAATATTTGAAGAATCCTCGGCTCCACCGTGAATACAAAACATGACATTACGGATATTGTTTAGATCAAGTTCTTTGGTTCGGTCTACGTTCCGACTTTCATCAAAAGACCAACCCTTCCACCAATTCCGGTTCCGGATAGAGTAAGGCTGAACCAAGTTAGCGTTTACGGCTAGTCCAGCTGGGGTATTGGATCTCCATTTATACCAACCGGGACCTTTTACATCACTCCATGGGTTATACTCATTCAAAATCGCAACAGTTCCCTTTAAATCTTGAATATCGCATCGGATGGGGCCAACATCCTTTTCAAGATAAAGATCAAAGGACATTTCATCGAATTTTGTCCAATCTGTATGCTCGGGCACCATAAGAACTCCCCCTAAATAGGGATAAGGTTTACCAATATAGGTCTTGTCTATTTGAAGGGAATATCGGGAATTAACCGCTTTTTGTTTATTAATCGTTTCTTTATAGGTTCCTGTTTCACCCACGTTTCTTAAAATAAGTGGTGCACCGAAGGCTGAATCACGATTAACCCCAATGGCGAAAGCATCCGGTCGGTACGTCCCATTGTATTTAACATCAAAAATGACAAATTTCCCTTGAACCGTAAAGTCGATGCCTGACATGGTTTTATTTTCGACATAGGTAAAATTGATCGACCGCTTAAGGGGTTGGAATTGGTCAGAGGCATGAGCCCCAACTTGCTGCGAAGATTCAATGAGCCCATCGGTCAAGATCATTCCCGTAAAAACATCTTTTGGCTGATTACTAAGGAATCGAACATGCCATTTGTCATCTCGCCATATGTAAATACCCTTGTCTTTCCCGACCGTAAACGAGGGTTTTCCAGAATTTGGCTTTAATGCATCCGTCCACCATGCCATAGGATTTGCATCAAAGGGCGATCCATCCTCAAAATCCTCTATTACTTGCGTTAGAATGATCTCGCCTATACGATAACGTTTTCTTAAATTAGGCTGATGAACAACTTGGAACCCGACGTATTTCCCAACACTTCCGGCGATACGATCTGCCGCATCACTACTATCAAGACCAACAAAGCCGACCCCTTTGAATTTGCCCGAGGACTGCGAGGTCTCGACCATTTTTACATAAATAGGGGTCGCACCTTTTTGCGTGGAGTCGATCTTCATATAGAAATAATCTCTATGCTTTGGATTGCGATCTTTACCCCAAGCATAAATATAAAAGGCTTCTGAATTAATGGAATCCTGGGCTTTAAATGTATAATCTTGATCCAAGTAAACATCAAAACCCTTAATAATAGGTTTATTGTTTTTGGTCGAATAAAAATTTTTGATAACGCCAGCAAACTGTGCAAGCCCTAGCCACGCCCATGTATTACTAAAATAATCCATTTGACCATTCCACTCGGAGTGATCAAATAAGGTCCAATAAGATCCCGCGGAGTCCTCGCATAACCAACCATCATTTTCACTATAAGGCAACCCTATCTCAGCCTTTGGATTACGTTTATCTGGAGGCGTTTGTCTGGCGATATTTTCATGTGATTCCGATTTTAATTGATCTGGAGGGATAACATAAGCTCGTTTACTAAAACCATTTGCCTCAGGCGTTATAAGGGGAGCCACTAACTTTTGAACCATCGAGGCAGACTTTTGATTGGGCTGCGCAAGAAATGAGGACCAAAAGAACGACAAATAGACGCCATACTGTGCTGCATTTGCTCGGTAATCATTTGCATTTTCAATTCGATTTTGAACATCAGAAGAAATCTCATAGTTTGTTTCATATAAATTATACGAACCATCATGCTCATAAACAGAGGCTAACCGTTTGGCTTCATTGTAACTTTTTGTAAGCTTCCAATCACCATGGCTATCATTCATCCGAAAAAAGAGAAAATCAAAAGGTCCATAGGGACTATGTTGTTTTAAGTAGGTCTTTGCACGATGATCTTTATTCCACTCATAGTCAACGGCGATACGCCAAAGCGCCCTGAAAGCATCTGTCCCAAACTCTGGTTCACGACGTTCAACACCATCGACAACCTTGCCTTGTTTGTTGATCGCGATCCAGTCAGGCAAAAGATTTGCTCGAGGCCATCGATGATGTTTAAAGGGATTTTCATTTTGAACTTGGCCTGTTTTGTAGACCATATTAGATAGTTTTGCTATTGAAGCGTCATCAAAAACTCTGTAGGAGGAATCAACCAAGTCAAACCAACTATGGTCAGGATCAAAATCATCAAAAACACGATAAGTAAAGGGGGACAAATAACCAGGCTCTATTGAATGGATCCCTGGTCCACCGGCTAGATAACGATAATCTCTCTTAACATACGTTTCTTTCTTCCAAATGTCATTGATGATTTGTTTAGCATTAGAGGCATAATCAAAGTGTAGATCTCCAAATTTACTCCCCCACAAAGCATCAGCATAAATGAGGGCTAAGGCGATATCTTGATCCGCATCTGAGGCGGCATCCCACCCATCACGCCAAGGATCATTAGGGTTATGACCCTTTGTGGGCTGTTGCCAACGATAATACATAACTCCATCTTCTCGAATACCCTTACGATCACGCTGCGCAATGGTAGGAGTCCAACGCCAAGCGAATAAATGATCCCGTTCGATCCCGAGATCATCCACTTTTTTCCAACCATTATCGGGATGGTTAATATCCTTGAAAAAGTAGACCCATTCGATTTGACTGTGTTGAAGATTATCTTTCGTCCATCGCCAAACTTTATCGAAGCTTTTTTTGTCTTTCATCCAGATGGCTCGAAGCATGGCATAAGAAGCCGATTCGCTGACGGCTGCGAGTTCAAACGGAGCCTTTGGATCGGACCAATTAATATCTTTGACCCCATCCAGATCTTGATCGACACTATCCATAAAGGCATTGGGACGCCCATCATCCATGATCATTTTGGGGTGCTTAAATTTTTCAGACCACCAGTCGCCTTCAAAATTCTCGCGGGTCTTAAAATGATGCCAAGCAGATTCAAGTATGCTTATCGTTCTTTTTTGAGAATCAGCAATTTGTTTTTTTGTCTCCGTGTAATTCGAACATGAATGTAATAGAAGAAGGATAATAATAATGATAATTGCAGTAAACCCGGCAATTATTGAACGTCTCAAAATAATGTTGGGTGATTTTGAAGTCTTATTTAAGGTAGTATTTGTTGGCAAGGGATAACCCTATCCTTTCACTGCCCCAGCTGTTAACCCCTTTACAATATGCTTTTGCAATAAAAAGAATAACACCAATACAGGTACGGTGGCAACTGTAGCTGCCGCCATCATCAGATCATAACGATTTTGGAAATTACCGACAAACAAACGAATGCCGATGGGGATCGTCATCGTTTGACCGTTTGTAAGCACCCAAGCAAACATCAACTCGTCCCATGCAGAAAGAAAGACGTAGATCCCTGTGGCAATGATCCCTGGAACCGCTAATGGCAAACTGACTTTCCAAAAAACTTGGAATCCGTTACAGCCATCAATACGAGCAGACTCTTCAAGTTCTACGGGGATCGTAGCAAAAAAACTTCGAAGGATCCAAATTGAAAAAGGGACAAAAAAAGCCGTGTAGATAAAGATCAGCCCTGTGAATGTCCCTTTAATCTGAACACCCGTTACATCCGTTACCCATTTAAACATGATGAACAACGGAATAAGATACATGATTTGAGGGATCATTTGAGTTGAAAGAATGGCGATACCAAACTCACGATTCCCTTTGAAGTTATACCGCACCAATGCATAGGCGGCAAAGGTGGCGAGTATCATCGCAAACAACATCGTAAATCCACTGATAATAATACTGTTGCGAAGGTAAAGTCCGAAGTCTATATTCTTCCAAAGATCATTATAATTGGACCATTTTACTAATCGGTAACCCTTGGGAAGTTGAAAATCTAAATAAGGCGCTTTTTCACCGATGCGAAGGAATGATACGCGGCCATATGATGCACCGAGCAATAATTCATTGCCATACAAAGCCACTGAACTAACTTCATTACTGGTATATCCAGCATGGGGATCAATTTTTATCCCATCCTTTAATTCTCGAATAAGTCCTCCCTGTTGAGAGATTATTTTATTCTTTTTAACATCAATAATCGTTATTCCATCAGGGTTTGCTACCCATAGGTTCCCATCTTTAACAAATCCATCATCAAATCGATTCATACCAAAAGTAAGTTTCTGAGTCACTTTCTGCGAAGATAGATCAATAACAAATAAACCATACTGTGTCAGCATTTGAAGAGTATTGTCCTCAATGGAAACAACCTTCTCGATCCCTGAAGGATAATAATCTTTGCCCAAATCGATTTGTCGGACGATCTTGTCTTTAGAAAGATCTAATTGAAGCAAGGACGTATCCGTACCAATGAATAGCTGTCCTTCTTTTAAGAAAATAGATCGGATCATACCCTCTTCATTGATCGGGAGTTGAATGATGCGTTTAAGTTTTAAGTCTTTTTTTCCATAGACATAAACATTTCGTATTCCTGCCATTTCTACACTGTAATAAAGATTATTATCACTCGCCTCGATCGAGACATTTCCAAATTTATTCGTATCAAAACCTTTTACAGGGGGGGGGATTTTTTTAATAACTTTTAATGAATTACGGTCTATTTTAGCGATGCCTGTATTTGAATTAGCCAAATAAAAAAAGCTTGAATCTTTTGCGTAATTTACATTCTGCCCTTTAACCGTAGCATTAGCCAATAGTTTTTTGGTGTTGGGATCATACTTAGAAATGGATCCATCAATAGAAAACACATAAATCCCATTTTTATCGGTAAAGAAAGAATAGACATCTTTTTGGACACGACTAAACCCGACATTGCCGCTGAGAATATCGTTATTATTTTTTAAAGAACTGAAGGCCATCCAGAAAATAGGAAAACAATTAATGACCAGAAGAACCAACATGAACGCAATGAACCCCAGTTTTTTGATTCGTTCTGCTTGATAATAGGTTAACCAGCGTTTCTGAATCATTAGACGCTTTCCTCAGCTTTCTTATAGAATCTAAACCAGATATTGACGGCCATGATCATAAACATCAATAAAATGACCGAGGTTGCGGCACCTACACCGAAATCCCAACGCATAAATGAATTTCTGAAAATATTCGTCATCATGAGATCACCCCATTCACCCGGAAAGCCAGCACCATTTCCGAACATCATAATAACGATGTTGAAGGAGTAGACATTATAGATCATTCCAAAAAGAACCTGGATCATCCATACAGGGCGCAGCAGTGGCCATGTGATCTTCCAGAAAGAAGTCCAACGATTCGCCCCATCGATTTTAACGGCATCATAGAGTTCGGCAGATATATTTTGAAGCCCAGCTAATAGCATGATCATCGACATGGGCCAATATCGCCAAATAGTCGGGACAATGATCGCCCAAATGGTATTGGGACCCACTAGCCAAAAGGGTTTTGTTGGAAGAAGATGAAGCCAATCGACCAAAATGATATTGATAATACCGATGCTTTGTTGCCACATAAAGCCCCATAAAATACCGGTTACATAGGTCGGAACAATCCACGAAAATAGAAACAACGTTCGGACAAAGGATCGTCCAGGGAACTCAAGATTCAACATCAAGGCGACGATCATACCCAAACCGATTTGTCCCGTTGTTACGAGAACCGTATAGATGATCGTATTTCTTACTGACTGCAATAATCCTATTCGAATAGGACTACTGGGGTTAAGTAAAACATCATAGTAATTCTGGAACCAAACCATAGGTGCGCCCAAATATTGACTGAGCGTATAATTATTCAGACTTAAAAAAGACATGTAAATGCCCTGCAAAATGGGGATGAAATGCATGACAATCATCCCAATTAAGGTAGGCGCTATAAAAGCATACGCAATGCGATATTTCTTATAATAATAATTACGCGGTCGCTGGTTGGCTATCGCCATAATAATAAGCCTACTTGTTCTTTTCTAGAATAGACACAACTTCTTTATCGGCAAGCCCAAGCAGTTTATTGATTTCGGTAAGTCCGAAACCATCTTTTGCCTCGAGCACATAATCCCACATGATCCCAAAACGACGAGCCAAAATAGGCTCAATAAGTCCCCAAGAAGGAACACTTGGATAAGCACGTCCATCCTTGACGGCTTCTTTATAAATGGCACGACGACTATCCTCCGAAAAATAAGGGTCGTCAAACGCCTCCACGACCGAAGGCATAAACCCACTTCGTTTACAGTACTCTACTTGGGGTTCTTTGCTGGTGAGATACTTAATGACTTCCCAAGCGGCTTCTTTGTTTTTTGAACCTTTAAAAATAGCCAGATTACTTCCGCCCATGAAGGTTGACTTGCCTTTTGGACCTTGAGGATAGGGGGCAATGTCAAAACGTTTCGCTACGTATGTGTCCTCGGCACCCCCTTGTTCTGGGGACGTCGTCAAACCACGAAGCTCATTGGAGCCATCAAAAATAACAGCGAAGGTTCCGTTGTTAAAATCGTTCTCTATTTGTGCGGTGTTTTTTTCTAAACAAGCACGTGTCACATAGCCTTTGGTCACAAGGCTAATGTAATACGCAAGACCTTGGGCGGTTTCGGGTGTATTTAATGAACTCTTTTTGTAATCGGCACTGAGGAAGTCACCACCCGCATTCCAAATCCAAGGGGCTAAATTATGAACGACATTCCAATCGTTCTTTCCGGGTATACCTAAGGGGGCGACCTTTTTACCATCGATCATCAAGTTAGCCTTATTAATTTTATCCAGAGCCGCTTGAAAACCTGCCCAAGTAGAAATATCACTCTTCGTAAGTCCCAATTTATTAAAAACATCGGTACGGTAATACATGGCGCGAGCATCCACAAACCATGGGATAGCGGTTATTTTATTAGAGCCCTCGATGCTCGAGGTTTTCCAAATGGAGGGGAGAAAGTGAGACGCCCCACCGATTTTATTGACTTGCGTTGTGAGGTCACTGAGCGCACCCATTGAACTGATAGCTGCCACCCATGTTGTCCCTAATTGGACGATATCAGGCGCATCGCCAGAAACGGCCGCCGTTGTGATACGAACCCAAGCCGCGCCCCAATCAAGGGAAGTGATTTTTATTTTAATATTGGGATGGGTTTTATGGAAACCTTCAAGCACCTTTTCGAGATCATTTACGGGTTCGAGGGAATTAGGCATGACCCAAAGAGTCACTTCAGTGGTTTTGCTAGAGGCTCCTTCTTTACTTGCTTTCGAACAACCTGAAAAAACGAGGAATGTCATCAAACTGAGCGCAAGAATACCATAACGGATCCACTTATTCATAAGTTCACCTCGGTGGAGAATTTGATGGCGGTATATTACCATTCGCCCCAATAGTCGTCAACGATTAACGGCGCCGAAAGTTAACGGACACGAGAATAAAATGAACGGACACAACCGACGAAGAACATTGGGTGCACCCAAATTTTAGGCTCTTGGAACGAACTGATGTAACCAAGCCATGAATTCAACGTTATTTTCTTGTGCTTCCATCGTTTTAACCGTATCCAATAAATCGGACTGTGCTTTTAGGTTTCGGATCTTTGAGACGTTTTCTTCAATGATCACTTGTGTCTTAAGAATAAAATTCAAATCTCCTTGGGGTGTTTGGGGATAGATCGCTTTATGCGTGTATCCTTTAACCGTTGCATGCGTGGGCAAGTCATTTTCTTTTAAACTTGTGAACATTTTTGCTGGATTTGGGAACATGTTTACATTTTTATTGAGGTACTTTATTTTTTCAAGTTCTGCTGGATCATTACTATTCAAACCTGGGTGCTGATCCGATTCAAAACACGCTAAACCATGGCCTGGAATATAGGCAAAAAAACCTCCTTTTTGAGGGGGGGTCTTTTGACCAACAGACGTCATGATCATTTCATATCCTTCTTGTCCAAGTTCAAGCCCCAATGATATGGAATAAGCATCGATGGAATGAACCTCAAGCTGGTCGAGATCCTCAACATTGTTTGAGATCAGTATTTTCTTATTACTAAACATTTCCAGAATATGATCAAAGGGCAAATACTCTCGTTCACCCGATGGTAGTAATCGAAAAAACTGTTGATCCATCACTTGCTGCATTCTCATTCCACCATGATTATGTAGCAACTTGTCTGAGTCACGATCAATGACAACTTTACCTTGGGTCAACGAATACCCTTCCATCGATCTCTGAACCATGAAATATACATTTTCAGGGTTAAATCCTAAAAAATGGAAGTCGCTCATTTCTTCAAGAATTTGAGCCGAAGTTGCCTCATTCAGGATCAGTATTTGTGTTTGTTTGAACAACACTTCACGCGGATCATGGCCATTTTTTTTTGCAAGATCGGCAATATCAAAAGATACTTTGGCTATTTTTCGTGTTCCAATGGAAAAAGAGGTTAGCCTCTTTGCGATCCTAAGCGTTTCTTCTTTAGCCGATTCGGTAAGAGTATTGAGTCGTTTTGCCTCCGCATCAGTATGTTTTTTTCGAAACACACTGTTCGTAAGGATAGCTTCGACGATGCCTGTCGGGGTCAAGGTATATTTCGTGCCTAATCCTAAACGAGTCGCTTCACCTGCGGCTGTGTGTTCCATGACAACATCCCCTGACAATATAGCCTTTATCGCTAATTGGGGGTTGATATTGTCCGGACAAAAAACATGCAACAAACTTGGATCAAAATCCATGATCGCCGAATCGATCCAAGGATGATTTAACACTTGAGCATTTTTTTCTTTCACTCTGTCCAAATCAATACCCATTAAATTTGGACCAAAGACGGATTCTAGGTCATGTTGAATAGCTTCCGCCATACTTTGTTGATAGGTTGCAAGCGTATCTAAACAAATAATTTTCATAACAAGGCTATAAAATATAGGAAGCCATATGGCTATTTTTGGTATGGAGTCGAAGTTTTTCGAGGGCTTTGGATTCGATCTGGCGAATGCGCTCGCGTGTCACATTGTAAACATGGCCCACTTCTTCAAGTGTACGCGGCATCCCATCATGCATGCCAAACCGTAAACGAAGCACCATTTGCTCCCGTTCGGTAAGATAAGTGTTGAGGACTTTTTCCAAGTCCTCTCGCAGTAGATCGGCCAAGACTTTTTCTTCGGGGTTCTTTGACAAATCACCCTCGACAATATCGGATAAATTATTACTATCATCATCCCCTATCGGACTTTCGAGTGATACGGGCAACTGACTGATCTTGACCAACTCTCGGATCTTACTGATCGGATATTCGCTAAGCTCGGCGAGTTCTTCCTCAGTTGGCTTTCGTTTATTGTCTTGAACAAACATTTTAGTGATCTTTTTCATTTTATTGATCGTCTCGACGACATGGACAGGAAGTCGTATTGAGCGAGATTGATCGGCAATGGCTCGTGTAATGGCCTGACGGATCCACCACGTTGCGTACGTTGAGAATTTATACCCTTTTGTATAGTCATATTTGTCTGTGGCCTTCATGAGGCCAATATTGCCCTCTTGAATGAGGTCAAGAAAGGATAACCCTCGACCATTATAGCGTTTGGCGATACTGACCACGAGACGAAGGTTCGCGCGGATCAGAACCTTTTTCGCTTCTTCATCATGTTCATCTTGAACTTTTCGGGCGACTTCAAGCTCTTCGGCCGTAGTGAGCAACTTGATGCGCCCGATCTCTTTAAGGTAGACCTTAATGGAGTCAAAACGATCTCCAGAAGGCCCAACATCAATTTCTTCTTCGATCTCTTCGATCTCCTCAACGGCAACTTCGATCTCTTCGGTGACCTCAACCTCAATATCATCAAGGCCGACGTCCGTTTTATCGAGGATATCTATCAGATCGGCGTCATTTGGGATAGGGTCGGAAACAAGAATTACATCATCGGTCATAGTTGGGGTCTCATAGGATTTTTTTCAATTTGGAGAGTTCATTCTGAGCTTGTG
>CAIUCY010000181.1 GCA_903897765.1 uncultured Candidatus Marinamargulisbacteria bacterium | reverse complement strand
TGATCGCCGCATTTCGAGCATGTCCGGGGGATTTGCAGTTGGGCACTTCGACTAATTTGATGAAATCGTGTTTCTTTTGGAAGTCTTTAATGATCTCAACAGTTTTATCTGTACTGCCACCATCGCCGAGTATGATCTCCATCTTGTCGATAGGGTAGTCAATGTTGAGAAGGTACTCGAATGTCGTCTTTAGGGTGCGATCTGCATTGCGGACCGGTACGATAATCGAGATCTTGGGTTCAAACTTAGCCATAAAAAAACTCCTTTTTCTGTGAGATTTGCAAACCATGTCACTATACGAAACAAGCCTTTTATCGTCAAGGCGTTGAAAGTGCGACGAGGTCAAATTTGGGCACGTGGCCAAAATCTTTTTAGATATTTTGACCCTGTCAATTGTAGAGACGTCTCTACAATCTTTAGGTCTTTCCAATGGTCGCTAATCGCTTGCTGCCGCGCGCGCTCGCTTGGCTTCGAGCCCCAGTCATCATTATAGTTTCGGTGTTGAAATAGGGTGGAGCGGCTTCGTGGTGGGCGGTGGGGGGCTCGAACCCTCGACCCCGTGCGTGTGAAGCACGTACTCTAGCCAGCTGAGCTAACCGCCCTTGAAAGTCGCATCATTATACAGTCCTTCCATTGCCAAGGGAAGGGTCACACCTCCGCAATGATGGCTAAAAGAAACTCCGTCGCTTTGACCATATCGGAAAGGTTGATCGTCTCCTCGAGAGTGTGAACCTTGCTCATCCCGCTCGCGATGACGGCGGTAGGGATACCAAAGACATTGAAATAGTTGGCGTCACTTCCACCACCTGTGGCTTTTAATAATAGGGGAACATCGGTTCGCTTGGCCGCGCGGGTACAGAGGTCGATAAGGGTTGTATTCCCGCTAATGTCAAAGCGATTATACTCGCGTGTCGAGGTAAAGATCACGTCGGCTCCAACGGAACGAACCTCTCTGTAGAAAATGGCTCTAATTTTTTCGACCAGATAGGTCAGCTTGTCCTCATTGTGACTTCGGGCTTCCCCTTGAACGGTCACTTCGGCGGGGATGATATTGGTGGCGACGCCTCCGTTGATGATACCAACATTCGAGACCGTCTCGTCGTCGATCCGCCCGAGGGGCAGGGCGGCGATGGCTTTACTCGCTGCCACGATCGCATTGATGCCCTTTTCGGGTTCGATCCCTGCATGGGCGGCCTTACCTTTGATAGTGGCCGTAAACTTTTCATGAGACGGTGCTTGTGTGACCACTGTTCCGATTTCACCATCGGTATCAAGGACAAACCCAAAGTCTGCGTTTAATGAAGCGAGCGCCCGCACGCCTTGTACGCCGATCTCTTCCTCGACAGAAAAAGCGAGGATCAACGGGGGGTGAGGAAGCGCGGTTTCTTTTATAATATGGATGCCTTCGAGGATCTCGGCAATGCCCGATTTATCATCGCCGCCAAGGATAGTCGTCCCATTCGAGGTTATGACATCGCCCGTCACGATAGGCATAACACCACGTCCGGGTTTGACCGTATCCATATGTGCGGATAATAGCAGGGTCGGCCCTTGCCTCGTCCCGTCGATGCGGATGATGAGATTTCCTTTTGGGTCAATTTGGGAAGCAAAATCGAACGGTGCGAGCTGGTCGAGTATATAGGCACGAACGCCTTCCTCGCTACCCGATTCACTATCGATGCGAACCAGATCAAGGAAACGATTGACCAGTCGGGTACTGTTGACGGGCATTATTCATTCCTCCTTATTCTTGCTAGCCGTAGCGAATTAAGGATGACACTCACCGAACTGAGGCTCATAGCTAGACTTGAATAGCTGGGTGGGAGGAGTCCGAGCATAGCCAACGGGACGCCGATCAAATTATACGCAAAAGCCCACGCCAGATTTTGTCGAATGATCTTTAACGTGCGACGTGCTTGTGTTAGGGCGATGATGACGCCTTTGGGGTCGTTATTTAACAAGACCATGTCGCCGGCCTCCAGGCTGACTTGACTTCCCGAGGCCATTGCGATCCCCATATCCGCTTGGGCAAGCGCCGCGCTATCATTGAGACCATCACCTACAAAGACCACTCGTTTGCCGGTCGCTTGTATCGTTTTGATGTGACTGGCCTTTTCGGTGGGGAGAACATCCGCGATGAAATGACGAATCCCAGCAAGTTCAGCCACTCGTTTGGCGGCGTCTGGGTGGTCGCCGGTGAGTAGTGTTGAATCGATATGATGCTTTTTAAGCCATGTCACGGTTGAGGTTGCGCTAGGTTTGATCGGATCATCAAGAATAAAACAACCCATGACGGCATGTTGACTCGCAAACCAAAGCGGTGTGCCTGCTTCGAGCGGTTCGGCCAAAAGGGTAACCTTTAACTCAGCAAGGAGTTTGGTGTTACCAAGCCCGATGGCTTCTTGTTTATAAATCCCCGTTAATCCTTTACCGCCTATTTCTTTGATCGATCCCACCGAGACGATGTTAATGTCGTGGTCATGGACGTAGTCGACAACGCCTTTCGAGTAAGGATGATGAGAGGCTATCGCAAGACCAGCTGCCAGAGATATCCAGTTGTCGTCACCGGACATGGAGTGGACATGAACGACGCGAGGCTTTCCCGTGGTGAGGGTTCCGGTTTTATCCCAAACAACGGTGTCGATCGTCTCCGCCCGTTGTAATGCCTGTGCGGACTTGATCAAGACGCCCTGTTTGGCGGCCGTTCCCGTTCCGACCATCACTGCGATCGGGGTGGCTAGTCCCATGGCGCAAGGGCAAGCGATCACCAACACCGAGACAGCATGCAGCAGCGCGGTGGATACCGATGCACCCAAGAGAACCCATAATCCCCCCGTCAAAAAACTCAGGACAATAATGGTCGGTACAAAGACGGCCGATACCTTGTCAACAAGGTCTTGTATCGGGGCGCGGCTTGACTGTGCCTCGTCGACAGCTTGAATGATGCGTGAGGTCAGGCTTTCATTCATGGCTTTGTCCACGATAAGGTCAATGGTTCCATCAAGAACGATCGATGACGACCACACGGTGTCACCTTTGCTGACTGATACGGGGACACTTTCGCCCGTAATCCCCGACACATCCAGATGGACACTTCCCACCGAAACATGACCGTCGAGCGGGACTTTATCGCCTGCTTTTAAGCGAATGATCTGGCTGATCTGGATCTCATCTAGGCGACGTGATGCTACCTTGTCTTGTTCAACGACCATCGCCTCTTTGGGCATTCCCTCAAACAAAAGCGACAAGGCACGGCTCGCAACCGCTTTTGAGCGAGACTCTAAATATTTGCCCAATAGGATGAAGGCAATAATGGTGTTAGCCCCCTCCAAAAAGGAATGGAATGGCTGCCCCACGGCAAAGAGCGCCAAACTGGTCACTAAGGCGGTCAGCGATCCAATGGATATCAGGCTGTCCATATTGAACTGGCCATGGATGAGTTTCTTGATAAAGCTCAAGTGGAACGAATAGCCCGCCCCAAGAACGACGAGTCCCGCGAGGCTCAACATCAACGCGTCAACAAGCATCGCAAAGGAATCAGGGATAGCGGCATGCCATGGCACGATCATCATTGATAGAATCGGTAAACTCAGGATAAACGCGATCCAAAAACGTCGAAGCAAGGGTTTTGATGATGAGGCGAGGGTGTCTGTGTTGTCGGCGGCAACGCCGTAGCCAATACTTTTTATAGCAGAAATGATCTGCTCTCGGGTGAGGGTGTCGGGCTCGTAGGTAAGGCTTGCTTTTTGTGTGGCGAGATTGACGCTAACGTCCGCGACCCCCGCTAATTTATGAAGCGTTCGCGCAACATTCGCAGAGCAACTGGCACAATGCATGCCCTCGATAGAAAGCGTCTCATGGGTCAACATTTCGTTCCTCCACGGTTATTTTAACATGGAGGAACCCAAATTACAGAATTATCGATTCCTAGCGATGCGATCACCATATTCATGGTGAAATTATTGAAAGTTTAGCTTAATTCCTGTCGAATTTTCTAGATAAACAATAGCCGCTTCTAGTTCTACTTGAGTAACTTTTGAGAAAAATACTTCAGCTGAACCATTTAAGAAGGGCAACTTATTAAGTTGTAATGCATTTAATATTAACAATGCACTGGCTATTAATTGCAGTCTTGGCGTTTGAACTTGAAGAGTCCCATCATCTTTAATTACTGTTTCTATGAAACCTGAAATGACTTGTGAAGGTTCAGTGTTAGTTTTTTTAGCATTATCAATTAAGTCATTTAAAACAATATTAGCAGTGTTTAAAACCTGATCTTTCTGCCATGTTATAAGCTTTTCGGTTAGCTTATACACAAATTGTTAGAGCTGGTCTGGAAAAACTGGACAGTGTGTTAAGTGGAAAACTGCCTTAAACTGAAGATGAAAAGGGGCAGTACAAATGACAAAAAGACAACGACGGAATCACGGATCCGCCTTCAAAGCGAAAGTGGCTTTAGAAGCGA
>CAIUCY010000180.1 GCA_903897765.1 uncultured Candidatus Marinamargulisbacteria bacterium | reverse complement strand
GTCTTTTTTGCTTGGGGTAGCTCAAAACTACAAAGATAGATTTAACCAAGAGCTCGCAAAACTTGGGAGAAACTTTGATTTAGTAATGTTTACGAGTGGTGATCAGGGTAATACAAAAAAAGAATACAGACTCGATTTTGCCGAGGATTATAGTCCAAGTCAGATTTTGAGCGAGGGGGAACAAAATGCGTGCTCAATTGCCGATTTTTTAACCGAGGTTCTTATCGATAAATATAATTGTGGCATTATTTTTGACGATCCGGTGACTTCATTGGATCATGAACACAAGGATAAAATCGCTTGCCGTTTTGTGGTTGAAGCGGGACAACGGCAAGTTGTTATTTTTACCCATGACATTGTTTTTATGAGCCAGCTTGCAAAACATGCAGAAAGAAACAATATCCCGGTCGTCGCTCACTGGATGAAACAAGTAAACGGCACTCCGGGGTGTGTCGAAGATAATACAAGCCCGAAACTTACATCTATAGCGACTTTAAAGGTTGATGCACAGACCGCTGTCAATAATTTTGCTTCACTTAGTGCAAAAGAACAGGAAAGAGCATTGGGCACAGCTTTTGATTATTTGCGAAGTGCCTGCGAAGCATTAATCGAAGATGTGCTTTTTGCAGGAACAATACAACGCTACGATGATCACATAAGGGTTAGAAATCTAGAGGAAGTGGTTTTCAGTCAAGCTCCTGCTTTAAAAATTGTTGATTTCCATGGCAGACTCTCGGAGGTTTTATTGGCTCACAATAGCAGCGATTTGCAACGCGAGAATCAACCTCAATTAGCTGACCTAACTAAGTTCCTAGCCGAATTTAACACTCTTGAAACTGAGCTTCGAGAAGCTCGTAAGGGAGCAATAGCTGAAAGAGATGTTCGAAAAGAAGAGAAAAAAGCAGCAAAAGCTGGCTGGTAGTTATTAACTGTTCGCTGAAATTCATTCAGACTGCAATATCCAAAAAAACAATAAAACCCTATAATAGATTATAAAATATTAATATAAATATGAAGGGGCTAATATGAATGACGAAGAACACAAGTTCCTTAAGGAACTGGAAGCAAAGCTTTGGACGGCAGCTAATAAGCTAATTGGCTCTCTTGATGCAGCAACCTACAAGCATGCTGTGCTTGGTCTAATTTTTATAAAATATGTGAGCGATGCTTTCAAGGTCAGAAGATTAGAGCTTGAGGAACAGTTTAAAACTTCCGCTCATGAATACTACTTAAACCCTGACGATTTTGCCTCCTCTGAAGAATATGAGGCGGAAATCCAGGAAGAGCTCGAAGTTCGAGACTATTATACGGAAAAGAATATTTTCTGGGTTCCCGAAGTTGCCCGTTGGGACATTATTCAAACCTGCTCAAAACTCCCTGTTGGCGCTGATCTCCCCTGGAAAGAAAAAATGAAGAGTGTTGGGCTTTTGATAGATGGCGCATTAGAGGCCATTGAAAAAGACAACCCTAAGCTTAAGGGTGTGCTTAACAAAACCTACGCTCAATTACGGCTAGATGATTCAAAGCTGGGAGAGCTGATCGATCATATTGCAACGATTCCCTTTAGTCACGGAACAATGAACTCTAAGGATATCCTGGGGCATATTTACGAATATTTCCTAGGACAGTTCGCTACAGCTGAAGGCAAAAAAGGGGGACAGTTTTACACTCCTAAAGCAATTGTTGGGTTAATTGTCGAAATGCTAGAGCCTTTTAAGGGCCGCGTTTATGATCCCGCTATGGGATCGGGCGGGTTCTTCGTACAGAGTGAGCGGTTTATCAAGGAGCATGGTGGCAGGATCGGCAATATTTCAATATATGGGCAGGAGTTTAATCACACTACCTGGCAACTAGCTGCTATGAATATGGCGATTCGAGGAATCGATTTTAATTTTGGGAAACAACCAGCTAATACTTTTTTAAATGACCAGCATCCTGATTTGCGTGCGGATTACATTATGGCGAATCCTCCTTTCAACATGAAGGAATGGTGGGATGGCAAACTCGAAGGTGATGCACGTTGGAAATATGGCACACCTCCTGAAGGAAACGCGAATTTTGCCTGGGTTCAACACATGATTTATCATCTAGCCCCAAGCGGATCGATGGCGCTCCTTTTAGCAAATGGTTCAATGAGCTCAAATACCAACAATGAAGGTGAAATCAGGAAAAGTCTAATAGAGGCTGATCTTGTTGAGTGTATGGTTGCACTCCCAGGACAACTCTTTACCAATACACAGATTCCTGCATGCATCTGGTTTCTAACCAAGAATAAGGATGCTAGAGATATTTGGGGGGAACGCTCAGGGAAAACTCTATTTATTGATGCTCGGAATATCGGCTATATGAAAGACCGAGTACTACGTGATTTTACGATTGATGACATTAAAATCATTGCTGATACTTTTCACTGCTGGAAAAAATGTGAGGGGTACGACGATAAAGCAGGTTTTTGTCAGTCCTCAACAATAGAGGATATAAAAAAACACGATTATGTTTTAACTCCTGGTCGTTATGTTGGCTCAGAAGCTATTGAGGATGATGGAGAACCCTTCTCCGAGAAGATGCTTCGCCTCACTGTTTTGTTATCAGAACAATTTAATAAATCTGAAGTTTTGGAACAGGAAATTAAATATAATCTTAAAGGTTTAGGATTCGATGTCTAAAAAATGGAAACCATATAAAGTCACTGATTTCGCTGAAGTTGTTGGCGGAGGAACGCCAAATACGGAAACAAGTGAATTTTGGAATGGAGACATCCCCTGGATTACACCGAAGGATTTGTCTAATCATAAAGAACGAAGAATATCTAAAGGTGAAAGAAGTATATCGGTTCAAGGGTTAAAAAATAGTAGTGCTAGAATAGTCCCCCCTAATGCGGTTTTATTAACCAGTCGAGCACCAGTGGGCTATCTTGCGATTTCTCAAAACGAACTAGCTACGAATCAGGGCTTTAGAAGCCTTATTGTTAAAGAGGGATTTTCTTCAGAGTTTGTTTATTACCTTTTACTTAATAACATTGACTATTTGAAGCAACATGCTTCGGGGTCTACATTTCAGGAACTTTCGGGAGGCACCCTGAAAAATTTGGAATTTCAATTACCGGATTTTCCTGTTCAAAACAAAATCGCCAAAATTCTATCCTCCCTCGACACTAAAATTGAATTAAATCAAAACATGAATCACACGTTGGAATCCATCTGCCAAGCGTTATATAAGGAATGGTTCGTGGATTTTAATTTTCCAGCTAGATATCGGAAGCCCGATACGGAGTCCAACGGAGTTTTACCTCAAGGATGGCAGATGGGAGTCCTCTCAGATGTTGCGGACATTGTAGGGGGTGGAACACCATCAACAATTATATCGGAGTATTTTTCTGATGACGGCATTCCCTGGATTACTCCCAAAGATTTATCTGGGTATATCGGTAAATTTATTGAAAAAGGTAGTCAGAGTATTTCTGAACTAGGATTAAAAAAAAGCGGTGCTCAGCTGATACCGGCTGGTTCTGTATTATTCTCATCAAGAGCCCCTATTGGCTATACCGTAATAGCCAGGAACCCGGTAACTACAAATCAAGGGTTTAAATCCCTAGTTCCCAAAAAACATTTTTATTCGGAATTCCTTTACCAATTTTTAATTGCAAATACAGCGGACATAAAATCACGAGCAAGCGGAACAACTTTTCTGGAGGTTTCTGGAGGGGTTATGAAGAACATCCCGTTGATAATACCTGATGAGGCTTTGGTCGAATATTTCTCTATCGTCACCGCTTCAATAAACAATCAAATTTACCAGAACCAAAAGGAGATTGAGTCATTAAAAGAGATTAGAGATACACTAATACCGAAGCTATTGTCTGGTGAAATTGAGGTGCCTGTTGATGGTCAATGAGATGGAAAAATACTTTGAAAGGGTTCCTGAATGGAGTCAATTCGAGATTCTTTCTGATGACATTAGCGGACGTATACCCGTAACAAAAATATCGCATTGGAGCAAAATCCCTAGCATCCTAGACGATATATTTTTCAACGATAATAAAAAACAATTGATATATCGAGGGCAAAGGAGATATGACTGGGAGCTATCGCCATCCTTGGGACGCTTAGGTGTATTCGGTACAGTTTCAAAGGACATTGCTTTCCAACAAATTGGTTTATTTAAAAAGGCGGTAAGAGGTCGACTCAGGGACTCATCTCTAGTTGATGATGAACAGGAAGATGAACTTTGGTCTGTAGGGCAGCATCACGGCCTAATGACTCCACTTTTAGACTGGACATATTCACCATATGTGGCACTATTTTTTGCCTTTATTAAGGAAGATAAAAAACATGAAACCGATAATCCTTATCGAGCAATTTATGTGTTAAATAAATCTTACATCGAGAGCATCCAAGACCCTAATGCTCTTCGAATCCTAGAGCCCAAAAAAGACGAGCATGGACGGCTTGTAAATCAAGCAGGATTATTTACCTTTTCTTCTCTTGAAAACACCATCGAAAATGTTCTTATAGATGCTTTAGCCGAAGATGAAAGCCTTGAGATTGATATCGATAATCCGAACCAGATAGCAAAGTATATTTGCAAAATATATATCAGCAATGAAGATCGGCTTAAGTGCCTGTCTCACCTTCGAAAAATGAATGTGCACCATGCTAGTTTATTTCCAGATATTATCGGTGCGTCAAACTATACCAATGAGCAAATTTCAGAGATATATCAAGCTCCTGTTCTTGAAATTAAAGTAACAACTACAAACGATGTAACTGGAGTACAAGAGACTCATGCCATAAACGTGTCCAGTCCAGAGGAATCCACGATTCAAGATGTTCTTCGAAAACCTGCTGAAAGTGCCCAGGTTGAGCCAGGCAGATTGGAAAGTATAGCAAAAGAGCTGGCTTCAGAAATCAAAAAGAATCTGGTTATTGACTGGGAAAGTCGAGACAATATTCAAGCTAGGTTGAGAAATATCGCCAGGGTAACTTTGCGAAAATATGGTTATCCTGCCAGTATTAGAGAGCAAGTTATGGACGAAATTATTGATCAGGCACTCGGTGCTATTAAGAAGGAATAAAGAAAGGAGCTCGTTATGACAAACTTATTAAATGTTTATTGCGATGAATCCTGCCACCTAGAAAATGACGATTCTAACGTAATGGTATTGGGTGCGATTGGATGTGTTGAGGATGAGAAGACCGAGGCTTTTCAGCGATTAAGAGATATTAAGAAAAAACATGGACTGAACCCGGTTTGGGAAACAAAGTGGACAAAAATATCCAACACAAAACTGGACTACTTCATCGATTTAGTAGATTATTTTTTTGATAACGACAGTCTTCAATTTCGGGTTTTAATTATCCCTGATAAGGCACAACTTCAGCATGATCGGTTCAATCAATCGCATGATGAGTTTTATTATAAAATGTATTTTACGATGCTTACTGGTATTCTCGATCCTCAGGCAAGGAATAATGTATACCTAGATATAAAGGATACATGTGGGGGGCAAAAGGTTCAGCGGCTTAAAGAGGTATTAAGAAATAAATATTATGACTACTCCGAAGAGAGAATTATTAACCGTATTCAGATAGTTAAATCACACGAAATTGAGCTGTTGCAGCTAGCAGACTTGTTGTTAGGAGCGGTTGCGTATGCTAATAGAGAATTAACTACCAGTAATGCGAAGCTTGCGGTTATAGAGCGTATCCGTGAAAGATCGGGATATTCATTAATGAAAAAAACGTATTTAACGGAAAAGAAGTTCAATATATTTAAATGGAGTGCACAAGACTAATGGCAGATTTTACTTGGTTACCCGCAGAGTTAATAAAACCAAAAAGCCAGTCTGATAAGGACTACCTGGATACACTATATCAATGTTTTGTTAGCGATTTCGTTAAAACTAGCCCCGTCTTTAGAGGGGTTGCTCTCAAGTTGAAAAAACACCCACAACGAGAAAATAAAGAAGCAACGTTTTGGCATTTGATAACAGAGGGTAAGGACGAAGCGACCAGAACACTTGATTATCCGCGAGCTTCAAAGCTGCCCTGGGTGAAACCAACAATTGAAAACGAGCAAAAGCCAGAGATAAAAGTTTGGGAAAACGTTCGTAATAATGAAAAGCGTATTGTTTTATGGCTTGAGCAGAAAAATTATGTTGTGGTACTTGCTGAAAGGAAGAGTTACTTATTGCCCTGGACGGCATATCCTGTAACATATGATCATACGAGGAGAAAGCTAGGAAAGGAGTATGCAGCCTATATAAAGCAAAAAACGCCTCAATGAGACGTTTTCGTTACTCCTTCTACCATAGGTAGTTGAGATAATATAAATATACCACAAAATTAAAAAATTAAACATGAAGCATGAAAATGGAATATAACGATGATAAATGAAGAACAATTAGAGCTACTCTGTATTAACTGGTTTGAGGACATAGGGTACGACTATGTCTGTGGCTATGACATCGCTCCTGATGCTTATACTCCAGAGCGAAAAGACTTTAAAGAGGTTATCCTTCAAGGACGGCTTCTATCTTCTCTTAAACGAATAAATCCGAGCGTCCCTGTACATACTTTAGAGGAAGTCGCTGCATCGATAACCAAAACAGAATACCCCATTTTAATTTATAACAACCGGGCGTTTCATCATTACCTATTAAAGGGATTCCCTGTCGAGTATAAAGTTGGGTCAGAAATAAAACAGGATGTTGTGCAGTTAATTGACTTCGAAGACATAGACAATAATCAATTTCTTGTCCTTAATCAGTTTGCTATCGCCGGAACAAGGCAAACACGTCGGCCAGATATGATCATCTTTATTAATGGGCTTCCCATTTCAGTCATTGAACTGAAGAACCCTATAGATGAAACAGCCGATATCTGGGATGCCTTTAACCAACTCGAAACCTACAAAGAAGAGATATCTGACTTGTTTGTTTTCAACGCAGCGTTGGTCATTTCTGACGGTATCACAGCTAGATTGGGATCGCTTACGGCCAACAAAGAACGGTATTTGCCCTGGAGAACCATAGATGACCAAAAAGATAAGCCCATCTTAGAGTATCAAATGGAGACTCTTATAAAAGGATTCTTCAAGAAAGATTTACTCTTGGACTATCTGCGATATTTCATCATTTATGAGCAGGACGGCGATGCCGTTATAAAGAAGATAGCTGGTTATCATCAATTTCATGCAGTACGAGAGGCAGTCCGAGCAACATTAATAGCAACAGCTGATAATCCAGCCTCTATTGCCCATCTAGATTTATCAGAGAAAGAAAAGAAGGCGTTAGGTACTCGCAAAGCTGGGGTGGTTTGGCATACGCAAGGTTCAGGAAAGAGTATATCTATGTGCTGCTATGCTGGCAAATTACTCCAACAACCTGAAATGAATAACCCTACTATTATTGTTGTTACGGATAGAAATGATCTTGATGGCCAGCTTTACCAAACTTTTTGCAGTGCTCAAGATTTACTGAAGCAAACTCCTGTTCAGGCCGATGATCGAGATATGCTAAGAGAGTATCTATCTTCCAGGAAATCTGGG
>CAIUCY010000179.1 GCA_903897765.1 uncultured Candidatus Marinamargulisbacteria bacterium | reverse complement strand
GAGAATATCATGGCTATTTTTACTCTATTAGGATCAAGACGTTTCAATTATCAATATCAATCAGATGATGAAAATAAAGTCAAACCTTGGGATATAGGTTTGTCATTAGAAATGTGTAGGTATGTTCAAACATATGCCGAGCTTGATTGTGACCTCCTTGAGCGCTATTTTGGTTTGGGCGCTTTGTCGGAAAATTATAAATGTACTGTTACTATAGCGCGATTACCTGATGGTGGTGCAAATAATAATAGATGGAAAGATCTACTAAAAAGACCCGGATGCTATATTAACATTAGCCCAATCGATCGCGAGAGTGATACCACCCCTCAGGATTTTACTCTTTTATTAGAGGCCACGCTCGCGAGATTTGTGTTTGAATTATCTGAAATATTAATGGACTGGAGAAAAATAACAGTTGCCCATAATAACGGCTGGGAGCCACTTTGGAGTGATGGAGAAGGTTTGTCATTGGCGATGGGGCGCGAGTTGCATCCAAGTGGTTGTTATGAAAACTCATCTCCGGTTATTGTTCCAGCATGGCTGTATCAACCTGACAATATAGGTTTAACATATAAACCTAGGGACTACCAGATATTTGATAAACCAAATCCGACAGATGTCGACTCAAACAGTTTCTCTGGCTCATTATTATTCATTTATTGGCTGCACTCCCAGCTTAACATACCATGGCAAAAGATATGTCAATGCCAAGGCAACTCACTCTCTGAAAGATACTTGGAGTTGACAGGCAAAAATGATGGAATAGCCCAGTTTCAAAAGCTGATAGATGAATATTTTCCTAATGTTAAGGGAAAAGCTGTCAATTTAAACACAGACAATCCGTTTCCTTTGCTACCTCAATATTCCCGAACGGTCAGCATTTCAGCCTCAGAATCACAAGATCCATTTGGTACAAATGCGGGAAAAGTTGTTATTCAAGCATATCCAAACGCATCATGTCCCCTTAAGGAAGATTCTTACACAATATACAATCTATATTCTAGCTTAACCATCACTGCCACTGTAAAAGGCTTTGCAGCACCTGTTTTTCAATGGAAGATAAATGGAGTGCCAATCGGTAGTAACGGCTTAGTTCAACTCGATGCTGGAATCGAAGTTGATATTCCAAGCCATCCTGATAGTCCGGATAAATCTACTCAACTCTGTTCGGTTAGTATTTCCAACTTCAACAGGGAATCTTCATCTTGGAATCAAATGAGCCGAAACATCACAGTATCCAACATATCGATTATAGGACATATCATCCTGAATGTTGAAGTCATAGTGAGTGAACAGAATGTGGATAATGGAAGCACATCGGGATTTAGTATTCTTACCCTCGATACACAAAAACTTGTCTTCGATTACCCTTATTATAGTGATCGTAATAATTGTGAATATGGCCCATGGTTGTCACATAGCCGTAAATTTGAGCAATGGAAATATATAAATATCTTAAAAACCTTGCCTGACCCTCCCAATGACCCAAACAGGTCTGTGCAATTATGGTCAGAGATAATTACTGAAGT
>CAIUCY010000178.1 GCA_903897765.1 uncultured Candidatus Marinamargulisbacteria bacterium | reverse complement strand
TGCCAAGCCAAGAAACAAGATAAAGACAAACCACTGCCCTATTCTATGGATCATGAACCCCCAACTATCCTATCACGGTTGATCGTGTAGCATCTTGTTAATGGCTGAAAGAAACGCCTGCGCACTCGCAACCATAACATCGGTGTCTGAACCACGCCCCGTATAAACACGGTTATCTTCATTAATACGAACCGTGACCTCGCCTAAAGCGTCCGTGCCTTCCGTTACCGCATGAACAATGTAGTCCAAAAGATTGATCTTCCGACCAATAAGAGACTCAACCGCATTGAAAATAGCGTCCACAGGCCCCGTTCCTTGCGCAGTGTTCGTAATTAATTCCCCTTTTGTATTGATGATCGAGACTGTCGCCTCGGGGGTAATATCCGTACCGCTCTCGACATGAACCGTTTTAAGCTGAAAGACTTCCTCAACAGGGATGGTGTCCTTTAAGACGATCGACTCAATGTCTCTGTCAGAAACGAGTTTCTTTTCGTCGGCCAAACTCTTGAATTTCTCAAATGCTTTTTGGAGTTGGTCTTCATCCACACGAAAACCCAAATGATCCAAGCGATCCTTAAACGCTGCCCGTCCCGAATGTTTGCCAAGCACCAAGGCTTGTGGCATTAATCCGATCACTTCGGGCGCTAATATTTCGTAGGTTTCACGATGTTTGAGCATCCCATCTTGATGAATGCCTGATTCATGTAAAAAGGCGTTAAACCCAACAATAGCCTTATTATTTTGGACTTGTACACCCGTAATATTGGACAATAATTTTGAGGTCCGATAGATCTCTTTATGGTTGATATTCGTCTTGGCGTCAAAATAGTTTCCACGGACATAAAGGGCCATGGCCACTTCTTCAAGGGCAGCATTTCCTGCCCTTTCTCCAATACCATTCACTGCGGTCTCAACTTGGGTCGCCCCATTCAAAATAGCGGCCAAACTATTCGCTGTAGCCAAACCCAGATCGTTATGACAGTGAACACTAATGTCCACTTTTTCAATATTGGACACGTTCTCTTTAACCGCACGGATCAAGCCACCAAACTCTTCCGGAATGGCATACCCTACAGTATCTGGAATATTGATGACGGTCGCGCCAGCCTTGATCGTCGCGTCGATAATGCGATACAAAAAGTCCCGATCAGTCCGTGAAGCGTCCTCAGCCGAAAACTCGACATCTTCACATAAGGACTTGGCATATTTGACCATATCAACAGCCATTTGCAATACCTGTTCGGGTGACTTCTTCAACTTATACTGCATATGCAAGGCACTGGTAGAAATAAACATATGGATACGGGGACGGGCACTATATTTAATAGCCTCCCAAGCCGCATCGATGTCTTCTTTCTTAACCCGTGCCAAACTGGCAATTACGGGGCCTTTTATCTGCTCAGCAATCGTTTTGACCGACTCAAAGTCGCCCTTAGAGCTGATCGCAAACCCTGCTTCGATGATATCCACATTAAGATAGGCAAGCTGCTTGGCCATCTGGAGTTTTTCGTCCAACGTCATGCTGTTGCCAGGGGATTGCTCCCCGTCTCTTAAGGTTGTATCGAAGATCTTGATAATGCGATCACTCATAGTAAACAACTCCTTACCCTTCCGGCCCTACAGGCCACTATACCTAATCTCCTCCCCTCTTCATTATATGGAGAGGGGGCGGGGGTGAGGCTTATTTCTTTATCCAGCTCATCATCGAACGTAATTCTTTGCCGACTTTTTCAATAAGATGTCCCTTTGCGGCCTCCCGATACTTGGTCATGGCCGGACGACCCGCTTTTGAATCGGCAATAAACTCGCGTGCAAAATCACCCTTTTGTATGCGAGTGAGCGCTTCTTTCATGGCTTTCTTTGATTCAGCGTTAATAATACGGGGACCAACGGTATAATCGCCATATTCAGCGGTATTGGAAATGCTATGTCGCATCGTTTCCATTCCACCTTCATACATCAGGTCCACGATCAACTTTAGCTCATGGAGGCATTCAAAATAAGCGATCTCGGGCTGATAGCCGGCTTCAACAAGCGTCTCAAACCCTGCTTGAACGAGTGCCGTTGTACCGCCACAAAGCACCGTTTGCTCTCCGAAGAGATCGGTTTCTGTCTCTTCTTTGAACGTGGTCTCAAGAATCCCCGCGCGCCCAGCTCCGATACCAGCAGCATAAGCCAACGCGATCTCACGAGCCTTGCCAGACGCATTTTGACCCACGGCAAAAATAGCCGGAACGCCAAAACCTTCTTGATAAACACGGCGCACCATATGACCAGGGCCTTTAGGGGCAACCATAATAACATCAACATCCTTAGGTGGAGTGACAAAGCCAAAATGGATATTAAACCCATGGGCAAAAGCCAACACATTACCTGCCACTAAGTTTGGCTCGATATCAGCCTTGTAAATATCCGCGGCTGTTTCATCGGGAACGAGCATCATGATCAAGTCGGCTTCTTTAGCAGCGGCGGCAGGTTCTAAGACTTTCACGCCCGCTTGTTTGGCCTTTTCTACGGATGGCGAATCTGAACGAAGCCCAACGCGAACATCGTAGCCACTTTCTTTGAGGTTCAACGCATGGGCATGACCCTGAGAGCCATAACCAATGATCGCGATCTTTTTACCCTTTAATACCGATTCGTCGATGTCTTTTGCATAAATAACTTTTGCCATTTTCAAAACTCCTTTTGTCTTATTTTACCCTCTCGCGATCCCTACCGTTCCCGTTCTTACCATCTCCATGATCCCAAAACGACGCAGTAGGGAGATGAACCCTTCGATCTTATCGCTGTCGCCCGTGATCTCTGTAACTAAGGATTTATCGCCCACATCAATGATCTTGGCGCGGAATACATTGGCGATCTCGATCACTTCCGAACGGGTTGTCGGCGTTACGCTAACCTTCACCAGCAACATTTCACGATCGATATGATTCAGTGGCGTTAAATCCACTACTTTATAAGTGTCGATAAGTTTATAGAGTTGCTTCGAGATCTGCTCGATGACTTGGTCATCCCCCGTCACCACCAGAGTAATACGTGAAAATGCGGAATTTTCGGTCTCGCCGACCGCCAAACTATCGATATTGAAACCCCGACGACTGAACAGGCCAGCAATACGAACGAGCTCACCCGGTTTGTTATCCACGATAACCGATATGATATGTCTCATAATTCAAGCCCACCTTTCTCGCCGATCATTTTATTAAGCACCCCACCCGCAGGCACCATGGGGAATACATTTTCTTCACGATTGACCACCACATCTACAAAAACGGGGCCATTATGCGCGAACGCCTTCTCTAAAACACCGGGCAATTCTGCAGGAGTACTCGCCCGCAATCCCATAACATCATAGGCCTGTGCAACTTTAACAAAATCAGGCTGTTTACCGTCAAGATCAACAGATGAGTAGCGATTATTGTAAAACAGCTCCTGCCATTGGCGAACCATACCCAAATATCGATTATTTATAATGATCACCTTAACAGGCAAATTGTAGTTGGCTACAGTAGAGAGCTCTTGAATATTCATTTGTATCGAACCATCACCCGTAATATCGATAACCAGTTTATCGGGATTAGCCACCTGAACACCCATGGCAGCAGGGAATCCGAACCCCATCGTCCCTAACCCACCCGAACTAATAAAGTGTCGAGGGCTTTGATGGTCAAGATATTGTGCCGACCACATTTGATGCGTACCTACATCCGTACAAATTATGGCTTGGCCGGCTGTTATCTTAGCGATGGTCTCAACGGCGAATTGAGGATTGATAAACTCGTCAGAACGCTTGTACTGTAAGGGAAATTTTGCTTTCAAGGCATCTATTTCAGCTAGCCATGTTTTTTTGGGTTCAAGCGGATTTTCGATCAAATAGTGTATCATATCCTTTAAAACAACCCGCGCATCGCCAACGATCGGGATCAGGGTTGGCATACATTTGCCAATTTCTGCGGGATCGATATCGATGTGAATGATCTTTGCTTTAGGCGCGAAGGTAGACAACTTGCCGGTGATGCGATCATCAAAACGCATGCCGATCGAAATGAGCAGATCAGCTTCATGGATCGCATGATTCGCAAACGCTGTCCCATGCATTCCGGGCATCTTTAAGGAAAGCGGGCCATTGTATGGATACGCTCCCAAAGCCATCAAGGTCGAAGCAACAGGGATCTGAGAAAGTTCCACAAATTGGCGCAACTCGTCGGAAGCATTCGCGGCAATGATCCCACCTCCAGCCAAAATAACGGGGCTCTGCGATTTATGGATCAGATCGATCGCAGACTTGATCTGCTTAATACTGCCCT
>CAIUCY010000177.1 GCA_903897765.1 uncultured Candidatus Marinamargulisbacteria bacterium | reverse complement strand
TGATTCATCAATACCAACAACCATGTCTGTAGCAGGTATTTCATTGTTAAAATATTTTTTCATCATATTGATGGTACGATTGATAAGATTTCCCCAGTCATTCGCAAGATCACTATTAAACCGTTGCTTCATATTCTCGTCACTGTATGATCCATCTAAACCCATAACCACTTCTCGAGCTAAAAAATATCGAAACGCATCTGCTCCATACTCTTTGATCAACACATAGGGATCAAGGACATTCCCTTTTGACTTGGACATTTTCTCGCCACTTTGATAGATAAACCCATGTCCAAAAACATGTAGCGGAAGTGGAAGATCAAGAGCCATTAACATCGCGGGCCAAATAACAGCATGAAATTTCAAAATATCCTTGCCAATAAGCTGAATGGTCGCAGGCCAGTAATGACTAAATAGTTCGGAGTCTTGACCATATTTAATTCCTGTTAAATAATTTAACAAAGCATCAAACCAAACATAAATATAATGTTTTTGTTGAGTCTCAACCTGAATATCGGGAATCTCTATCCCCCAATTGATCGCTGAACGAGTAATACAAAGATCATTTAATCCGCTTCGAATAAAACTCAACACCTCGTTACGACGGGTTAAGGGTAGTACAAATTCGGGAGCGTTCTCAACATAATCCAACAAGGGAGTCTCGAATGCTGAAAGCTTAAAAAAGAAAGCTTCTTCTTTAAGCAGCGAAAGTTCGCGTTTACATTCAGGACAAAAACCATCTGGAGCCTGAGTTTCAGTATAATACGTCTCACAAGGTCGGCAATATAATCCTACGTATTCCCCGAGATATATATACCCCTTCTCATGCACGCGCCTGAAGACATCTTGGACGACCTTTATATGCTCTAAATCCGTTGTACGAATGAATCGATCATAGTTTATGTTCAACACAGCCCAAAGCTCTCTAAAACGCAGCACAACTTGATCCACAAGCTCTTGTGGAGTTAACCCTTTTGCTTCAGCCGCTTTTTCTATCTTTTGTCCATGTTCATCTGTGCCTGTTAAAAAAAAGACATCATGACCTGTCATCCTATAGTAACGAGATAAAATATCAGCCAAAATAGTCGTATAGCTATGCCCTATATGGGGAACATCGTTTACATAATAAATAGGCGTAGTTATAAAAATGGCTTTCATTTAATGAATCACTCCGACCATTCGAATTACTTTTTTTTCTTCACCTTTTGTATCCGGTGCCTCGATAACGACAAAATATCCACCCTTGGCAACATATTCTCCCTGTTCATTCTTTCCATCCCAATCCATTGAACAATCCCCTTTTACTGACTTACTAATGATCCCAGACGTATAATTATACTTTCGAACAAAATGACCCATTGAATCATAAATACGCACCTCTATACCAGTATCTTGATTCAAATAATAAAATAGGGTTGTATTCTGCTTTCGTGAATTAAAAGGATTCGGGAAGTTGCTCACATTACTGAGCACTTTATTTGTATCCACTGTCGTAATGGGTACTGAGTAAATATAATCGCTCATCAACCCTGCTTGATTTTCAGCCCTAACACGATAAGTATAGGACATATTTGGTTTTCTGGGCTGGGGCGGTATTAATTGCTGGGTAGAATAATATCTCTCGCTAACTTTAGGTTGCATGGGGTCGATCACAGGCGGTAATACAACGAGTTGATTCCAAGAGGGACTGTAATTGCTTTTTTCTTCAATATAGAAGCGTTTTATTCCCGACACGGGATCTGAAAAGTCTTCCCAACTTAATAAATGGTTCGTCCCATCAAGTTGAACATCGATTGGATAGTTAGGAAGATGGGGTGGGGAAAAATCTGTCATAAATGGTAGAATCGCGGGTTTAGAATAAAGCGGGGTTCCCGGATTATCTGCCCTAGTCGAAATTGAACGAAGTGTTAAATAATAAAGATGATCGGGTAGTAAATTTAAATTAATAATGTCTGCCTGCATATCAATTAATGGCGAGGGTTGATACGGCGTTGTGCTAAGATCAACCTGTGTCAAAGGGGCAATGTCCCCTAAATCCGGTATCGTTCCGATTGAGTAATTATAAGCACCCACATCATTAATATGCGGGGACGCAAGATTGATTGATCCATACTTGGTATAGGAATAAAAGGACAAAGGTAGTTTTGTAGGAAAACGATTAAAATAATTCATGCTTACCTTAGGTTGGCTGGGAGTAAATGCCCCTACGATTTCTACAAGGTTTGTAGAAAAAGTTTGATCGTTTAAGGCAACTGCACCCTTTAGTCCAATGTAAGGATTCTGGCTCACCGTTTCAAGATGGGATAAAAATCCAAATTGATGCCCAATCGTTGAACTTACATCATTAACCGTTGCGACAAGGGCAAATAAGTTGTGGGTTATAAGCGTCAGAGCAGTGGACAGGTTGATTCTTAGCCGATGATTGCCGTCTGTCCAGCTATTGGTTGCATCAATTTTTTTAGCGCCTATTAAAACATCCCGTTCAAAATCTTGCGTTAGCGTCATATTTGAAGACAGCTGATACAACGAAATGCCCAGATTGTTGCCGCCCTCAAAAAAGTCCATTAATGGGTTAATCGTCCCATCCAAGTAGTAATCAATATAGGTTAATTGAGCCGCAGTTGCTAAATCTAAATCAAACAACATTTTTTGAAGTACGAGTCCATCGCCTTGAAAAACATCTGTTTGAGGGTTGTTAACTATGGTCAAACCAATCTTCGAAACATAATCTTGCACTTCAAAATCAATCGTTCTGTAAGGAAGTAATGACTGAACTACTTGATTGGGCGTATCAACAAGCACTTCGCTGCTGCTTACTATTGAAAGATTAAACGTGGTGGATATTGGGGTATCCATATTAAAATCTCCAACGAGAAAATAGGTCATTTTATCGGAGTCGATTGCATTGATAAGTTGATTGTCTTTTAAGTTTAGCGTCAAAACAGAATGGCCAACCTCAAACCGATTAGTTGGATAACTAATCAAACTATCGCTGTCTGACTCAAATAGACCATTAAGGTTCGTATCCTTATATAAGGAAAGGTTTATGTTCTGGGCACCGATTGTTCCGGAATATCGGAGTTTAAACCCACTCCATAGGGCAATCCCTTTGTCTGTATACATCGTGAACTTACTCAGAAGTTGCTTCAAGCCACCTCGGTTCACATTTTGAGAGATCATATTTTGCGAAATCCCTGAACCTATCTGTGGAAGAAGATAAACTCCACTTATGGTTTTAACGATCATTATTTGTTTTGTTTTAAATTCATTTGGAGCGTTAACATAGTCGACCATTTCGTTGTCAGCCACTAAAAACGCGTTATACGAAATAAACTTCATGGTAAATGTATCGTGTTGAACCGCCCCAGAACCCACATTCGCTACGATAAAAAACCGTTTTGATGAATTACTTGGAATAAGTTCTTCATTAAGAAATGAAATAGACACCACTCCCGTTTGATTAAGCCCACTGGAGCTCATTCCTTTGAGAGTATCAAAGCCAAAGCCAGAATCATAATTTAACTTGCCATCATTGTTGACATCAAGAAACACCTTGAAGTTATTAAAATCAAAGGGTTGAAACGAGCCCGCTAACTGTAAACGAACACCCCTTAAATGAATGGATAGATCATTGGCAGAAAGGACGCAAGACATAACTAAAAATTCGGGGTTTCCTTGCTCAACAAAGGACTCGGCTGTAAGCACCTCATCTTTATATTCGCGAATGGAGAGAAGTTGGCGTACCGCTTGCGTACGATTCGTTGTATTTCCAGCCCAGTCACTAACAATGGTTTGAATCGATATTGGGCTAAACTTGTAAACTCCGGGGATATTAAGGGTTGAAACGTACGTATAAAGAGCTCCTCTTTTATTGTCAAAAAACCAATTTGAGGTACTAAGCGTAGTGTTGAATGCGTCTTTTAAATATAAATTCTGACTATTTGTTGTTTCAAGTTCCTCGCTTACAGACATCGTCACTCTTAAGTCTTCAGCTACTTGGTTTACCCTATCTAGATAGGGGGCAATGACTATGTTGATGCTAGGTGGAGTTTTGTCATAGGTTATCTGTCTTTCTATAATTTCAGGGTTAAGGTAGGAATTAATTCGGCTCCAAACATAAATGGGTTTAGGCCCTTCTATAACCTGATCTGGCGGAAAAGCTTCATCAATTCTAAAACTCACGACCGTTGATGCCGTTCCACTTTGCCAGGGAATATTAACTTCTGTAAAGCTCGGTCGATAAAGCAAACCGTCTAAAATTTTATAATAGTCAAATATCCTAGATGAACTATCATTCTGAATTTCAATGTTCACGGTCAAAAAACGAGTATACCCTTGTCGGCCATCTAATGAACGGAGCGAAAATGATGGATTTGCCGCGGATTCTAGATTAATATTGAAGGTTCCTCCAGCTTGAATTTGAGTCGTAGGGTTTAATGCATTATCCGTCACGGCAATAAGGAATCTAGCATTTCCACTGGACATCGCAAGTCCGGCATTATACGTTACCACCCATATGCTTCGGTCAGTCGGATCCTGAAGGCTCGGTGTTAGATCGATCGTTACAAACGCGGCACCAAGGGCTGGAAGGAGGACTTTCCAAGAGGGCGTTTCAATGGCTTCCTCTCGATATCCCCAAATATTTGAACTTAGTGTCATCCGACTATGATAGGTCCCTACTGACAAGGAAACACCATCTGTTTTACCAGAAACGCCCATATAATCGGGTTCAATGCTCACAAAGGGTGCTGTGTGGTCATATCTGATCGTAGCTATTGCGGCGGCATCTGAGCCTATCTCATTGGACAATGCCGTCCATAAATAGACAGTTTTCAATCCATCTATGACTTGATTTGTATTTGCATCTGATTGAAAAGTATATAGTTTGTCCGCTGATACAGGTATTCTTAAGTAAGTTGAAGCTTTAACTTGTTCAAAAGTTGAGTGATTTTCCTCAGTTAGATAAAGGCTAGCTATTCTTGTAGCATCAATCGACACGGAAAAGACAACCATTTCATGGTTTGTATAGGTGTCACTTTGTTTAAGTCCGACATCATAAAGACTAAAGTATCTAGCATTAGGTGCTGAAGTATTTTTTACAACAAAAAAAACATCTCCATTGATCGTATTGGTTTTATTCCCTGCATTATCATAGGCTTTTATATCAAATTGATAGGATCCATCATTATAAAGATTATAACCGGTATTGGGGTTGATTTTTCTTAAATCTACACGAGCGGTCCAAGTATCATCCGAAATTCTTGTTAACACTTCGGTCTCAACAAGTTCTTTAGTGAAACTTCTGTTAACAAAAAGTGTTGGTGTGACGATAAGGGGTTCATGACTATTTAAGGTTAACCAAAGCACATCCCCAGTTGTAACATAGGGTCGGATAAAGTCACGAACCACATCATTACTCACCACCACATAGTGAACATTCATGGACGGTGGTGTAAAGTCAACGTGAATTGAGCGAGTTACTGTAGCGAGGTTTCCTGCCCGATCTAAGGCTTGAAAATATATTATATTCGGGGAGGTTTCACTTGCTGATACTTGAATATCAGAAGAAAGCACATCCCCGCTTACAAACGATGAGAATGAGGATTGTCCTTGTTCCGATCGATATCGATAAGGGCGATCGGTTAATTGCCCATTCTCCGAGGGTGTATCCCATGTTATATGCACATTCGACGTGTTATACCAAGATGGAAGAGGAAGGCTGTATGAAAGAGATCGCCAAACATATCCGTCATATTCTGCCCAAGTAACCGTGGCTTGTTCTTGATTGTTAACATCAAACGTTATGATCTGGGGAGGGGTTATATCGATCTTTATTGTTGCGCTTTCCGTCGTTAAGTTACCCGCTTTATCCCTGACCTGAACATATACATTCCGTGTCGTATCACCTCCCTCAGAAACCGGAAGCCCATTATAAAAAGGCTCCATTTGAAAGGGCGTCCAACCTTGTGTAAAACTTGTAAGTCGATAGGGTTTGTCTGCCAATTGCGCATCATCAAAGGAGTTTGTCCATTTTAAATTGACCGCCTCTTGATCGTACCAACCGGGTTCAGGAAAAAAACCATCTTGGCCGCTGTCGATCGCATCAGCCAATATTTCAACAGAAAAAGGCCCGGGTGGACTCATGTCAACATAGACCGGTTTTTGCTGCGAAATGATATTGCCCGCATGATCTGAAATCGCACCCGAAACATAATTGATGACACTGCCTCTTTCACTAGAGTAGCTTGAAACGTTTTGAGATGATGCAGAACCTTGACCATAACCTCCTTCGAGATTTTTAACAAAATAGCGAGCATATCGTAGACCAAACGTATCGTTTACGTTTTCAGATAAGAATTGACCATGTATCCAATGATCTGAATACCAACCCTTATCAGGGGTTACACCGCCATTGTGCGCTACATCATCAGAAATAACAAATTCAAAGTAGCCGCTAGGCCCCACCGTATCGACCGTCACAAAAAGTTGATTTGTAACAACATTTCCTGCCTTATCTGCCGCACGAATGATCAACGAGTAAGCAACGTTCGGTGTTAGGTATAGTTGTAGTCCTTCTGTTCCAAACCAAGTTCCCCAGCCAGATCCATTGACATTTATTGCATAGGGCTGGTCGCGCAGTCTACCCCAATAGGTCGGCTTCTGCCATGTCATACTAACGGTTGGGCTATCGTAATACCCTGGCTCGGGATTTATACCATCCTGCGAAGGACTACTGTCCGTGTCATTGACAACGCCGGCATTGAGGTTTATCGGCGCAAGCAAGGTAGCCTCAACATTTTTAAACAGTTGGCTTCCTCGACCTGCTCGATCGACAAATTCAAAGGTTATATCTGTTCGACTATTTGACACGATCTCATAGTTCGATATAGTGGTCGTGAATGTCTTTGAAATATCCAAAATATTCTTGGTGCTATCAATACTACGCTTGTAGTAAAGTTTTGAAATAGGGGCAATGAAGTTATTAATATTTATCGATATAACAAAATCTAAGGTTATTTGATCATACCAACCCTGCTCAGGAAAAACACCATCGCCTCCATTGTCCGTGTTATCGGGTAAAAAGAGAGCATCTTTGAAACTAATATCAGGGCCCGTTTCGGACACAAAAACATTTTTGGTTGCAAAAGCAATATTGCCAGCTTTGTCCCGAACAAGAAGGGTTAACATATTCCCTGTCGAAGCCTCATCAGAGGGAATAACAACATCTGACATGTTCGTCCAATCTGAGGTCGAAACATTGTTAGAGCCTTTATTGTAGAGATAAGCATAGGGTTTTTGAGGAAGATCCCCATTATCCTCCGCTGACCATGTCCAATTGACCTCATCCCCATTATTATACCAAATATTGGGTGAGGACTCGGGAAGTTCAAGACTATCCGCCTCTAGGGTTAGGTCAGGCTTTAGCCTAAAAACATCGATCGTGGGTGGTGAGGTATCGACAAAAACGGACGTGAACGCCTCTCGAATATTGCCAGCACGATCAACCGCTCGCACCTTTATTGTCCTTGCAAGATTTCCTCCGGATTGAACATAAAGTTGAGATGCATTTTGTGTCGATTGGAACGCATTTTCCGATAATAGTCCATTTTGTTCTGCTGACCAATTTGGGGAGGGGTCATTTTTAATTTGATAGGGCTGATCGCGAAGGGAAAAATCGTTAGGTACCGTCCACGAAAAACTAACTGATTCGTCATTAAACCACCCTAGAGAAGGAAGAACTTGATTTATGGTTGTATCCGTATCAAGACCGAGGGTAACAGAAAACAGACTGGGTGGGGTTACATCTACGCTTACACGAACACTTAAGGTTGAAGCATTATGGACTTTGTCGAAAACAAGTACTTGAATATCACGAACTCCTTCCCGTTCCAAAATATTAGTCGTGACATCCGGACCGTCTATCAAAACTTGCTCTGTGCGAAAAGAAAGGGTTGATGAAATTCCTGAGCCAATATTATCTGTTATATGATTAAAGTTGGCCACTTTAACCGAAACAGTCAATTGGCCATAATACCCATCTTCTGGCTTCAATCGTCCTTGGCTAGCATAGTTGTTATCCGCAACTAAAATTACGCGAGTATCTGTCCACGTTGGAGGCAAATTATCGATTTGAATATTAAAGGTATTGGGTACGTTCGTTGGATTTAGATTCGCCCCGCCTATTGCACCTTCAACATCGACTTTTAGCTCACAATTTTGACTTATTCCCGATGCCGATATAGGGATACTAAAGTTATTAAACTGAAAGTTTCCGTCTGTTCCAACATTTACCTGAGATCCTTCGGGTGCTCCATCAAAAAAAATATACATTGAGACGTCTTTGATTGGATGCAAAGTAGTGTCATATTTGTAGGCAAGATTTCCCGTACAAACCACTCCCTCCGCTGAACCAATTCCCCCTTTTATCCAAGGTCCTTTCGTGTCGTTGACAATGTATAGCCCATTCGCATTGAGCGTTAATGCCGTAAGAACAAATTCCTGATTGTAAAGAAGATTCGCTGTTATTAATGAGGCTTCATCGTTGATCGAAATGGGAATCGCTGAAGTGGGTGCAAAAGGGTTTATCCATTTTAGTCGGAAGTTGATGCTGATTTGGCTTAGGTTGTTCCAAGTGATCGTGGGGTTCACATCAAACCATTCGCTCCCATTTAGAAGCAAATATTGATGGGATGAATGCGTTAATTTAAATTGAATAGTATCGCCAATATTGACGGTTACTTCGTTTCCGGTAACATCAATAAACCCTATTGATTCATTTTGCATGACATGAACATACTGCGTTTGTGTTCCACCGGAATAAAAAGAAGGATTTGTAATGGAAGAGAACGCAATCGGAACCATAAACGCGAGAAGAGCGAATAACCTAATCAAGAAAAATAACGTATAATTTTTCACCGTTAACCCCTGTGCCTAAACACTACAATATTACGCCCCAGTTTACCCACATAGGGCAGCAATTGCAAGGTAACACTAGCTTGATGTCAGGGAGGGGGGATTTTCACCCTTCAGAATAGGATCTATAAACCCATCCTTCTCAAGCTGTTTCGCATACTCAATGATATATTGTTGCGCCTTGTTTATTTCTGTTCTTGAATATTTTTTCTTGCCTAGATCGATCCCCTGTTGAACAATGTTTTTAAGCCCTTTTGGGAGAATATTATATAGTCTATTTTGTTGCTCTGTCGACTGATTGCAAAAAGCCATCGAGAGTATCTCGTTTGACACTTCAGAAAATATTCGATGATACGGTGTGTCCCCTAAAGAGAGAATATCCTCAAACAAGATCATTATCCGCCTAAATAAGGGCGCAGCGTCAGGATACCTTCTTGAAAACTCTTGCATCAATAGACTTTTCTTTTCAATATCAAGTTCTTCAAGAAGCTTAGCAACCACAAATTTCCCTCCGAATTGCTCCGTAAGTAATCGACGCAATATCTTATCAAAATTCTCTATCTCTGCTTTGCTATATTGAATAAGGGATAGCAATTCAGAAACGACATGTACCTGAACCTCTTCAGGAAATTCACCCAGTAGTCGCTGAGCTAACACTGGCTCAACGTAAGAAATGACAAGGCAAGCATATTTTAAGTTTTCGGGTTTGGCTTTAATGATCTTATTTAATACATGTGCGGTATGATATGTGTTATCTTTGGTAATATAACTAAAGTATTTAAGGTTGGGGGCGTCCTCATTGTTGTTTTCCTGAGAGACACTTCGGATATCAGCCTGCTTCGAGGCTTCTGTAAACGACTGTGTTTTTCCTTCACGTTTTTGAAAAAGGTTGAAAGTTTTTTCAGTCATGGTTGATCAAAATAAACCCTTCTTTTTCTAAGTTTTGTGCATATTGGATGACCTCTTGTCTGGCTTGGTCAACATCGACTCGAGACGCTGTATTCCCCTTTAAACTCAACCATTGATCAACCATCGCTTGAACTCCTTTTGGAAGAGTTTCTAGTACTTTTCGTTGATAGGTGGCGTCAATATGAACCAAGGATGTAGCAATGATCTCGGTATCAATATCTCCAAATATTCGAGCAACCGTGTTTTCATCCAATTCCAGTATATCTTCAAACAGAATAACTAGCGAGTTAAGTTCATCAGCAATCGGCGGATTTTGCTGAGTAACTAAAGAAAGTAGTTGCTTCTTTGCCTCTCCCGATAATTGATCCATCACCTGTTTTAAACGATATTTCCCCCCAAACAAAAAATCAATACTATTTTTTATTTCTTCTTCCAGTTGTCGCAAATCAGTTTCAGGATAATGCTGTAAGGATAAAATATTATGCATGATCTCAGCCTGAATCTTTACAGGATATTCAATTAGTATAGATGCCGCCAAATTTGAAGGCAAACAACTCATTACGACAGCAACCGTTCTAGGCGTAGCTTGTTGAAGGGCTATTTTTATTTGCAATAAAAATTTTAGTTTATGTGTATTTTCATCATCAACAAAGGTAAAATATCGCGATCCATTTCCTAAGACTTGATCGCGCATAGCAATTAGTTTTTGTTCTTCTATTTTCTTTTGGGCTTCTTCTTCTTCTTTTCGAAGCTCCTCGGCTGATTTTTCATCAAAGGGGCCCTCCGTTTCGGCTAACGGGGTCACCGTTTCAGCTGACGATCCATCTAAGACTTTTTTTCGCCCCACTGATCTCAACACAAGAACAAGGATAGCAACAAAAGCAGCAAGACCTATTAGGACAAGGAGAATGATTGATAGGGGTAGTTTGTTTTTTGACGTAAGTTTTTGTTTGGAAACAGATTCTTTTCCACCACTCGCTAAATCAGTGAATTTTTGTTTTAGTATGGTTAATTTGTCACCCTTTTGTTCGTCTAAACTTAAAAAACCCGTAATAAATTGTCTAACCGCTCTAATTTCACCAAGTTTAACTTTTGCATCCATGATAATGACAACATCTTTGTTGGCAACAACGGGGTTTTTTTCGACAACCTCATAATTGATTGGAGCCCCTTCATTCCCACCACCCGCTAAAAATTTTAATGAGGGAATGCCTGGCATAACTGTGCTTTGGCTTTTCCCTGCCCCTTGATAATCTGACATTCCTGGAATATCAGGGATTTTTGTATAATTAATCTCCCATTTGTTGCCCTCAGAAATCAAGGATATGTAAACTATTGAGCGTCCGGCCCCAAGCATTTTATCAAGTGCGGATTGAACAGTCTCTTCAATATGTTGCTGATAGAGTTGAATACTTTGACCTAAAGTAATCGTCATAACAATGACAAAAGTAATTCCAAGTTTAATAATTGTTCGACGCATAAATCAAAGTATACACAGAGAAACTTCTAGGGG
>CAIUCY010000176.1 GCA_903897765.1 uncultured Candidatus Marinamargulisbacteria bacterium | reverse complement strand
AGTAACCACGCCAAGTAATAATAAACAACGGGCGCTAGCAAGATAAAGCTGTCGGCTCGGTCAAGAATCCCGCCGTGTCCAGGAAGAATATTGCTTGAGTCTTTTACATGATACGTTCGTTTTATCAGGGACTCATAAAGGTCGCCTGTTTGGCCGAGTATGCCAATAATCGCCCCCAAAACGAGGCTATGCCAAACCCCAATGTGAATAGCAAAGAACCGATTTACGGAGGATGGAAACGCATCTTGAAGGAACCCTGAGGACAACAAAAATGACATCAAGACGGCGGCAACAAACCCCCCCAAGGCGCCTTCTAAGGTTTTTTTGGGGCTAATATCGGGACTGAGTTTGTGTTTACCTAAAGTCACTCCGACGATATAGGCCATGATATCGAGAGACCAGATCGTAAATAACACAGAAAATACAAGCTCTTTGCCAAAGGGTAGATTGCGAATAAGGATAAAAAACGCATAGAAGAGGCCAATGTAAAAAACGCCTCTTAGCGTGATGACTAGTTTTCGGTCTGAAAAAAAGATACGCCGGAGGGTCAGCTCAAATAAGAAGAACCCAAGGAGTGCAAAGGAAAGCCCCCAAACAAGTGGTGTATGCCAATACCCCCGCAATTCCGTAATAAACGCGAGCATGATAATGGTTATAGCCAAAAAGTGACCCGTTAAAAAGAACGGTTCTTCTTTTTGGTAAGCCATACTATAGAACTCATTAAGGCTCAAAACCGCTACACTAATGATAAAGATAAGAAAAGGCAGCGAGCCATAAGGTTGCATATCAAAACTGATGATACCAATAACTATCGGTGCCAATAGGGCGATGGTCAGCATACGACTGAGCAATTTTTTTATAGAGATCTTACGCATTGAGACCTCCGAAACGCCGATCTCGAGCGGCAAAATCGGCGAGAGCGTGTTCGAGAAGAGAACGATCAAAATCGGGCCAACAAACGGGGGTTACCCATAATTCTGCGTAAGCGGCCTGCCATAACAAGAAATTGCTAAGCCGCGTATCCCCGCCCGTGCGAATAATGAGATCGGGGTCTGGGCTATCGAACGAATAGAGATGGCTCGAGATATCCGTTTCTGAAACGCTAATGGCACCCTGATCAATGAGCGTGTTCACCGCATGGATAATTTCTTGACGACCGCCATAATTGACGAGAAGGTTGAGCTGAAGGTTTGGGTTGCTCTGCGTTAGGGTTTCGGCCCATTTTATTTTTTCTTGTAGCGCAGGGGAAAGGGCAGATAAATCACCCAGAAACCGAACCTTAACCTTGTTTTTGTGAAGGGCCGTGACCTCTTTTTTGATCAAGGATTCGAGCATTTTCATCAAGAAATCGACCTCATCTTTGGGACGTCGCCAATTCTCAGCCGAAAAAACATACATCGATAAATATTTAAGACCTAAAGCGTAAGCGTTTTCAACCGTTTTTTTTAAAGCCTTGACCCCTTCCTTGTGTCCGTATGTTCGAGGGAGTCCTTTTTCCTGAGCCCAACGGCCGTTGCCGTCCATAATAATCGCGACATGCTGAGGAAGCATGGGCTAGACTTCCATGAGCTCTTTTTCCTTGGATTTGACAAGCTCATCAATGAGCGCGACAAACTTGTCAGTGGAGCGTTGAACCGACTGCTCTTCGACTTTGAGTTGGTCTTCAGTGAAGTCTTTGTTGGCCTTCACTTTTTCCATGGAGTCTCTTCGAATATTTCGGATGGCGATACGGGCTTCTTCGGCAAACTTTTTCACGATCTTATCCATTTCTTTTCGACGTTCCTCTGTCAGCATAGGAATAACGATGCGAAGATTGACGCCATCGTTGATAGGATTAAGCCCTAGATCGGCCCGCTGAATGCCTTTATCGACATCATTAATGGTGCTGCGATCAAAGGGAGTAATGGAGAGGGTCTGATTATCGACAACATGAACCGAGGCGACTTGATTGAGAGGAAGTGTTGAACCATAGGCTTCGACTTTGACCTTAGAAAGAAGGTCGGGGTTGGCACGACCGGTTCGAATAGTGGAAAAGCTGTGTCGAAGGCTTTCAATCGTTTTGTCCATTTTCGCGTCTAACTCACTCATAACAGCCTCCTCTTATTGAATACGGGTTCCGATATCGTTACCGAGAAGGGCTTTCTCGATATTGCCCGCTGTGTTCAAGTTGAAAACATGAAGGGGCAGATTGTTGTCTTTGCTGAGGGTAATGGCAGTTGAATCCATCACTCGAAGATCTTTTTGTAACACATCCATATAGCTGATGGTTTTAAACATTTTGGCATCAGGGTGTTTGACAGGGTCTTTATCATAGACACCGTCGACTTTGGTCGCTTTAAGGATGGCATCGGCACCAATCTCGATAGCGCGAAGAACGGCGGCGGTATCGGTGGTAAAGTAAGGGTTGCCGGTTCCCCCTGCGAAAATAACGATTCGGTTTTTCTCAAGGTGGCGAATAGCACGGCGAAGAATAAAGGGTTCGGCGACCTCGCGGATCTCAAACGAGGTCTGGACGCGAGAGTGAACCCCGACGGCTTCGAGCGCGTCTTGAAGGGCGAGGGCATTCATGATGGTGGCAAGCATACCCATATAATCGGCGGTAACGCGGTTCATGCCATTTTCGGCAGCGCTAAACCCACGAAAGATATTGCCGCCGCCAATGACAATGGCGACTTGGATGTTGTGGGAATTAACGGAGGCAAGCTCGAGCGCCATGTTCTTTAAGAATTTGGGGTCGATGCCATATTTTCGTTCGCCAAGGAAGGCTTCACCGCTAAGTTTTAAGAGAACGCGCTTTAATGCCATAACGCCATTATGTCAAAAAGGTGGCGAGATGTCTATTTGTTGAAGCATAGCTGCCTATGGGGACGTCGGGGTAAAATTATTATAAACCGTTTGGTGTTTTAGTGCCGTTATAACACCATCAACAAAACGAATACGCAAATGGCTTGACTCACCGGGTACTGAGTCTTTAGGATAAAACGCAAGAACCTGTTTTGAGAAGTTTTCGAGTTCAGTTTCAAGCCCTTTTTTGATGGCGTCAAAAAGCATGTTGATTTGTTTTAAAAAAGCAGGCGAGCTAGATAATCTGTTCTTGAATGCATTAGGATAATCGTTGGTTAAGTCTTTGGATGTTAGATCCATCTCTTTGCAATACAAAGTTTGTAAAATTGTATTCGTTAAATGCAGTGCAGAGTCATTGTCAGCATAAAATAGTTTTTTAAATATAGCAGAAACAAACTCATCTCGGGATTCGTTATCTGCCTCAATTAACGTAGCGATTATATGGTTACCGTGACTTGGTATGAATATGCTTACTCCTTCTTTTGACTTTTCTTGTTTCAGGAGGCCATCAATGATGACAAGGATTTTATTGGCTGTGGTCATAGCATTTTGAGTGTCGTTAGTCTTCCATGCTTTTAAAATGTTGATTGCTGCGTTTTCTTGAAGCTCATCAGGTGTTCTGTTAATGCCTTCAATGATATTTCCATGTAATGTGGTCGGCATCAAACCATAATAGTTAAGCACATTAAACAGTATTTCTGCCTGAGTTGGATTGGATAATCCGATCATAGAAACGGCCATTGCGTTGATCTCTAGATTTTCAAAGACTCCAAGTAAAGAGAAAACATTCTTCTTAACAAATTCTGGGTTGACTTTGATGGCATCATGAAATATTGCAACGGCCATTGGAAGTAGCTTGGCGATGAAATCCTTTGAGAAACGATTGTCGACAATACTAGTCGCCTGTTCTTTAGTAGAAAGGCCTGCTATGGTTTTAAAAATAAAGTGGCGGAGAGCTTGCTTAAACACCCTGTTATCTGTTGAAGTCTCAATAATCATTGCCCTAACAACGTGGTGACGAAGAGCTTCAGATGTCTCAACATAAAGATCATATAAGGCATCTCCACGAAGATCGCTTAAACCTCCAGCACCATAACCCTCTTTAAGTGCCTTGGATATCTTTTCCTTAAGCTCCGCGGGGCATTCTTCTTGACTTCCAATGCTAATTACTTTGTTTTTCATTTTTTGTCTCCTTATAACGTGGTTAAAATATCGTGACAAGAATTCTTCGGATGGATTCGTTCACAATTTCAAACAGATCCATCTAAATTATTTGTTTCTTTGGGGCGGGGGGTGGGAGGGGAGTCGCAAGACCATTGTCTATTAGGATTTGAGGAGGGGGTAGACCGGTGTTATCCATTAAATATCGGAGGCTAGATATGACAGGCTCTATTGCCCAATCGATCATTTTTTGGTCATGAGTCATTGAATCACTAAATCTGAAGCCTAGCCAAAGAGAAAGAATATGTTGAAGGTTGTAATCTCCTTGAATGTCGGCGAGAAAGCCTTTAGCTATAGCATCGGAGATAAGCTGAGTATCCTCTTTTTCGCTGATTCTCGAAATGATTTTTTTAACCACCAGAGCTAAATCGGATATGCTTGCCGTTTTCACTTCTTTTATAATTTCAGTAAGGCAGTCCATTTGTTCCGCTTTGTCTGGGAGTGACCCCAAGAATACGGGAATAAGCAAGATAACATCCAAAGGAATTCTACGGACAATCCTTTGTGGCACCATAGATCCGATTAAAGCACCAACCTCTTTTGCGGTGAGAGGAGTCGAGGGGGTATCAGTACTTATAACTTTATTTTTCATATTCGCACGCAATTATTTTTTTGCATAAAATGTTCTTCGAAGTTGAACGGTTTCTGAAAGTGGCGATTCAAGGTGTGGAAAAGACTGAATTATTCCGTTAATCAAGTCCTTAAGATAAAGGGTAAAGCATTCGGCCTCTGATCCAAGTGATTGAGAGGTTTTCTCACAACAAAAGGTGACAACAGCATCTAGGTCAGACTTGGATAGTGTTATTCGAGGGTTGATGAGGATTTTGGCCAGACAAGCAATCTCAAGTTGCGCTATGTGGTTTTCGAGATTGGAAAATTGATCCGATTTATACATCGGTAATTTCCGATTGAGGTGCTGAGATCCAATTAGTTTGTGTAGATTAGAAACAGATGGGTTTTTGAATATAGTTTCTATTCTTTGTAGACGCTTTAGAAACGGATCTGCTGTTTCTTCGCAATATATTTGGGTTTCTGTATTGCGCATATGGTTTAGACGATTCCAAAAAGTCGCCGTGAGTTTGTTTAATAGCGAGGCCGAGAAAGGATTAAAAGCGATACACTTGAATTTTGTCATCTTCTTATTAATTTTTCGGACAGAAATGGAGAAATATTCACCCAACAAGCATTTAAAAAATACGTTTCTTTTTTGTGGAGGCCTTATGCCATCGGATTTTGAGCAGTTAAGTCAGTAAAGATTGTTGCTCCGGAGCAACTATTGAGGGCAGCGAGTAGACACTTAATTCTTGCTAAGCACTACCTTTTTGTTTAACTTTTTGCGTTGATGTACCAATTGAAGAACAATAATCCCCGTCGTGGAGATTTGATAAATCATTCGATAGGAATAAATGAATACTTCTCGAATCAACTTTTGTCGCATCTCAGGAACGATACGACCTTTATGGGGGAATAAACTGAGTTCCTCGGCATAGCCCCAAAGTTCAAGTGCAACCTTTTGAGCGTAGTGTCTGGAGTCTAATGCAATAAAATCGTGGATTTGTTTTAAGGCCAGAATGGCATCATTAGACCACGTTACCATTTCTCGATTTCTTCTTTTAGCTGGACGCTATCCTTTGTCAGCCCTAAACGTACCTGATCTTGAGCTTTGCGAATTTTATCGATAACATAAAGCTCATACATAGCATCATCTAGGCTTGCATTAATTGAGAGTCTTTCACCCAGAGAACAGACCTCTTCTTTTACGGTTTTCATGGCGTCACCTCCGATAGGTTTATTTTAGCACAAAGGGAATTCGACGGGATAACCTCAAGGCATTTTACTCCGCTTAGGGATTCGATCATTGCAACACTATCGGCTTCCGCTTGATTGGGTGTGGCGGGAAATTGGTTCATGATGAACCCCAGAATGGGAACCTCTCGGGATTGCAACGCCCGAAGGCTGAGCAGGGTGTGATTGAGGGTGCCGAGTTGGGGCCGAGTGACAAGGACGACCGGAAGACCGGATTGCTCGATAAGATCAAGCATGAAATAGTCTTGGGTGATCGGAACAAGAAGTCCACCGGCGCCTTCGACAACGAGGGTTTCATGCATGGCGATTTGTTTGTTAAGATCGTCGAGGATCTGGGTGGGGTTAAGACTGAGATTTTCAGCCAACGCCGCTTGATACGGAGAGAGGGGCGCCTTCAAACAAAGACCACCATTCACCTCGTTGTCAAAGGCATGGTGTGTTAATCGCTTTATAGCAAGGACATCCTCCGCCTCGGCTATCGACGGAGAGCCGGTTTGAAGGGGCTTGTAATAGGCTGGATGTTCGCTGCCCCATTGATTCATATAATGAGCACAGACAAAGGTCTTGCCAACCCCCGTATCCGTACCCGTTACAAAGATCCTCATTTTGCTTCGAGCCAATTTTGGCCGACCCCAATATTGACGGTCAGCGGAACAACGAGGGAACAGACGCCTTCCATTTCAGCCTTGAGAATAGCCTTGACCTCCTCGACTTCGCTTGGGGGGCACTCGATAATGAGTTCATCATGAATTTGCAGTATCATTTTGGCTTGAAGCGGCGCGAGTTTTTTCTCGACGGCGAGCATAGCGGCTTTGATAATATCGGCGGCACTGCCTTGAAACGGCGTGTTAATGATCATGCGTTCAAGCCCTTGTTTGTCTTTTTTGCTAGCGGTCGCATACATCGGGAAAAACCGTTTGCGCCCCAGCATTGTCCCCACCCACCCAAAGTCTTTTACATGTTGAATGGTTGCGTCAAGGATCGTTTGGATCTTTGGGAACGAGGCAAAATAGCTGTCAATAAAGGCGGCGGCGTCTTTTTGAGGAATGCCTAATCGTTGAGCAAGCCCAAATGCTTTCATGCCGTAGGCGATGCCGAAATTGATCTCTTTGGCGCGTCGACGGATGGCGGGGGTGATGTCTTCATAGGGGATTTTAAAGATCGTGGAGGCGGTGGCAGTATGAATGTCTTTTCCAGCAAGGAACGCCGCAATGAGGTTCTCGTCACCACTTAAATGAGCCAATATCCTTAATTCGATCTGCGAATAGTCGGCAACGACCAACGTGAAGCCGTCTTGTGCTACAAACGCCCGTCGAATACGCTCGCCCAGTTCGGTACGGATCGGGATGTTTTGAAGATTGGGCTCGCTGCTCGAGAGTCGCCCAGTGGCGGCGACGGTCAGGTTGAACGTGGTGTGTATCCGTTGATGGGTGTCCATGAGTGTGGGAAGCACATCGATGTAAGTGTTGAGCAGTTTCGTGAGTTGTCGATACTCGAGGAGTTTTTCAGCGATAGGATGAAGGGAGACTAACGCTTCAAGCGCGTCACTATCGGTACTGGCCCCGGTTTTTGTTTTATGCTGAACCGGAAGTCCGAGCTCGGTAAAAAGAATATGTGACAGCTGTTTGGGAGAATTAACATTAAACACCACCCCCGCAAGCCCATGAATAGCTCCCTCAAGCGTTAAAGCCTGCGCGTGATAATCAAGAGAAAGTTTCTTTAGCCAAGCCGCATCGACACCGATACCCCGTTGTTCCATCTTATAAAGCACAGGGATGAGCGCGAGATCCAGATCGTGGTAAAGCGGATACAAGTCTTTGCGTTTTAGGTCGGGCATAATGACCGAATAAAGCCGAAAGAGCGAGCAAGCGAGGGTTGTTGCTCCTTCATAGGAAGTGAGGTCAGGAAGCTCTTCTCGGAAGTACTCTTTAAGCAATCGTGCCACCCCATGCTGAAGCCGATCGGGCGCCATTAAATAATCCATGAGCATGATATCGAAGACCCCATCGAGCGCGGGCGGTTCGCAAGGTAAATTATGCAGGAGTCGTTTAAAATCATGCACGATCAAAGGATGAGAGGAAAGCCACTTACTCTCAAAAGGGGAGCGTGACGGCTCCGTTGTGAACATCGGTCCGAGAGTGGCATGGTCATTAGGGCTGCTTTGTGATGTGAGCGGAACAAAGAAAGCGTTATCGCCGGATGTTGCCACCGCAAAGCCTAACCATTGCTTGTCGACGATGTGAGGAACAAAGGCAATCGGGGTTTCTTTTGGTAGCGTTGACAAATGCCGATGCCAAGCGGCTTGATCGGCCAGTTGAGTGAACGGTCGAAGCGGGGTGTTGGTGGATAGGGTTTCGCTTGTTTGAAGGGGGCCCCCTGCTTTTTTAAGATAACCATGCAGCTCATATGTTTCAAAAAACGAGCGCCCATGAACGAGATCAATGACTATAGGTGTTTGGGGAAGATCAAGGGGAAGCTCAATATGGATGGTGGCGAGATCTCGACTGAGATAGGCGAGGTCGATATGTTGTGTCAGCTTGCTGCGAAGGGTCTCGCTCTTGACTTCATCGAGATGGTGATAGAGGTTATCGAGAGTTGAGAATTGTTGAAGCAGTTGGGTTGCTGTTTTGTCACCGATACCCGGAACACCGGGGATATTATCGGACGCGTCCCCTTTTAACGCTTTGAAATCAACGATCTGATCGGGTTTAAGCCCCATCATCGTGATGGTATTCGCCGGAGTCATGATGAGCAATTCGGAGCCTTTCTGAGGAAGCATGACGGAGGTGCGGTCGCTGACAAGCTGCAAGGCATCACGGTCACCAGTGAAAAGTACAGTGTGAATATCGGTGGTTTTTGTTTCGGCGATATGGGCCAAACTACCCATGATATCATCGGCTTCAAAACCAGCCGCTTCAAGGATCGGAATATGTAACACATCCATCATGTCTTTGATAATAGGCACTTGAGAACGAAACTCGTCAGGGGCTTTTTCGCGATGGGCTTTGTATTGGTCAAAACGAACATGACGAAATGTGGGTTCAGGTCGGTCAAAGGCGACAACCAGATAGTCAGGCTTCACGACGTCATTAGCGCGGAGCAACATATTCAAAAACCCCAACACGGCATTGGTCGGTTGAGCGGCTCGTGTGGAGAGGCCCTTTACCGCAAAGAAAGCGCGATAGGCAAGGTTGTGCCCATCAACTACAAGAAGGGTTTTTATCCCAATAATTCGTCTCCAACTGCCCAATGGTCGCGCTCGACCTCATCAAAGACGATATAGGTATGGGCTTTAGGTTTGGCTGCAACGCGCTCTAGGCTTTCTGAAATATCTTTGGCGATTTCCTCGCGCTGCTCACGCGTCAGGGTGCCGGCTGTTTTGACATTCACGTAGGGCATGAGTACCTCCTTGGGATTGATAGAGACTATTATATACTAAGAACGGCAGAGTGGTTGAAACAGATTCATAAAGCTCTTCAACGGGAACCCCACAATAGCCTCATAAGAGCCTTCAATACGATCAATAAGATTGTCACCGACAAGCGGCTCTTGAATGCCGTAAGCACCCGCTTTATCGAGTGGCCCGTGAGGTGGTTTAAGCCTTAAATATTGCGCTATAACTTCAATCGTTTCAGCACACATTGATTTGAAGTAAACCTGAGCGGTTTCTTGTAAAGGGTATTCAATTTGGGTTTGTCTATCGAAAAGCCATGCAGCCGAAACAACCGTGTGTGTTTGCCCCAGATGCCCAAGGAGCATGTGTTTAGCCTCTTGGATATGGAGAGGTTTGCCAAGGATATGTTCGCCGTGTGCCACCAAGGTGTCGGCAGTAAGGACAAATCGAATCGAATCAGACAATGAACCCGCAAGCACCGCCTGTAGCTTTTGAAGCGCTAAGGCTTGTGCCACAAAGCAAACATCCCCCTTCGAAGGGATGATCTCCTGTATTGCAGGCACTGCGCCCACCCTTAAATTTGGGATAAATTCCTTTAGCATGGTGTGACGTCGAGGAGAGGATGAGGCTAATAATAATATGTTCCTGCTAGAAATGTTGTCAAAACCCATTTGGACGAATATGATAATACGAGAATACCTTTCAGGACAGGGGTTAGGGTGACTACAGAACAAAAAAAAGTGTTTACAAATGTTATCCATGACCTAAAGAGTCCGCTTGCCATTATTACCGGGCTATCAGAGGTTTTTTTGCGTATGATGGCAAATGACCTGAATGACAAGCAACGTGCCGTGATACACAAAATCAGTCGACACGCTCGATTTGCGCTTGATCTCATTGAGGATCTCTTGGATATTGAGCAGCTTTCGAGCGGGCAAGTGTTGTTATCAAGAGCGATCCTTGATTTGCGACCATTTTTAGATGACATTGTTCAAACCCATAGTATTGCGGGTGCAGAAAAGGGTATTCGTATTGATCTTAAGATGGAAGGCGACTGTATAATTGAAACCGACGAACGTCGATTAAGGGAAATCCTTAACAATCTCCTTTCAAATGCATTAAAGTATTCACATGCACAAACTTCGATCTTGATATCAATGTTGGAGGAAGAAAACAACTGTATTATCATCGTCAAGGATCAAGGGATTGGAATTAAAGAGGACGAGATCGACAAACTTTTTACACCGTTTGCACAACTGACGAACCATCCCACGGGTAATGAAAAGAGTACAGGATTAGGGCTAAGTATCGTGAAAACCCTGATTGAACTATTGGGTGGAGAAATCGCCGTTTCAAGTGTTGAAAGTGAAGGCACAACCTTCACCCTAAAACTTCCCAAAAACAACGAAACAAAATGAGCTTAACGATTGTTGGCTCAGTAGCCTTTGACACACTCTATACCCACGAAGGTACCAAAGAAAAAATCATGGGCGGTTCGGCAGTTTACGCGGCGATCGCAGCGAGTCACTTTACGAAACCCTCCATCGTTGGGGTGGTCGGCGACGATTATCATGCTCATAAAATCGAGCTTCTGCAGTCCCGAGGTATCGATACGAGTGATATTCGAAGGGAAAAAGGAAAAACATTTCATTGGATCGGCAGTTACCTTGAAGACATCAATAGTGCCCTAACCGTTGAAACGGAGATCGGGGTTTTGGGTGAATATAATCCTAAGCTGAGCATCGAGAATGCAAATCGAGACACACTATTTCTTGCTAACAATGACCCAGATTCACAATTGGCAGCCATTCAACAATCAAATGCGACACGAATTGCCATGGACACCATGAACTTGTGGCTTAACATAAAAAAAGAGGCCGTTAAAGCCGTGGTCTGCAAGAGCCATATTTTGTTTATCAATGATGCGGAGCTTCGGCTGTTGGGGGAGCATTACAACCTTATTCAAGCAGCCCAATCTATTATGAATTGGGCGCCATCTCTAGATATATTGGTGCTTAAAAGGGGTGAGCATGGTGCCTCTTTATTTACGCGCGGGGGCGAATATTTGAGCGTAGCGGCGTTTCCCTTATCGCTTGTCAAAGACCCCACAGGGGCTGGCGATTCGTTTGCCGGAAGCTTTTTGGGTGTTATGACCAACACGCCGTGGACGATCGAAAATATTAAACATGCCTTGCTCATTGGCGCAGTCACGGCATCGTTTACCGTAGAAGAATTTGGCCCCGATGGATTATTAGCAACAACACCTGAGAAAATTAACCGTCGATGCCAAGAGCTTATAAAAACCTTTCCCTTGTAATATAATCAGTTTTCGATATTCCAACAGACAAAAGGAGAAACTTATGACAGATTCCGTAGTTAAAGATATAACGCTAGCAGCTTGGGGGCGTCGCGAGGTGGCGATCGCAGAAACCGAAATGCCCGGACTGATGGCTATTCGCAAGGAGTTCGCTAAGACCCAACCCCTGAAGGGTGCAAGAATTGCAGGGTCACTGCATATGACGATACAAACAGCCGTTCTTATCGAAACACTGAAGGCTTTGGGTGCGGATGTACGATGGGCGAGTTGTAATATTTTCTCGACCCAAGATCATGCGGCCGCGGTTATCGCTAAATCGGGAACACCCGTATTTGCGTTTAAGGGCGAGACACTTGAAGAGTACTGGGATTTTACGCATAAAATATTTGAATGGTCAGATGGCGGAACCCCTAATATGATCTTAGATGATGGGGGCGACGCAACGTTGCTGCTTCATCTCGGAACGCGAGCAGAAGCCGACCCTAGCCTCCTTGATAATCCTTCCTCCGAGGAAGAACGGGTTTTATATGCGGCCATAAAAAAACGAAATTTGGCACAACCCGGTTGGTATGCAAAAAATCTTGCAGCGATCAAAGGGGTCACAGAAGAAACCACCACGGGGGTTCATCGACTCTATCAAATGCATCAACGCGGCGAACTCAAATTTCCTGCCATCAATGTTAATGATTCGGTGACCAAATCGAAGTTTGATAATCTTTATGGCTGCCGAGAGTCACTAATTGATGGGATAAAGCGAGCAACCGATGTCATGATCGCGGGCAAAGTAGCCTTGGTTTGTGGCTATGGCGATGTAGGCAAAGGATGTGCCCAAGCCCTTCGCGGATTGTCGGCACAGGTTTGGGTCACCGAGATCGATCCGATATGTGCGCTTCAAGCTGCCATGGAAGGCTATCGAGTTGTCACCATGGACGAGGCCTGTGAATTGGCCGATATATTTGTAACCGCGACCGGCAACTTTCATGTGATTACGCATGACCATATGAAACGAATGAAAGATCAAGCCATCGTTTGTAATATCGGGCACTTTGATAATGAGATCGATGTAGCGTCGCTAGAAAAATATACGTGGGAAGAAATTAAACCCCAAGTCGACCATATTATTTTCCCTGATGGGAAGCGTATCATTTTGTTGGCTCAAGGTCGTCTGGTTAATCTGGGTTGTGGAACCGGCCACCCCTCGTATGTTATGAGCTCGTCTTTTGCTAATCAAACCCTTGCCCAAATCGAATTGTGGTCAAAACAGGGCGAATACCCGGTGGGTGTTTATACGTTACCCAAACACCTCGACGAGAAAGTGGCTCGTTTGCAACTAAGTAAATTGAACGCAAAGCTGTCGACCTTGTCAAAAAAACAAGCTGATTACATTGGTGTCCCCATCGAAGGCCCCTATAAAACAGACCTTTATCGGTACTAAGTATAGATCGTGAAGATTTTTATCCTTACCTTCGGGTGTAAGGTTAATCAACATGAAAGCCAGCAGACGGCGAACCAACTGTTGTCGCTAGGCCATCAAGTTGTTGGTCAGGTCGACGAGGCCGAACTCGTCATCGTCAATACCTGCACGGTTACGCAAGTTGCCGATAAAAAGAGTCGCCAAATGATCCGTCACGTGGCAAGGCATCATCCTTTGGCAAAAATCATCATTACAGGGTGTATGCCAGAGAACCCCATGACGCCAATTGACGTATTATCGGGCAGTGAGATCGTCCTAAAAGGTGAATTAGCCGCTTACTTATCGACACTGCCTTCGCCCCAGTTGTTAGCAACATCATCAACAAGCCAAGGTCGTATTCGAAGAACCCTTCTTATCCAAACTGGCTGTGACTACTATTGTAGTTATTGTATTATCCCCACGGTTCGACACGGTCGAGTGAGTTTTCCTCAAAATAAAATTCTTCACGACTTTAAGCTGCTTGTAAGTGAAGGGGTAAAGGAAATCGTCCTGACAGGAATAAATCTGGGGACGTGGCAAGAAGATGATCGTAATGTGAGCGATTTGGTCGAGACTTTGCTTGATGTCAACGGGGACTTTCGGATCCGACTGGGTTCGCTTGAGCCCAACCTTGTTAACGAGAAGTTGCTTGCGTTAATGGGCGACCACCCTCGCCTTGCAACCCACTTGCATGTGCCGTTACAGGGGGCGGCAAATACGTTATTAAAGCGAATGAATCGACGATACAGCCTCGAAGACTATCTGGCTCTTTGTGATAAAGTGGCTGCGGCCAAACGCCCCATCCAGCTGACAACCGATCTCATTATTGGTTACCCCGAAGAAACAGACGCAGAGTTTGAGGGCGCCCTCAATTTGATCGAAACAGGCCTCTTTTTAGACGTGCATGCGTTTGCCTATTCGGTTCGGCAAGGGACGGTGGCGGCAAGCAAGCCTCAGTTGGCCCCATCGCTTGTTCGGGAACGCATGAAGCGTATTTTAGTCGCCATTGAGGACGCAAAGAAAAAGGCGCTTCGAGCCATGCAAGGAAAAAGAGCAACGATCCTTGTGGAGACGATACAGGAGGGACAAGCAACAGGCTATACTGAAGGATATGTTAAAGTCATGATAGAGGCCACAGGCATAACAAAGAATCGGTTCGTTGAGGTTGTTTTTGGAGCGCCACTCTTAATTGGAAAAGAGTGGGGTTTAAAAGGGACGGTTTAGGCGAAGATCTCTTTTAGAAGGGCAGATGACCCTAGATTGGCTGTGGTTGAGTAAGGAATGACTGTGTAATCACCCACGGTTTTTTGGATCTGCTGTAAATGATGTTGCGCGGATGACTTTTTCACTTTGTCGAATTTATTGGCGACAATAACCACTTTTTTGTTCTGACTTTTTAAGCTGTTAAGCATGGCGATATCTTTATCGGTCGGGCCGACATTGCCGTCGATGATAAGCACCACGAGTTTTTGTTTGTATCGAGAGCTGAGCAAATACCAGTTAATAAGGGTATGAAGTTCTTGTTGGGCTTCCCACGAGGCCTTTGCGTATCCGTAGCCAGGAAGATCGATCAAGTAAAGCGATTTGTTGATCAAAAAAACATTCAATTGTTGCGTGCGACCGGGGATGCCACTCGTTCGGGCCAAGTCTTTTTGTCGGGTTAGCGTATTAATAATGCTCGACTTGCCGACATTCGATCGGCCAATAAAGGCTATTTGGGGAAGGCCATCATCGAGGATGGGGTCTTCACCAATAAGTCCTTTTACAAAGGTTGCGGACGTAATGTTCATGCTTTCTTCAAGTTTACCATTGATTAAAATGAAGTTTTTGCGGGTTAAAACGACTTTCGTAGGCAGGAACCCCATCGATATGACCAAACGGGATGATCGAAAAAGGGATGATATCAGCCGGGATGTTAAGCAGCTGCCTGAACCCCTCAGCATGATCGGGAAAAACATTCCCCCACACGCCGCCGAGACCTTTCGCATGGATGGCTAAAAGGATGTTTTCCGTAGCGGCACAGCAATCATGAACATAGTACCCATCGTATTTTTGAGCGTTCAAGTCACCACAAACAAGGATCGCTGCGGGGGCATTTCGCAGCGTGGCAATATTTTTATTCGTGGCAGATATTTTTTCCATCAGCGCTTTATCGGTAAGGACGATCATTTGCCACGCTTGTTCGTTCCCAGCGGAGGGGGCATTCATGCCGGCTTCGACGATATCGTGAATATCTGTCTCACTGACGGGTTTTTCGATCCATTTTCGAACACTTCGACGGGTATTAATGAGGGTTAACATAGGGGGCTCCTTTTAATTTTTCTGGCGGAGAGGGTGGGATTCGAACCCACGGTACCTTGCGGTACACTTGATTTCGAGTCAAGTACGATCGGCCACTCTGACACCTCTCCGTTAGGCCAAGGAAAGTATAGCATCTAACTCGGCTCTGCCTCTACCTGTTTTGAGAGATTTCTCGCGAGCCATGGCATCTGCCCGAGAGGGAAACGATTCGGAGT